>CAXNJA010000072.1:0-12731 GCA_964202555.1 Mycobacterium sp.
CCCGCCGGGACCACGAACAGTGCACGCTGTCTACATGTACGTTTCGCGCGCTCGGAGACTGTCCTCGGCACTGGCGATGCTGATGTCGGTGATGCTGGTTGCGTCCTGCGGCGGCCAACCCGCCCCCGACGTCCGCAACATCACGCTGACCTTCATCAGGCACGCGGAGTCGGAGGCCAACGCCGCCGACATCGCGTCCACCGTGCTGCCCGGCCCGGGATTGACCCCGGCCGGCCAGGAGCAGGCCGCCACGCTGGCCAACAAGCTGGCGGGCAACAACTACGACGGTGTTTTCGCCTCGGCGATGCTGCGTACCCAGGAGACCGCGGCACCCACCGCCACGTCACTGGGCGAACAGGTGACCGTCTTGCCCGGCCTCAATGAGATTTCGGCCGGGTGGTTCGAGGGCATCCCGATGTCGGATACCTCCGGCACCTTCCTGTTGGGCCCGGAGGGTTGGCTCAAGGGCGATCGCCGGTTCGGCATCCCGGGTTCGGTGGACGGCGATCAGTTCAATTCGGAGTTCACCGCTGCTGTCCAGACGATCTATGACAGCGGCGACGAGAAGCCGTTGGCATTCTCCAGTGGGCTGGCGATCATGATGTGGACGCTGATGAACGCCCGGAACGGTAAGCCCAGCCTGCTCACCGATCACCCGCTGTCCAATGTCGGCCGGGTGGTGCTGAACGGCAACCCGGTGACCGGGTGGACGCTGGTCGACTGGGACGGAATCACCACCTTCTCCATCGACGAAGCTGCGTGAGCGCCGGCGCACAGTTCGCGATGCCACTGCGGGTGCGCTACGTCGAATGCGACATGCAGGGCCGGGCGTTCAACGGCCATTACCTCACCTGGGTGGACATGGCGCATACCGAGGCGCTGCGCGAATTGTTCGGTGGTTACCGGACTTTGACTCAGCGCGGCATCGACTTGGTGGTGGTTGCCGCGGAGTTGCAGTTCCGCCGGCCCGCGCATTTCGATGACGAGTTGGCGGTCACGGTGGTGATCGAGCCGCCGGGGCGGACCTCGCTGCAGAGCACCTATCGCATCGAACGCGGCACCGATCTGATCGCCGAGGCGGCCCTGACTCACGTCTGCGTGAATGCGGAAACCTTCGACAAGCAGCCGTGGCCAGACTGGTTCTACGCTCGGCTGGTTGCCGCCGGCGTCTGAATCATTCGTAGACGCCTTCGATATACCAGCGGCGCTGCCGGTAACACAGCAGCAGTGCGGTCTCGCCCACCAGGACCTGGGCGCGGGCGACCCGCCCAGACCGATCGGGTTCCCACCACCGCTGGTCCACCGGCCACGGCCCGGCCCACCAGCTCAGCTCACCCCGGTAAGGCGTTGTTGCGCCGTCCAGTCGGACCGGCTCGGCGGTGAACATTCCGCGGACGGTGACGCGAACCGGATCACCCTGGGCATCAAGCACTTCCACGGCATCGGTGGCCGAGTCCAGCAGCACCGCCGGGGCGGGTTGTGGAAGCTGACCGGGCCAGGGCCGGTCGGGGGCGTCCCGGGGCGTCGGTTCGTCACCGAGCGGGGTCAGGGTGATCCGCTCAGCGGGCCCGCGTCCACCACTGAGCACCGGCACCTGCACCGCCTCAGGACCCAGCAGGCCCTGCACCCGGACCAGGGCGCGCCGGGCCCGTAACCGGTCCTCCTCGCCGAGGCCGCCCCACAGCGGCAGTTGAAGTGCCTCTGCGGACACCACTTCCACGGGCTGCAACCGCAGCGAGATCACCGGGCCGGTGGGGCCCGACTGCCCCGTGCGGGATCCATTCCGGGAGGTCAGCCAGCCGTCGAGTTGCCAGCGCACCCGATCAGCGGTGGCGTCGGAGGTCAACGGCTCCGCGCACCGCCAGACCCGGGTCAACTCACCACCGCCTGCGGTGACGGCATGGATGGCCAGGCGGGTGCAGCCGACCCCGGCCGCCTCCAGGCTGCGGTGCAGGGCGGCGGCCAGCGTCCGTCCGGCGAACGCGGCGGCGTCGACCCGGTCGATCGGCGGGTCGCACTGCAGCACCGCGTCAAGCTCCGGAGGAATCTCACGGCCATAGGGACCGCGGCCGGGCTCGCCGCGGGCAAGGCGATGCGCGATCACCGCATCCGTCCCGAACCGGGAAGCGACATCCCCGCGAGGCAGTGCGGCGAACTGCCCCAAGGTGCGAATACCCAAGCGCCACAACAAGTCAGCCAACTCGGCTCGGCCGGGACCGGAGAGGCTGGGCTCACCGGCGAGCTGCCTGATGGACAACCCGGACAGGAATGTCGCATCCTGGCCAGGCTCCACCACCCGACCGGCCTTGGCCGCGAACACCGCGGTGGGCAACTGGTCGGCCACCCCGACCTGGCATTCCGCGCCGGCGGCGGCCACGGCGTCGACCAGACGTTCAGCGGCGGCCTGCTCGGAGCCGAAATAGCGGGCCGCGCCGCGTACCGGCACCACCAGCAGACCCGGTCGGAGCACCTCGGCCCGAGGCACCACGTCGTCCACCGCGGCGATCACCGCCTCGAAGAACCGGGCGTCACGGGCCGGGTCGGCGAGGGCGATGTGCACCTGCGTACAACGGGCCTGCGCCTCACGACGGCGCAGGCCACGACGCACCCCGGCTTCGCGGGCCGACGCCGAACAGGCGACGACCCGGTTGGCGCAGGTGACCGCAATCCGGGCGGCCGAGGGCAGCCCGGCGGCGGCCGCGGCGGCCACGGCCGGCCAGTCCATGCACCAGATGGCCAGACTGCGCATGTTGACCTTCTCACGCGACTGAAGTCGCGTGATTCCTCTATGCCGCGTGCGCGGCATTGGGTTTTCTCGCTTGCGCGAGCACACCCGCGGGTGCGGCGACTTTCTGGTTCTGAAGTCGAGGGCTTGCGCCGAAGATAGTTTCGGTCACGGCCGGCCGCGGGCCTGGATGGACACCCGGACCCGGCTGATCCGCCCACAGCCGGGCACCGGCAGGCCACCCCCGCTCCGCGCCGACCCGGCGATCTCGTACCCGCACACCCGTGCATCCATCCGCATCGACGCGCCCTGCCACTGCCCCCCGCTGACCAGCAGGGTGCATCCCCGTTGTCGCGCCCGGGCCACCACCGCCCGCGACCGGGTAGCCGGTACGCACCGCCCGGCCAGGCCGAGCACCACCAGGTCCATCCCGTCCATCAGCACGGCAGCCACCTCGACCGGATCAGAACCCGGCTGCGGGATCATCGCCAGCCGACTGAGATCCGCGCCCATCTCGGCGGCGGCCAGCAGGCCGAAGTCGGGCAGCCCGACGACAGCCGCGTGACCGCCGGCGGCCGTCACCGCGGCAACCATCCCCACCGGGAGCGAACGGGCCCCCGAGAGCACCGCGACCGAACCCTTCGGCAACCCGGCGGGAAGCAGCTCAGCCAGCGCATCCGGGAGTGCCAGCAAAGATTCAGCATCGGGCAGTACGTCATTGTCGGGTTCGGCGGGACGCCATCGGGCGCCGACTTTCCCGGAGACCGACGCTATCTGACGCCGCAGCTGTTCTAGCTGTTCAGCGCGGTTGCGCTGCTGTTCCTCCAGGGCAACTGCCGCCGTCATCGCCCACCTCCAGCCGCGATCGACACCACCTGTATTCGAATATATGTTCGATACAGTGAGTAAACACCTGCCCTCCGACAGCCGTCAAGGGGTCGGCGGCGCCAAGGCGGCCAGGTGGGTCACTCCCACTCGATGGTGCCCGGCGGCTTGCTGGTCACATCCAGCACCACCCGATTGACCTCCGGAACCTCGTTGGTGATCCGGGTCGAGATGCGCTCCAGCACCTCGTAGGGCACCCGAGTCCAGTCGGCGGTCATGGCATCCTCGCTGGACACCGGTCGCAGCACAATCGGATGACCGTAGGTGCGGCCGTCGCCCTGCACACCGACGGACCGGACGTCGGCCAGTAGTACCACCGGGCACTGCCAGATCTGTTGGTCAAGGCCCGCCGAAGTCAGTTCCTCCCGGGCGATCAGGTCGGCCCGACGCAGTGTGTCCAATCGTTGCGCGGTCACCTCGCCGACGATCCGGATCCCCAGTCCGGGACCCGGAAATGGTTGGCGGGCAACGATATCCTCGGGCAGCCCAAGCTCGCGGCCGACCGCACGGACTTCATCCTTGAACAACAGCCGCAGCGGCTCGATGAGGCTGAACTTCAGGTCGGGCGGCAGTCCGCCGACATTGTGGTGGCTTTTGATATTGGCCGTACCGCTACCGCCGCCGGATTCGACGACGTCGGGATACAGCGTTCCCTGTACCAGGAACTCGACGTGCTCCGAGGTGGCCAGATCGCGGACCGCACCCTCGAACGCCCGGATGAACTCCCGACCGATGATCTTGCGCTTGCCCTCGGGGTTGCTGACGCCGGACAACGCATCCAGGAAACGGTCGGCCGCGTCAACGGTCACCAGTCGGGCTCCGGTGGCAGCGACGAAGTCGCGCTGCACCTGCTCGCGTTCCCCCGCGCGCAACAGGCCGTGGTCGACGAATACACAGGTCAGCCGGTCACCGATAGCCCGCTGAACCAGCGCGGCAGCCACCGCGGAGTCCACTCCCCCGGACAAGCCGCAGATGGCGTGTCCGTCGCCGATCTGCTCGCGCACCGCCTCGATGAGCGTTTCGGCGATATTGGCCGGCGTCCAGGTGGCGCCGATCCCGGCGAATTCGTGCAGGAACCGGCTGAGGACCTGCTGGCCGTGCGGGGTGTGAATGACCTCGGGGTGGTACTGCACCCCGGCGAGCTTGCGGCTGCGATCCTCAAAGGCCGCCACCGGCGCCCCGGGACTGGTGGCCACCACTTCGAAGCCGGCCGGCGCATCGGTGACCGCGTCGCCGTGGCTCATCCACACCGGCTGAATTCCGGGAAGCCCTGAATGTAGTTGCCCGCCAAGAACATTGAGATCGGTCCGGCCGTACTCACTGGTTCCGGTGCGAGCGACGGTGCCGCCCAGAGCCTGGGCCATTGCCTGGAATCCGTAGCAGATGCCGAACACCGGAACCCCAAGGTCGAACAGGGCCGGGTCCAGTTGCGGCGCCCCGTCGGCGTACACGCTGGCCGGCCCGCCGGAGAGCACGATGGCCTGCGGGTCACGCGCCTTGATCTCTTCGACGGTGACGGTGTGGGCAACCACTTCGGAGAACACCCGGGATTCCCGCACCCGCCGGGCAATCAACTGGGCGTACTGCGCACCGAAGTCGATTACCAGGACGGGCCGCGGAGCGGCCGAGGGTTCCACCGATTGCACCAAGACAGTCTAAGTCCCCCCTGCGACGGCGCAGGCCTGCAGTCAGCTGCCGACGGTCAGGCCCACTTTCTGGAATTCCTTGAGGTCGCAGTATCCGGCCTTGGCCATCGAACGACGCAAGCCGCCGACCAGGTTCAGCGAGCCGAACGGGTCGTCGGACGGCCCGTTGAGCACCTGGTCCAGCGACGGCCGCTGCCCCACCCCGACTTCGAGCAGCGCACCGCGCGGCAGCGACGGGTGGGCCGCGGCGGATGGCCAGTACCAGCCTCCGCCGGGTGCTTCGGCGGCCGTAGCCAGCGGCGTACCGAGCAGCACCGCGTCGGCGCCGCAGGCGATCGCTTTGGCAAGTTCGCCCGAGGTGTGGATGTCCCCGTCGGCGAGCACGTGCACGTAGCGGCCCCCGGTCTCGTCCAGATACTCCCGGCGGGCGGCGGCGGCGTCGGCGATCGCGGTGGCCATCGGAACGCTGATCCCGAGCACCTCATCGCTGGTGGTCACCCAGGCTGTGGAGCCGTAGCCCACGATGACGCCGGCGGCGCCGGTGCGCATCAAATGCAGCGCGGTGCGCTGGTCGGCCACACCTCCGGCCACCACCGGTACGTCCAATTCGGAGATGAAGGTCTTGAGGTTCAGCGGCTCGCCATCGGATGCGACCCGCTCGGCGGAGATGATGGTGCCCTGGATGACCAGTAAGTCGATTCCGGCGGCGATCAGGGTCGGGGTGAGTGCTTGGGCGTTCTGCGGGCTGACCCGCACCGCCGTAGTGACCCCGGCGTCACGAACCCGAGCCACCGCCGCCCCGAGCAGATCGAGATCCAGTGGCGCAGCGTGCAACTGTTGCAGCAGCCGGATCGAGACGCCCGGATCATCCTGCTTTTCGGCGGCCCGCAGGACCTCGGCGATCTTCTCGCCGACGTCGGCATGCCGACCGATCAGGCCCTCGCCGTTGAGCACCCCCAGGCCACCGAGGCGGCCGAGTTCAATGGCGAACTCCGGGGAGACCAGGGCGTCGGTGGGGTGAGCGATGACCGGGATCTCGAACCGGTAGGCGTCCAACTGCCAGGCGGTGGACACATCCTTGGATGAGCGGGTCCGCCGGGCCGGGACGATGTTGATATCGCTGAGTTCGTATGTGCGGCGGGCGGTTCTGCCCATGCCGATTTCAACCATGTCACGCACGGTCTGGCTATCCCCTCTGTACCCAAGCGCTCATCGACATCTCCTACCGGGAGTAGTAATTCGGTGCTTCGGCGGTCATGGTGATGTCATGCGGGTGGCTCTCCTTGAGCCCGGCCGCGGTGATCTGGACGAACTGAGCCCGCTGCAGGTCGGCGATGGTCGCCGACCCGGTGTAGCCCATCGCGGCGCGCAGCCCGCCGGTGAGTTGGTGGATGACGGTGGCCAGCGGGCCGCGGAAAGGCACCCGGCCCTCGATGCCCTCGGGCACCAACTTGTCCTCGGAGAGCACATCGTCCTGGAAGTAGCGGTCTTTGGAGTAGGACTTTGCAGCGCCGGCCTCCCCCCGGCCCTGCATGGCTCCCAGCGACCCCATGCCGCGATAACTCTTGAACTGCTTGCCGTTGACGAAGATCAGGTCGCCGGGCGCTTCGGCGGTACCGGCCAGCAGCGAACCCAGCATCGCCGTCGACGCCCCGGCGGCCAGCGCCTTGGCGATGTCCCCGGAGTACTGCAATCCGCCGTCGGCGATCACCGGCACCCCGGCGGGTGCACAAACGGCCACCGCCTCCAGGATCGCGGTGATCTGCGGGGCGCCCACCCCGGCGACCACCCGGGTGGTGCAGATGGAACCGGGCCCGACGCCCACCTTGACGGCATCAGCGCCGGCCTCGACCAGTGCCGCAGCCGCGCCTCGGGTGGCGACGTTGCCGCCGACCACCTCAACTTTGTGGCCGACCTCGGCCTTCACTTTGCCGACCATGTCGAGCACCCGACGGTTGTGGGCGTGGGCGGTGTCGACCACGATCACATCCACACCGGCGTCGACCAGTGCCATCGCCCGGTCCCAGGCGTCGTCGCCGACGCCGACGGCCGCGCCGACCAGTAGTCGGCCGTCGCTGTCTTTGGTGGCGCTCGGGTGCTTCTCGGTCTTGACGAAGTCCTTCACGGTGATCAATCCGGTGAGTCGGCCGTGCCCATCGACGATGGGGAGCTTCTCAATCTTGTTGCGGCGCAACAGGCCGAGGGCGGCGTCGGCGGTGACGCCCTGCTGCGCGGTGATCAGCGGCGACTTGGTCATCACCTCGCCGACGCGCTTGTTCATGTCGACTTCAAAGCGCATGTCCCGGTTGGTGATGATGCCCAGTAGGGCGCCATCGCGGTCGACCACGGGCAGACCGGAGATGTGGAAGCGGGCGCACATGGCGTCGACCTCGGCCAGTGTGTTGTCCGGCGAACAGGTCACCGGATCGGTCACCATGCCGGCTTCGGAGCGCTTCACCATCTCGACCTGGCTGGCCTGTTCGGTGATGGACAGGTTGCGGTGCAGCACCCCGATGCCACCCGCGCGGGCCATCGCGATCGCCATCCTGGCCTCGGTCACGGTGTCCATGGCGGAACTGACCAGAGGCACATTGAGACGGATCTTGCGGGTCAGCCGACTGGAGGTGTCGGCGGTCGCCGGAATCACATCGGATGCCGCGGGCAGCAGGAGCACATCGTCGAAGGTCAAACCCAGCATCGCGATCTTGGCCGGGTCGTCGCCCCCGGTCCGCAGTGGCACGATGAGCGGCCCGCGGTTGGCACCGTTGAGCCCATCGACCCGGTCGGTGCCGCTTTCCACCCGGTCGGTGCTGCCTTCGGCAAGGGACATCGGCGCGGCCTCCATCAGCGGGCGGAACGGGGTCCCTCATCCTATCGGCTCGCCGGAATGGCTACCGGCGCGCTCCCAGGGGTGCTCGCGTAATGTGGAGTCGTGCGCGACCACCTGCCACCAGGCCTGCCGCCCGATCCGTTCGCTGATGACCCGTGCGATCCGACGGCGGCTCTGGACGCACTCGAGCCCGGTCAGCCGCTGGATCCCCAGGAGCGCGTCGCCGTGGAAGCCGACCTCGCCGACCTTGCGGTCTATGAGGCCCTGCTGGCCGGCAAAGGCATCCGCGGCCTGGTGGTGTGCTGCGATGACTGCAACTCCGACCACTACCACGACTGGGACATGTTGCGCGCCAACCTGCTTCAGCTTCTCGTCGACGGAACAGTGCGTCCGCACGAGCCGGCCTACGACCCCGAACCGGACGCTTACGTGACCTGGGACTACTGCCGCGGATACGCCGACGCATCGCTGAACGAGGCGACCTCGGACTACTACGACGGCTCGCGCTAGACCCACCCGATCCGGGTCGGGGGTGCTAACCGATCGGTACCGGGATCACCACCGTGGTGGTGACCACGGACTCCGGCAGGGGCGCGGGGGCTGACCCGGCAGGTGACTCGGCAGGCGCTGCGGTTGAGCTTTCACCTGTCGGGGACGCAGACCTCTCCACCGCCGCCGTGGTGGTGACCGCCGCGGTGGGCGCCGGGGCCGCACTCGTCGACTCCGCAGCGGGCGGGGCCGCGGTGACACTGGTCGTCGGGGCCGCACTGGTCGGCGTCGTCGTCGGCTGGCTCTGCGCGGACGGAGCAGCACTAGTCGCCGGCGAGGACGCCGAGGACGGCGGAACCGACGAGGCCGAATCGGTTACCGAGGTGGTCGGGGCGGTTCCGGGCGCGGGCGACTCGGTTGAGGGCCCCGGCGCCGAGGTGGTCGGGCTTGTCGGTGTCGCAGAAGTCACCGGTGCTGCAGATGTCGGCGGTGCCGTCGATGTCGTCGGCGTCGTCGAGGGGCTCACCGGCGGGGCGCTGGGCGTGCTGGTGGGAGCGACGGCCGGGACCAATTCCGCCGACGACGGCGGAACGGTGTAGACCACACCCGGCGGGGCGGTGGCCGCCGGATCACGCTCGACCACCTTCGCCGACAGGTCGTTGAACTGTTCGAGCAGATCCTGCTTCTGCTGCTGATCGCCGATGCTGGCGACCTGCGTGCTCACCTCGACCAGCTTGTCCTGAGCCTGCTGCCAGTCGCCGCGGGAGATGAGGTCCTGCACCTGATTCAACTGGGTCCGGGCGGCCAGCCCCACCTGATCGTCACGCACCTGTTTGGGCGTGCCGAACAGCATGGAGCGCACGCCGTACAAGCCGTCGCCAGGGCCGGCCCCGGCCACGACGGCACCGAACCCACCGATACACAGCACAGCCGCCGCCGTCGCTCCGATCACGCTCAGACCGCGCGGACGCCGCCGCGGAGTAGTGGCGGCGTCGGGGTCCAGGCGGTCCCGACCTGTACCCGACCGACGCTGAGCCCGGCCGGCGTTGAGCGCGGCGATCGCGTCGGATTCGGTGATCAGCCCGGTGGCAGGCGGCCAGCGGGTCTCGTCGCGCCAACTGCCCAGCAGCGCCGCCAACTCAGCGTCGGCCGCATCATGGGGGGCCACCGACCGGCCCCCGGCCAGGGCGTCGATGACACTGTCGCTGCGGCGGATCTCGTCCAGCGACGGCTCCGCCGGCTTTCCGAAATCAGGCCTTCCGAAATCAGGCATAGTCCAACCCCGCTCCGGCGATCTCTGATTTCAGCCGCGCCAGGGCGCGGTGCTGGGCCACCCGGACGGCTCCAGGGGTGCTGCCGACGGCCTCCGCGGTCTCTTCAGCGGACAGCCCGACCACGATGCGCAGGGTGAGGATCTCGCGCTGTTTGTCCGGAAGCAGGGCCAGCAGCTTGTCCATCCGGGCGGCCGAATCCGACCGCATTGCCATCTGTTCGGGACCGACATCCAGCGAGTACCGCTCCGGCACCACGTCAGTGGGGTCGGACTTGTTGCGGGCCGCGGCGCGGTGGGCGTCGGCGACCTTGTGCGATGCGATGCCGTACACGAAGGCCAGGAAGGGGCGTCCCTGATCCTGATAGCGCGGCAGCGCCTGGATGGCGGCCAAGCAAACCTCCTGTGCAACGTCGTCAGCGGAGAGACCACTGCGCTCCGCGGCCCCGATCCGGGCCCGGACGTACCGGACCACGATGGGCCGGATGGTCTCCACTACCTCCCGAAGCGCATCCCGGCTACCGGCCGCTGCCTGCGCAACGGCGGCGTCGAGACGCTCTCCTGGAATGGACATCGACGGCGGCATCTCCAACGTTACGGACAGGGCTTTTCGGTGGTGGCCCGTCTCAGCAGTGACAATATCGGTCGGGGCTGCTCACCGGCGGTTAGCGCGCGTTCCAGCGACCGCCGTGGCGGACGACGAACCAGGCACTTCGGTCCCGGATGTCGGCGATGACCGCCGGGCTGTGCGCGCCGCTGCCGATGTCGGCGAGTAGGCAGGCCAGCGCCCACCTTAACGGCACCAGGCGGTAGGCCTCTGTGGCCTGCAATGCGGCGTCGGCCACTGCCCGCGCCGCCGCCAGGTCACCGCAGCAGCACAGCGCCGCGGCCAGCACCACGTCGCTTTTGACCCGGTGGCGGCGCAGCAGGGGCACCGCGGCCTGGGCCAGCTCGACCCCGCACCGGGCGTGGCGCACCGCGCTGTCGCCGTCGCCGGAAGCCATCGCCAGTTCGGCCCGGACCCAGGCCAGCCGGATTTCCAGCCGTGGTGGCGGCGCCGGATGGGTGTGGACCAACCCGGCGGCCCGGGCCAACAGGGCAGCCGAAGCCGCCAACCGGCCGACGCCCAGAGCATCGGCGGCTAGCCCGATCAGGGCGTCGGCCCCGGCCTCCGGATCCCCGGCGGCACGCGCCCAGGCCCGGCCGTCCCAATCATGGGCTAGCCAATGCCAGCCGAGTTGCCGCAGGAAGGATGCCTTGGTGCTGAGCGCCAGGGAGGCAAATCGCGCCTCGGGCCGATCGCGCAGCAATTCTGAGAGCTCGGCTGCGGCACTGCCGTAGCGACCCTGCCCTCCGGCGGCCACCGCCCGCAGCCAACGATGCATGCAATCGTGCGCGGCCGGCAATGGCCACCGTCCGGGATCGTCGCCGAACGCCGCCGCTTCGAGTGGAACGGCCGTGGAGGACGCCGTGAAAGCCATTGCGACCCGACGCTACCGGTTAAGAGTTCGTGCTCGCGACGTTACGGCCATGTCACGTGGCGCGCTGGTGACAGCCGATCGACGGTGCGTTGGCGCCGTGGCGCTGGGGCGATCACGCATGGACGGCCTTAAAGATGAACGCGACGTAAATTCTTGGCCTGCAACAGGGCGATCGCCCGCACCGGGGCTTGTTGACGAGGTTTCATCGAGCCTCATACCGTGAGGACGCGAGTGGTCACCGGCGACCGCACCTGACGATCGTCCAAAGACTCGTACGTGCGAGATATGCGCGGGGAGAGAGGTTTTCACATGCTGAATCCGCAACAGCTACCCGGCCCTAATGCCGATATTTGGGATTGGCAGATGCAGGGGTCCTGCCGGGGCGTCGAGTCCTCGGTGTTCTTTCATCCCGACGGGGAGCGGGGCCGGGCCCGCGCCAAACGCGAGATGGCCGCCAAGCAGCTGTGCCGGCAATGCCCGGTGATCACCGAGTGCCGGACGCACGCGTTGAAGGTGGGGGAGCCCTATGGCATCTGGGGTGGTCTCAGCGAGGCCGAGCGCGAACTGATGATCAAGGGTGGGCTACGTCGCCGCAGCGCCTGACCGGCGCGGGGTCGCCGCAGCGCCTGACCGGCGCGGGGTCGCCGCAGCGCCTGACCGGCGGTGAGACACTCAGCTCATCGGCAGTTCGGCGTTGACACCGCAACGGTTGCGTAGGTCGGCCAGTGGCTGCCGGATGTTACGGATCTCTGCCTTGGTCTGCGGGTTGGCGTCGAGGTACTGCTGCACTTGACCCAGGACCTGTTCTCGCGGTTGGCCTTTGAGTCCGGTGACGAAAGCGTTCACCTCGGGGTGGGTGAACAGGTATGCCGATGTCGCTGCCGACACCCCGGCCGCGACACCTGCCATGTCGGCGGCGGTGCAGTTCGGCGGATCGGCCACGGCCGAAGGCGCAGTCGCCAGCAGTGCACCGGCGAGCGCGCCGACAGTAATCACGCCGTGAAGAACACGGATCTTCAGCACAGGGACTCCTTCGAATCAGCGGGGTTGGGGGCGGTTGCCGAAGTCCGGCGAGAGATCGAAGATCAGGCCCGGGTTGTAGTCATCGTAGAAGTCACACCCTGGATTGCCGTAGCAGGGATACGGGTTGTAGACGGGCACACTGGTGGGCGCTCCCGAACTGCCGCTCACCGTGCCACTGGCGCACAACGTGCTTCCGGTGACGGTGTTGCAGTCTGCGGCGGCTGTCGGAGCCGCCACCAGTGCCGCGGCAGTCACGGCGAGCGCGAATACCGGAACGAGGCGCAAGGTCAGCAACACGTCGACTCCTCTCCTCTGGGTTGAAACCAGCTAACCACGCGAGCCCTGTCACCGGGACAGGGCACCGCAGCATGAGGAGATGCGA
>CAXNJA010000073.1:0-12641 GCA_964202555.1 Mycobacterium sp.
CGCGGCCGAGGACATGAAGGCCAGATCGGCGAAACCTAGGATGGTCGTTCCAAGGCCCACGCCCACACCGTTGACCGCGCAGATCAGTGGTTTCGGAAACCCCGCCAGCGCATCGATGAGCCCGGGAAATCCGTGCCGGCCGGCCACGAAGCCGGGATCGGTGATGCGGGCCTGCATCTCGGCGAGGTCTTGTCCGGCGCAGAAGGCGCGGCCGGCACCGGTGATCACCACGACGGCGACCTCCGGATTGGCGGCAGCATCGCCCAGCGCTTCGGTGGTCGCGTCGTAGAGAGCCTCGTTGAAGGCGTTGAGGGCGTCCGGCCGATTGAGGGTGAGCGTTCGGACTCGGTTCTCGTCGGCGATAAGCAGCGGCACCGTGTCAGCCTAAAGGCCGGACCGGAGGTCTTCGCGGAACGGAGTCCGAAACACATACCGCCCAGTGGGCACGGTGTCGATGTTCACGTTGGCGCCGAAGGCCGACGTGCTGGCGATCATCCGGCCCATCCGGTCAGCGAGGTCAGCGTCGTCGGCAGCACCGAAGAAAGCGTGCAGGCTGCCCGCAGCCTCGATGGGAAACAACTCCTCGACGATCGCCGAGACCGGCGGAGCATCGGCGGTCAGCGCCCGCACCACATAGTTCTGTACGTAGCCGAACGTCGACTGGGTGGCGATGGCCACCGGAGTGTGTTCGCGCTGCCAGCGGGTCAACCAGGTCGCTTCATCCAGGTCGGCCGGCCGGCGCAGCATGGCGATGTTGGCCAGGCCGGGGGCGCGCTGCCCGGGCGGCGACGGCGGCGGTGGCAGCGGAGCCGATTCGGTGACCAGATAGCAGGCCACCGATTCCGCTGCCGGCCCGATGATCTCCATCGCCGCCCCGACCTGGTCCCCATAGTGCTGCTCGACCCACAGGCTCACCAACGCCTGCACCGGGGGGTCAAGCGTCGTCAGCGTCATCAGCGAATCCCGGACCGGTGCATCCCGGACGTTGACGGTTACCCCGGGCAGGTCGAGTTCCAGCAGGGCGCCGGCTACCGGCCCGCACAGCCGCGCCGTCAGTTCGTCGTCACCGGTCGCCGAACGCAACGCGACGATCACTTTCTCCATCGGTTCAGTCTCGCAGCCAGCGTGGGGTGATGAACACGCCCTCGGCCTCAACGGTGATGCCCTCGGCATCGGCGATTGTCCCGGTGCAATACGTCTTGACGCCGTCGGTGCGGGTGCGGAGGGCTTCGACGTGCAGCGCACCCAACGGGGTGGCGCGCAGATAGCGCACGGTGATGCTTCCGGTGAAGCGCGGCTTCTGATCCGGGCTGGCCGCCTCGCCGAGCAGATGGTCGAGGATCAGTGCCGACACCCCGCCATGAACATGTCCGGGAGGTCCCTCGTAGGCCGCACCCAGGTGGAAGTCTGCCGATACCCGTCCGGACTCGTCGCGATGGGTGTGCACCGGCGGCGCAAGGGCATTACGGACCCCGATCACGGCGTTGCCCCAGCTGATGCCCTGACCGTCGGTGGCCACCCGCACCCCGAACGCGCCGTCGATCTGGCGCTCCCGCAGCCGGGAAACCGCAGCGTCGATATCACGTGTGACCTCGGCGACCGTCGCAGCGTCAGCTTCGGTGCGAATCGTGGCGTCGACCAATGCGCGCACCGAGTCGGCCAGCGGCCCGTAGATGCCCCGCAAGCGTTCGACGTCTTCTGCCGACCAGTCCTCGACGGTGAATTCCAGCATTCCTGCACTAGAACACGGCGCGGTCGACGGTGTCTATTTCCGGTCCGGCCACGATTCACGGTGCATCGACCTACAGTTGGAAGCCATGCCGGACTGGGTGCACCATGCGATTTGGTGGCACGTCTACCCACTGGGCTTCGTCGGCGCTTTTCCGGCCGAGCAGCCCCCCGCTCCCGATGAACACCGGCTGGGCCGGCTGGTGGACTGGCTTGACCACGCCATTGAACTGGGCGCCTCGGGTGTGGCGCTGGGGCCGGTGTTCGCCTCCCGCACGCACGGCTACGACAGCACCGACCACTACCGGATCGACCCCCGTCTGGGCGACGACAGCGACTTCGACCGGCTGATCGAGGAAGCCCACCGGCGCGGCCTGCGGGTGCTGCTCGACGGCGTGTTCAACCATGTCGGTACTGAGTTCCCCCGCTATCGGGAAGCGATCGAACACGACGACGCCGACGCCGCGCAGTGGTTCTGCGGCCGGCCGGGGCACTTCCAGACCTTCGAGGGCCACGGCGAACTCATCACCCTCAATCATCGGAATCCCGCCGTCGTGGACTACACCGTGGATGTGATGACGCACTGGCTGCGCCGAGGCGCCGACGGTTGGCGCCTCGATGCCGCCTACGCGGTGCCGCAGTCCTTCTGGGCTCAGGTGCTCCCCCGGGTTCGCGCCGAACATCCGGATGCCTGGTTCGTCGCCGAGGTGATCCACGGTGACTACAGCGGATTCGTCGAGGGGTCCACCGCGGACTCAGTCACCCAGTACGAGTTGTGGAAGGCGACCTGGAGCAGCCTCAACGACGGTAACTTCCATGAGTTGGACTGGGCGCTGCAACGCCACAACGAATTCCTGGACACCTTCAGTCCGCTGACCTTCGTGGGCAATCACGATGTCACCCGCATCGCCAGCAAGCTGGACCGGTCCGACCACGTGGGTCACGCCCTGGTGGTGCTGTTCACTACCGGCGGGGTGCCTTGCATCTATGCCGGCGACGAGTTCGGCTATACCGGGATCAAGGAGGACCGGGTTGGGGGCGACGACGCCGTGCGGCCCGAATTCCCGCCGCCTGCAACCGGTCTCGCGGCAACCGGCCTCACCGATGACGCCCGTGATGTGCTCAATCTGCATCGACATCTGATCGGCCTGCGCCGCCGCCATCCCTGGCTTCACCATGCACGGACCACCGCACTTCGGCTCGACAACCGCTGCTATGTCTATGAATCGCGATACGGCCAGGACGCGCTGATCGTCGCGCTCAATCTCGACGACACCGCGATGATGCTGCCGGTCGTCGACCTTATCGGCGGTGCCGGAGAGGTGCTTGCAGGTTCGGGAGCCCCGCCCACAGAGATGGTCAGCCACGCCGAGGTCGCCCCGCATGGCTGGCTGGTCCTCAGCAGAGCCTGAGGTTAGCCGGCGTGCGTTCGTGCGCCTGCACGCTCAGCCCACCTTCGACAAGCTACCCTCGGCGTGACCACCTAAGGCAGGCACACGCGAAGGAACTCGATGTCGGCATCGCCGGAAGTCACCGCGGAGGCGGTTTCGCCGGACTCCCGGTCCGCCCTGGCCGATCGGCTGCAACGACGCAAAGCCAAGCGCGGCCTGCTGGAGCGGGTCAGCATCCAGTCCAAGCTCATGCTCATGCTGCTCACCATGAGCGTGTTGGCGACTGCGATCGCCGGCGGGATCGGTTTCCAATCCGGCCGCTCGTCACTGCGGGAAGCGGTGTTCGACCGGCTGACCAGTATCCGTGAATCTCGAGCGAGTGTGCTCGAGTTGGGGTTGCGCGACATCACCGGATCGCTGGTTGTGTTCTCCCGGGGAGAGACCGCCAGCGACGCAATGAACGCATTCAATGCCGGCTTCGAACAACTGGCCGGTGCCACCATCACACCCGAGCAGGATCGCGCACTCGTCGACTTCTACAACGCCAAGTTCAAGGGCGCCGACGACGGCCGCCTCGACGTCAACGCACTGCTGCCGATCTCGCCCGCTGCGCGCTATCTGCAGACTCGCTACACCGTGCCCGGCGGCGGTGACTCCCGCGATGCCAGCAACTGGTCGGAAGCCAACGCCCGATACAACGGCTACTTCAGCGAGATCGTCACACGGATGGGATTTCGGGACGCCCTGCTGATCAACTCCGAGGGCAACGTGGTGTTCAGCGTGAATAAAGGTGTCGCACTTGGCACCAACGTGCTCACCGGGCCGTTCCGCGGTGAAGGATACCTGCCTGACGCATTCCGAAAAGCCATGGCATCCAACGATATCGATTATGTCGACACCACCGACTTCTCCGAATACCTGCCGTCGGGGCAACCAACCGCCTGGATGCTCGTTCCAGTCGGACCGACGGGGCGGGCGACAGGTGTCATGGCGGTGGAGTACCCGGCCTCCATCGTCAGCAACCTGATGACCGGTGACCGGCAGTGGGAAAAGAATGGCATGGGCCGGACCGGCGAGGCCTTGGTCGTCGGCAAGGACGAACTGATGAGGTCGGATTCCCGGCGTTTCCTTGAGGATCCAGAAGCTTACAAAGCCGACGTCATCAAGGCGGGAACCCCGGTGGCGGTCGCGGAACGTGCAATCAAGCAGGGCACCACCGTGCTGATCCAACCGGTAGGGACCCGAGCCACCGAAGCGGCCCAGCGTGGCGAAACCGGGACCCTGATCACCACCGACTATCTGGGCCGCAGGGCACTGACAGCTTATGCGCCGCTCAACCTCGAAGGGCTGGACTGGACCATCGTCGCGAAAGTGGACTCCGATGAGGCGTTTGCACCCGAGCGTAACTTCGCGCACAAACTGGTGAGGTCGACAGCGCTCATCATCTTCCTCTCCTGTCTGGCCGCCATGATCTGGTCACGGCTGTTCGTCCGCCCCATCAAACGTCTCGAGGAAGGGGCAGAACAGATCAGTACGGGCGATTACAACGTCCAGCTTCCAGTCGACACCAAGGACGAATTCGGCGATCTCAGCGCCGCGTTCAACGAGATGAGCCGGACCCTCGCCGTCAAGCATCAACTGCTCACCGAGCAGCGCCGGGAAAACGACCGACTCCTGACGTCGCTGATGCCCGAATCGGTGGTGAAACGCTACCGAGACGGCGAGCAGGACATCGCTGAAGACCATCAGGACGTCACAGTCATCTACGCCGATCTGATCGGCGTCGACGACCTGTCCGCGGGTCTGGATGCCGACGAATCTCTGAAGGCGATCAACAAGCTGGTGCGCCAATTCGACGCCGCCGCCGAGAGCAGCGGCGTCGAGCGGGTCCGCAATACCCATAACGGCTATCTGGCCAGTTGCGGCCTGACGGTTCCGCGGCTGGACAACATCCACCGCACGGTGGGATTCGCTCAGGAGATGCAGCACATCCTCAACCGCTTCAACACCGAGACGGGCAGCGACATCAAGCTTCGAGCCGGTATAGACACCGGCTCCGTCACCAGCGGACTGGTCGGGCGTGCCGGCCTGGTGTACGACTTGTGGGGCGGCGCAGTCCATCTGGCGTCCCGGATGCGGCGTGGCCTGACCGAGCCGGGGATCTACGTCAGCGACGACGTCTACCAGGCCACGCGCGACACTCTGCGCTACACCTCTGCAGGCACCATCACCGACGGTGACAGCGAGAAACCCACCTGGCGGCTGTCTGAAGACAAGACCTGAGGGACCTCGGATGGATGTCTTCACCGCACCGTGGTTCTACTGGTCCATCATCATCGCGGCCGGCCTGCCCACGGTATTGGTGCTGCTGACCGAGGTTCAGCATGCGCTGTCCCGCAGGGGCAGTTTCCTGGCCCGGCCGGTCGGACTGTTGCGTTCCTTCATTGTGCCGCTGGGCGCGTTGCTACTGCTGTTGACGCAGACCACCAGCATCTCGGTGGAAGCGACGCCGATACGGATCCTGTCAACGGTCTTGGGCGTCCTCATTCTGATCATGGTGCTGTCCGGGGTCAGCGGAACGGTCTTCAATAGCGCACCAGCCGGCAGCTGGCGACGACGGATGCCGGCGATCTTCGTCGACGTGGCACGGTTCGCGGTCATCGCGGTGGGCGTGGCGATGATCTTCGCCTACGTGTGGGGCGCCAACGTCGGAGGGCTGTTCACCGCCCTGGGTATCAGCTCGATCGTGCTCGGCCTGACCCTGCAGAATTCAGTGGGCCAGATCATCTCCGGGCTGCTGTTGCTCTTCGAGCAGCCGTTCCAGATCGGCGACTGGGTGCAGACCTCCTCGGCCAGCGGCCGCGTCGTTGAAGTCAACTGGCGCGCCACCCATATCAATACCGGCAGCGGCCTGGAGATAATCCCGAACTCGGTGCTGGCCGGGCAGGCTTTCGTCAACTTGAGCAGACCGGCCGGCGGCCACACCATCACCGTCCCGACGAAGTTCTCCGGAACCGATGCACCCGATGAGGTCTGCGCTCTGCTGACCACGGTGGCGGCCAATCTGCCACAGCTGCACCCTGACGGCCAACCGACCGCCTACGCCAATACCAGCACGGAGTACACCGTGAGCATCCCGGTGCGCTCCCCCGCCGATGACATCGCGGCGCGCTCGACGTATCAGCGCTGGCTCTGGTACGCCGCCCGCCGTGCAGGTCTGCGACTCGACGGACTGGAGGACGACTTCTCGACTCCGAAACACAAGGCTGATGCGCTGCGCAAGATCGCACCGATCCTGCGCGCCAGCAGTTCCGAATTGGAAACACTGCTGCCGCACGTCGTTGTCGTCCGATACGGCGATGCCGAGGTGATGCAGCGCGGCGGCGATGTTCCGTCAGCGATGTCGTTCTTGGTCAACGGCCGGGTGCAGCTGATGGTTACCGGCAAGGACGGCACCCAGATCCCGGTGAATACCCTGCATGAGGGTGATTACATCGGGCAGACCGCTCTCACCCGTGAACCGGTAGTCGGCAGTGTTTACGCTGTCGGCGAGGTCACCATGCTCCAGATCGATCGAAAGATATTGGAGCAGTTCGTTTTTCAGAAGCCGGAATTGCTCCAAGATCTCAGTCAGGCGATCGACGAGCGTCGTGAGCGAGCCCGCTTGACGGCCACCCAACGCGAAGATGATTCGGCCGACGTTGATTCCACTGCTGAAATAGGCTCTGACCTAAGCTGATTCGACATGTGATCCGATCGTTGCGCAACTGCGACTTGGCGCACCGCGTCGGGTACCCGAAGCCCTCCACCCCCGGTGCTTGACTACCGGAACGCAGCAGTCGACCGCTGCTCCGGTACGAAAGGTGATGGGAGTCCTCATGAAGATCGTCGAGAAGTTGCGCGGAAAATGGATGCGCCGGACGGCTGCAACCGTGGCCGCCGCAGCCGTTCTGCCCGGCCTGATCGGAGTCGCCGGCGGTTCGGCGACAGCGTCCGCTTTCTCGCGGCCGGGTCTTCCGGTGCTCTACCTGGATGTTCCATCACCCTCGATGGGCCGAAACATCCGTATCCAGTTCCAGGGCGGCGGCCCACATGCGGTCTTCCTGATGGACGGCCTTCGCGCCCAGGATGATTTCAACGGCTGGGACATCAACACGCCCGCTTTCGAGTGGTTCCACAACTCCGGCCTGTCGGTCGTCATGCCCGTCGGCGGGCAGTCCAGTTTCTACACCGACTGGTATCAGCCATCGCAGGGCAACGGTCAGAACTACACCTACAAGTGGGAAACGTTCATGAACCAGGAGTTGCCGGTCTACCTCAAGGACAAGCACGGCATCGACCCGAACGGCAATGCGGTGGTGGGCATCTCGATGGCCGGCAGCTCGGCGATGACGTATGCGATCCACTACCCGCAGAAGTACACCTACGCGGCCTCGCTGTCGGGCTTCCTGAATCCCTCCGAGGGCTGGTGGCCGATGTTGATCGGTCTGGCGATGAGCGACGCCGGCGGCTTCAACGCCCAAAGCATGTGGGGACCGTCCTCGGACCCGGCGTGGCGGCGTAACGACCCGATGGTCAACATCAACCAGTTGGTCGCCAACAACACCCGGGTCTGGGTCTACTGCGGCACTGGTACGCCGTCGGAGCTGGACACCTCCGGCGGTGGCGGCAACCTGATGGCCGCCCAGTTCCTGGAGGGCTTCACGTTGCGCACCAACAAGACCTTCATGGAGAACTACCTGGCCGCGGGCGGTAAGAACGGCGTGTTCAACTTCCCGGCCAACGGCACTCACAGCTGGGGATACTGGGGCTCCCAGTTGCAGCAGATGATTCCCGATATGCAGCGGGTTCTCGGCGCTACCCCATCCGGCGCCTAAGAATCCGTCTCACCAGCAGGCCTGTCGCCCGCCGGCGGCAGGCCTGCTGTCATGTCCGGGTGGTGTCAACGGCTGGTGTTATCCGGTCGACTGCAACTCGGCCCGGCCGTCGGAGTGAACCCTGACCGTAGCGCCGGCGATGTCCTCGGTCACCGTGACCGCCGCCTCCGCCGCGTCGGTGATCACCGCCAGCGCACGGGAGTCATCCGGGGTTCGCACCGTCAGGAAAGCCTTCTCCGGGTTGCCCTCCCGGTCGTACGGCGTGGTCCACGACTCGACAGTGCCCACTCCCTCCCACTCGACCAGTGCGGTGCGGGTGGGCTGGGCGTCGACGACGTCCTGGACGTCCTCCCAGCGGAAATCCTGCGGGGGTGGCGTAGCGCTGTAGACCCCGAAGGCATGCTTGGTCAGGTAGCCGCCATTGGCGCTGATCAGTCCCCGCGAACCGGGGTTCTCCCGCAACCGTTGCGCCATTGTGGCGATGGAGTGCATGACGTAGTTGTTCCACGGTCCGCCTGCGAAGGTCAGCCCGCCGGTGACGGTCAGCGGCCGGGCCGGGTCACCCACCGGCAGTCCCAGTTCGCGGGCCGCCACCTGCACCGCCGATGGGAAGCAGGAGTAGAGGTCCACGTAGTCGAGGTCGTCAAGACCGAGGCCGGCCAGTTCCAGCGCCCGGGCGCCGCCGATGCGGATCGCCGGGCTGCGGTGAAGTTCGTGGCGTTCGGCGAAGCTGTAGGTGTCGTGTGAGTCGGTGCCCGCGTACGGGAAAATCCAGGTGTCGGAGGGGATTTGCAGATACGTGGCCTTCTCCACTGAGCACAGCAGGACCGCCGCGGCTTGATCGACCATGTTGTTGGAATTCATCAGCTTCGGGTAGGGCCAGCTGATCATCCGATTACCCGGCCCGGTGGCGGTGATCTGCTCCGCGGACTGCTGTTGTCTGACCCAGGCGTGCGGATTGCCTGCGGCCACCGCGCTGAACTGTGCCCACAACTCACCGAGGCGCAGACGATGGCTGTCCACCGTCTCCCCGTCGGCGATCCGCAGCGCCTCCTCGAAGAGCGGGTAGACGAAGGACGGCCGGTCCAGTCCGATGCGTTCGTCGGCCGGACCCGACATCGGTACGTCGACGCCCGCCCCGGGTGGAACCGGGACGGACTCGTCCTGCTTGGTCCACTCCGGACGGATCCCCTCGCCGCGCAGACGCATCCGGGTCCGCCACGTCTCGCCACCGGCTAACAGCACCACGTCGGCGCGGCCCTGCTGAATATCCAGGCAAGTCTGGTTCACCAGCGACTGCGGGGTGTTGCCGCCGATGCCGGTGTACTGCGTCGCCGCGTTCGGGGCGCCGATCCGCTGACCCACCAACAGGCCCGGATCGCGATAGCGCCATGACAGCAGATTCACCACCCGGATCGAGTCCACGGCGGCCAGCACGCGGGGATCGGCGGCCTTCCGGGCCGCAGCGGCGATCAGATCCACCGGTTCGACATCGGCGTCAGTGGTGCGCTGATTGATCTGCCCGGCCCCGACCAGCACCGGTGTCCGCGGATCCAGGCTCATGGCCGGCACCTCTTCCGTTCGGTTGACACCCGTCAAAACGTAGCACCGCGAAACACCGCGGCCACCAGACATCGATCCCGGCAAAACCGACACGTCCCGTAAAGCAGTCGCTGTAGTGCTGCAACGGTGTTGGGCGACACGTGAAGCAAGAAGGAAGGGGAACCTATGAATCGGTAAGGGGCCGTGGCAACATGGAATCGAATGTGGAGAACGCAACCGCCCAGCCAGTCGGGTAGTGGTTGTAGGTCTCCGCGCTACCGAGGGTGTCGAGGTACTGCATGTTCTCGCTCAACTCGTCGGGATAGCCGTTGAAGAATTTGTTCTCGTTCACCGAACCGTTCGGTGAGCCCTCGCCGGAGGCCCCGTTATCGGCGCAATAGAAGACCAGCGTGTTCTCCAACTGGCCGGTCTGCTCGAGATAGTCGATGATCCGGCCGACCTGGACGTCGGTGTACTCCGAGAAGCCGGCGAACACCTCGGCCATCCGGGCGAACAACTTGCGCTCGTCGGCGTTGAGTTCCGCCCAAGGCCGCACGTAATCGTCCTTGTTGGCCATGTCTTCCGGCATTGGATTGAGTGGGGTCAGTTCGGTGCCCTCCGGCATTATTCCGCGTTCGATCATCCGCGCCAGGACCCACTCCCGGTAGGCCTCGTAGCCGTCGTCAAACTTGCCCTTGTACTTGTCGATGTACTCCTGCGGCGCGTGATGTGGGGCGTGGTTCGCGCCCGGGCAGAACCACATGAACCACGGCTTGGACGGAGTGGCCGAGTGCTGGTCACGCAGCATCCGAAGTGCTTGGTCGGCCAGGTCTTTGGAGAGGTGGTAGCCCTCATCCGGGGTGGACGGCGGTTCGATGAAGCGGTTGTCCTCGACCAGGTCGGGATACCAGTTATTGGTCTCACCGCCCAGGAAGCCGTAGAACCGGTCGAAGCCCTTGGACAGCGGCCACTCGGAACGGTTACCACCGGCTGAGATGTCCTCCTCCGGAACATTGTGGTTCTTGCCGATCCAATAGGTGCTGTAGCCGTTGTCCTGCAGCACCTGACCGATAGTGGCGCACTCGGCCGGCAGACGTCCCGCCGCACCGGGAAACCCATTGGATCCCTCGGTGATGGCCGCGCAGCGGTTGACGTGATGGTTGCGGCCGGTCAGGAACGTCGACCGGGTGGGGGAGCACAGCGCGGTGGTGTGCCACTGGGTGTAGGTGAGACCGTTCTCGGCCAGTCGGTCCAGGGTCGGCATGTTGATGCCGCCGCCGTAGGGTGACCAGGCAGCCAGTCCGGTGTCGTCGTAGAGGACGACCAGGATGTTCGGCGAACCCTCGGGTGCCCGGGTGAGTTCATAGGGTCCCCAGTCCGGCGTGGAGTCGCGCACGTCGAGTTTGATGACTCCGTTGAACTCTTTCTTGGGCTTCGAGGCCACGCGTTTCTCCTTGGTCTGGGCACGGCCGTTCCAGATGTTCAAGCGCTACTCGCAGTTCTCCGGTGGCACTTGCGATCCCATGGTCATCCACTGGCCCAAGGGCATCAAGGCCAAGGGCGAGGTTCGCCATCAGTACCATCACTCCACCGACGTCGTGTCGACCATCCTCGACGTGACCGGTCTGGAGATGCCGACGGTCTACCGGGGCGTGGATCAGTACCCGCTCAACGGGGTGTCGATGCGTTACAGCTTCGACAAAGCTGAGGCCCCGACGCAGAAGAAGCGGCAGTACTACACGATGCTCGGCACCCGCGGGATCTGGCAGGACGGTTGGAAGGCATCCGCCATCCATGCTCCGATCAGCGGCAAGGGCAACTTCGACAAAGACGTGTGGGAGCTCTATCACGTCGACGCCGACCGCGCGGAGTCGAAAAACCTCGCCAAGGAGCACCCGGAGAAGCTCAAGGAGCTCATCGACGCGTGGTTCGAAGAGGCCGACACGAACTTCGTTCTGCCCCTTGATGACCGGACCGCCGTGGAGCAGTTGGGCAACGTCCGGCCGCAGGCCGAGCCACCGCGGTCGCGCTACATCTACTACCCCGACACCGCACCGGTGCCCGAGGGTGCGGCGGTCAACGTCCGCGGCCGGTCCTACAAGATCCTCGCCGACGTGGAGGTGACCAAGGACACCGAGGGCGTGATCTTCGCCCACGGGTCGCGGTTCGGCGGACACACCTTGTTCATCAAGGACGGCAAGCTGAACTACGTCTACAACTTCCTCGGCATCAAGCCGGAGCAGACCTTCACCTCCGACAAGCTCGAACCCGGCAAGCGCACGCTCGGTGTGGAATTCGTCCGCGAGGGCGCCGGCGAACACGGCGAGTCCACCGGGACAGCCAAGCTCTACGTCGATGAGAAGGTCGTCGCCGAGGGCCCGATGCGAGCGCAGGTCGGTAAGTTCACCCTGTCCGGGGACGGGCTGTGCGTGGGCTTCGACAGCGCTGATCCGGTCAGCCGCTCCTACCCACCCGGTTTCCCGTTCACGGGCGGCACCATCCTCGGTGTCGGGGTCGATATCGGCGAAGACCAGTATCTGGATCTGGAACGGGAAGCGGCCGCGGCGTTCGCCCGCGACTGATCTCAGCTGTCGGCTGGGCCCGTCCGGTAGATGGACTTGAGGGAGAAGAACTCCTCGAGTCCCTCGGGGCCGAGTTCGCGGCCGATACCGCTGGCCTTGACGCCACCGAAGGGCGCGCCCATATCGAGTTGGTAGTCATTGATACCAACTGTGCCCGTATGGATCTCGCGTGCCACTTCGGTGGCGCGGTCAGTGTCGGTTGACCACACCGTGCCGGCTAGACCGAACTCGCTGTCATTGGCCAGGGCGATGGCCTGATCGTCGCTGTCATAGGGAATCACGGCCAGCACCGGGCCGAAGATCTCCTCCTGGGCGATGCGGGCGCAGTTATCGACGTCGGCGAAGACGGTCGGCTCGACGAACCATCCACGTGGTTGACCGGCTGGAACACCGCCGCCGGCAATGAGTTTCGCGCCGCTGCGCTTCCCATCCTCGATATAGCCCAACACCCGTTCGCGCTGACGGGCGCTGACCACCGGTCCGATGTCGGTGGCCATATCCAGCGGATCACCGACGGCCAG
>CAXNJA010000074.1:0-12557 GCA_964202555.1 Mycobacterium sp.
GCCTGTGGAACAGTTGGCGGGTGCGTTCCTATCTGCTGCGGGTTCAGCTCGAGGACCGGCCCGGCAGCCTGGGGTCACTGGCGGTGGCGCTGGGCTCGGCGGGTGCGGACATCCTGTCCCTGGACGTCGTCGAGCGCGGATCCGGCCCGGAATCGGACTGGGTCGTCGATGACCTCGTGGTGGGCCTGCCGGCTGGGGCGATGCCCGACACACTGATCACCGCGGCCGAAGCGCTCAACGGCGTGCGGGTGGAATCCATCCGCCCGCACACCGGGCTGCTGGAGGCCCACCGCGAGCTGGAATTGATCGACCACGTGGCGGCCGCTGCAAGTGCACCGGCGAAGCTGCAGGTGCTCGTCGATGAGGCTCCGCGGATCCTGCGGGTGGGCTGGTGCACGGTGGTCGAACTGGCCGAGGCCGGATCGCGCCGCATCGTCGGCAGCCCCGGCGCCCCGGAGACCCAGGCCGCGGACACTCCGTGGCTGCCCTTGAGCCGCGCCGCCGCACTGGATGCCACCGAGCAGTGGGTGCCCCAGCTATGGCGGGATATGGACACCACGCTGGCCGCCGCCCCACTGGGTGATCCGGGTATCGCGATCGTGCTCGGGCGCCCCGGCGGTCCGCAGTTCCGGCCCTCGGAGGTGGCGCGGCTGGGGTATCTGGCCGGGATCGTGGCTACCCTTCTGCGCTGACCGGCAGGACCCCGCCATCTGGCCCACCCAGGGGCGGCCCGTTGCGCAGCAGCGCACGGAAGCCGTCCTCGTCGAGGATCGCAACCCCGAGTTCGACGGCCTTGTCGTACTTGGAGCCGGGCGCGTCGCCGGCCACCACGAACGAGGTCTTCTTCGACACCGATCCGGCGGCCTTGCCGCCGCGGGCGATGATCGCCTCCCTGGCCTCATCCCGGGAAAACCCGGTCAACGAACCGGTCACCACGATCGTCAGGCCGGCGCAGGTGGCCTCGATGCCGGTGTCGCGCTCGTCGGCCATCCGCACCCCGGCGGCACGCCACTTTTCCACGATGGCCCGATGCCAGTCCACGTCGAACCATTCGCGTAGCGCCGCCGCGATGGTGGGCCCCACCCCTTCGACATCGGCCAACTGTTCCTCGGTGGCCGCCATGACGGCCTCCAGGCTGCCGAACGCCATCGCCAGGGCGCGCGCCGCGGTCGGGCCGACATGGCGGATGGACAGCGCCACCAGGATCCGCCACAGCGGCCGGTCCCTGGCCTGCTGCAGGTTCTTCAGCAGCCGGGCGCCGTTTGCCGACAGCACGCCTTTGGTGGTCTTGAAGAAATCCGCCGTCATCAGGTCGTCGGCGGTCAGGGAGAACAGGTCACCCTCGTCGGTGATGACACCGGCCTTCAGCAGCGCCACGGCCGCCTCGTAGCCCAGGCCCTCGATGTCCAGCGCGCCTCGCCCGGCGATGTGAAACACCCTCTCCCGCAACTGCGCCGGGCAGGATCGCGCGTTGGGACAGCGGATGTCGACGTCGCCTTCCTTGGCCGGGGCGAGCAGGGTGCCGCACTCCGGGCAATGGCTGGGCATGACGAATTCCCGTTCGGTTCCGTCACGCAGGTCGACGACGGGGCCGAGCACTTCCGGGATCACGTCGCCGGCCTTGCGGATCATCACGGTGTCGCCGATGAGCACCCCTTTGCGTTTGACTTCCGAGGCGTTGTGCAAAGTGGCCAGCCCGACCGTGGAGCCGGCGACGCGCACCGGATCCATGAACGCGAACGGTGTCACCCGGCCGGTACGGCCGACGTTGACCCGGATGTCGCGCAGCCTGGTCTGCGCCTCCTCGGGCGGGTACTTGTAGGCCACCGCCCAACGCGGCGCTCGGGAGGTGGCCCCCAGGCGGCGCTGCTGGGCCAGTTCGTCGAGTTTGACCACCACACCGTCGATCTCGTGCTCGATCTGGTGGCGTCGTTGCCCCCAGTGGTCGATGCGCTCGTGCACCGCGGCCAGGCCCTGCACCCGGGAGGTGTGTTGCGATACCGGCAGACCCCAGGCTTTCAGCGCAGCGAAGGCGTCATGCAGGGTGGTCGGGGAAAAGCCCCCGGAGTACTCGGTGTACCCGACGCCGTGGCACACCATCCGTAGTGGCCGGCGGGCGGTGACTCCCGGGTTTTTCTGCCGCAGCGATCCGGCGGCGCTGTTACGCGGATTGGCGAACGGCGGCTTGCCGTCGGCCACCAGGCTGGCGTTGAGGTTCGCAAAGTCGGCGAGCATGAAGAACACCTCACCGCGCACCTCAAGAACCGCGGGCACCGGGAAATCGCTTGACGGCGTGAGGGTTTGCGGGATGTCGTTGATGGTGCGGGCGTTGAGGGTGACGTCCTCGCCGACCCGGCCGTCGCCGCGGGTGGCGGCGCGTTCCAGCTTGCCGTTGCGGTAGACCAGGGCGATGGCGACCCCGTCGACTTTGAGTTCGCACAGATAGTGCGGGTCCGGCCCGATCTCGTTCTCCACCCGGACCGACCAGGCCGCCAGTTCCTCGGCGTTGAACACGTCGTCGAGGCTGAGCATGCGTTCCAGATGCTCGGCGGCGCTGAACTCGGTGGCGAAACCGGCCCCCCCGACCAGCTGGGTGGGCGAATCCGGCACCCGCAGTTCGGGATAACGCTGCTCGAGGGCTCCCAGTTCGTTGAACAGAGCGTCGAAGTCGGCATCGGAGATGACCGGCGCGTCTTTGATGTAGTAGCGGAACTGATGCTCGCGTACTTCTTCGGCGAGTTCCTGCCAGCGGCGGCGGACATCCGGCGCGATCGGGTCGGTGTCCGGGTGCTCAGGTGCCACCCTGGCAGGCTAACCGTTCGGACTGACGACGACGCCGCGGACTCTAGTTACGCCCGGGCAGCCGCATCATGGTTCGGACCAACGGGAACAGCGACTTCTGCCACAGTTCCTGCGGAATGCCGAACGGCGGATCGAGGTTCATCACCCGCGCGGTGGCGATGGTCTGAACCTCGGTGTACTTCAGCAGTCCCTCCGCACCGTGCCGGCGGCCGAGACCGGAGATGCCCATTCCGCCCATCGGGGCACGCAGACTCCCCCACGTCATGGCGTAGCCCTCGTTGACGTTGACCGTGCCGCAGTGCAGTCGGGCGGCGATCTTCTCCCCCTCGGCATCCGAGCCGGCCCAGACACTGGCGTTGAGACCGTAGTCGGTGTCGTTGGCCCGGGCGACGGCCTCCTCGACGTCGGCGACCGGGTAGATCGACACGACCGGCCCGAAGGTCTCATTTCCGGCGCACTGCATGTCGGCGGTCACACCGGTCAATACGGTGGGTTCGTAGAACAGCGGCCCGATGTCGGGGCGGGCTTTACCGCCCGCAATGACCTTGGCGCCCTTCGCTTTTGCGTCCTCGACATGGTCTGAGACGAATTTCAGCTGGCCTTCGGAGATCAGGCTGCCCATGTCGGCGGAGAAGTCGTAGGCGGTGCCCAGCGTCATCGTGCACACGGCGTCGCCGAACTTGCGAGTGAACTCCTCGGCAACGGATTGCTCGACGTAGATCCGCTCGATCGAGATGCACAGTTGCCCGGCGTTGGAGAAGCAGGCCCGCACCGCCGCGGTGGCGGCCTTGCCGATGTTGACACCCCGGGTGACGATCATCGGGTTCTTCCCGCCGAGTTCGGCGGAGAACCCGATCAGCCTCCGGCCGCACTGCTCGGCGAGGTGGCTGCCGGTCGCCGAGGATCCGGTGAACATCAGGTAGTCGCAATGCTCGATGATCGCCGTGCCGACTACCGACCCGGGTCCGGGGACGATCGCGTAGATCGCCTTCGGCAAGCCGGCCCGATACAGCAACTCGGCGCAGGCCAGTGCGCTGTAGGGAGTCTGGCTGTCCGGTTTGAGCACCACCGCGTTGCCGGCGATCAGGGCCGGCACGGCATCGGAGGCGGTCAGGGTCATCGGGTAGTTCCACGGCGAGATGACGCCGACGACGCCCTTGGGCTGGTAGCCGACGGTGGTCTTGCCGATGCCGGGCAGCAGTGAGGGCACCCGGCGGGTCTTGAGCATGTCCTCGGAGACCGCGGCGTAGTAGTTGGCGTTGGCGGCGAGGTCGATGACCTCCTCCTGGGCGGCCCACCGCGCCTTGCCCACCTCGGCCTGCAGCAGGTCCATCAAGAAATCGCGGTGCTCGACCACCAGGTCGAGGTAGCGACGGATGATCGCGACACGCTCGGCGACCGGACGTTGCACCCAGTCTTTCTGGGCCGCGCGGGCCTTGTCGAAGGCGCTCGCCACGTCGGCGGCGGTGCCGACCGGAATCGTGGCCAGCGGGCGTCCGGTGAAGACCTCGTCGATCGTGCGGGTGGGCCTTTCGGCAGCGTCCTCGATCGCCACCAGGGAACGCAGGCGCTCGAACGCCTCAGCTGACGGAGCAGGCATGGTGTCACCTCAGGGTTGCAGGGTGCCGCAGCGGTGTTGTCATTCCAGCCTAGTTCGCGGCGCAGGCCTCGGCGATCGGCTGGGCCGATCAGACGGGCCGATCAGACGGCCGCCGGGTCCTCACCGAATCGCCCTCGCGGCACGCTGGGTCAACGCGGTGGCCGCCCGAGCCCAGGCTTCGGTGGCACCGGCCAGGCCGCAAGTGGGGCTGATGCCGATCCGGCTGCCCAGCACCGACCGCGGGAACCCCAGCCGGTCGGTCACCGCAGCCGCGGCCGCGACCAGTCCATCCAGGGATGGAGGCCCTTCGGTGAGCACCGCCGGCAGCAGACCCAGCACCACGACGCGCCCGGAGTCGACGAACGCGCCCAGTCCGTCGAGCCCTTCGGCGTCCAGCGTCGCGACATCGACCGAGACGGCGCCGATTGCGCTGCGCTGCAGCAGCGTCCACGGAATTTCGGCGGCGCAACTGTGCAACAGCACCTCACCTCCTACCGCCCGGACACACTCGTCGAGCAAACCGATGGCGAGGACCTCGTCGACCGGATGCACCGGATTCAGCGCCGTCACGCCGGTGAGCCGGCCGGCCAGCGCTGCGGGCAGCAGTGGCTCGTCGAACTGCACCACCACTTCGGTGCCGAGGCGGCGGGCCAACGCAGCGCGGTGCACGGCCATGCCCTCGGCCAGCGAGGCGGTCAGATCACGCACCGCACCGGGGTCGGTGATGGCGCGGTGCCCATTGGCCAACTCCAGTTGCGCGGCAAGCGTTATCGGGCCGGGTGCCTGCAACTTGACCGGGCGTCCGCTGCCGGCTCCGGCCGCCTTCTCCCAGGCTTCCTCGAAGGCGTCGAGATCCTCCTCGAGCATGCTGGTGGCCCGTCGGCTGACCGAACTGGGCCGGCTGGCGATCCGGTATCCGCGCGTCACGGTGTCGATGGAGATGTCGACCAGCAGCGCCCCGGCCCGGCCGATCATGTCCGCACCCAGACCGCGGGCGGGTAGTTCGGGCAGGTACGGCAGATCAGCCAGTTCTCCGACAACGACCTCGGCGGCATGCCGGGGTGAGGTGCCCGGCCAGGACCCGATCCCGGTGCCCGCCGCAAGAACGCTCATCCACCAACCGTATGGGAGTGCGGGCGCGGCGCCGCCGGTCGGGTGGCCTGGCTACTGACAGCGCGGTGTTACGCGGGCTGGTCGGCGGCGGTCTGGTCGAGCACCGTGTGAACGAGGCGCATCCTGTCCAGCACCGGTACCGGCAGCACGAAGGGATACAGATCCTCTTTCCCCATCGACCGGTTCACCATGTTCAGCGACCACGCCAGCGGCAGCCACATGTCGATGATGGTGTCGAAACCACTGGGTCCCAGCACTCTGCGTTGATAGGTGGCGGTCGCCGGGGCCAGGGCGAAGGCCGCCGCGGTGTCCAGTGTGCTGCGGATGTGCAGGTAGTGCGCGAACGTTTCAGCCCAGTTCTCCGCCGGATGCATCGTGGCGTAGGAGGAGACGTAGCTCTGCTGCCAACCGGCGGGGGCACCCTGGCTGTAGTGCCGGTCCACCGCCGCCCGATAGTCCGCGTCGGGGTCACCGAACAGACGCCGGAACGCCTTGAGTCGCTCGGGGAACCCCGCCACCAGACGGTAGTAGTAGTAGTGGCCGATCTCGTGGCGGAAGTGGCCGAGCAGCGTGCGGTACGGCTCGTCCATCGCCACCCGCAGCTGCTCCCGATGAATGTCGTCGCCTTCGGCGAGGTCGACGGTGATGACGCCGTTGTCATGACCGGTGACCACCTGCTCGGTGGCGCTGGACAGCAGGTCGAACGCCAACCCGTATTCGGGATCCTGCTGCCGGGTGACCACCGGCAGATGCAATTCGCGCAACTCAGCGATCAGCCGTCGCTTAGCCGCTTCAGCCTCGGCGAACGCCAGCAGTCCATGCTGATCGACATCCGACGGCCGGGTGCGGGTCAGCGCGCAGGAGGCACATAACTGCCGGACGGGTCGCACCTGCACCAGCCAATTGCATTTGGCCACATGAAGATTCGCGCACAGCTGATAGTCCTGAGCATCGACGGCTCCGGCGTGCCCACCTTCTCCCGGCTGGGTGATCACCAGAAACGCCATGTCGTCGGGCGAGAACCCGACGGCGCTGCCGCAGGACAGGCACACCGAGTTCTCGAAGGTGAGGTGCTGGCCACAGTTGGGACAGGTGAAGTCACGCATTCGGGACGGCACCGTCGAACGGGGAGACGTCCACGGATACGTCGATCACGCTGTACTCGGAGTCGGTGTAGATGATCCCCCGCAGCGGCGGTACGTCGGCGTAGTCCCGCCCCCACCCCACCGTCACGTAGCGCTCATCGACCAGCTGATCGTTCGTCGGGTCAAACTGCAGCCAATGGTTGTCCGGGCCGCGCACCGCCGCCCAGGCGTGGGTCGCATCGACGCCCAGCATCCGCTGCTTTCCGGGGGGAGGGTCCGTGGCGAGGTAGCCCGACACGTAACTCGCCGCCAATCCGTTGGCCCGCAGGCACGCGATGGCCAACCGGGCAAAGTCCTGGCAGACCCCCTCGCGCGCCTTCAGAACCTCCGACACCTTGGTGGACACGGTGGTGGAACCGGAGCGGTAGGTGAAGTCGGCGAAGATGCGGGCGTTGAGGTCGCGGATCACCTCAATCAGCGGACGGCCCGGCGCGAAGCTCGGCGCGGCATAGTCGCGCACCGAGTCGGTGATCTCGGGCGGCCGCAGATCCATCGCGAAGTCGCTTGCCAGCACCCCGTCCGGCCCGTACGGCTGGGACGACTCCCAGGGCGCGGCGGCGGCGCCGGAGTTGTACAGCTGCGCAGCAGGCGGATCCACCTCAACGATTGACGTTCCCACCACCGCCAGGGCCCGGTGCCGCTCGGTGACGTGGAAGTAGGAACTGATGTTTCCGTACCCGTCCCGACTGGTCGATCGGTCCGCAGGCTGCGGGTCGACGTCGAGGGTGAAGTCCAGACATCGTTGCCGGGTGCCGTCGCGGGGCGTCAAATGAGCGCGGCCGTAGGAGCTGGTGACCACGTCGGAATAGCGGTACTCGGTGCGGTGAACGACCCGGTAGCGGCGGGTGGCTGCCGCGGCGGTGACTATCACGGCAGGACCCGCCGTTGACTGGGCCCCCAGAGTGGCTGCATGTCCCCGGGCAGCGAAAGCTGGGTGCGGGTGATCACGTCGGAGAGCTCACGCAGCGCACTGTGCATCCCGCGCAGCAGGGCGTCGAACTCCACCCGCAGACCCGCTGTGTCGGCGTGTTCGAGTTCTTCGGGATCCAGTCGGCGCAGCCGAACGCTGATGTCTTCAACCAGCCGCTCCGGCCGCGATGAGCCCGACGTGCCCGGTAGCGACCGCAGGTCCGAACGTAGTCGATCCAGTTGGTAGACAAGGGAACGCGGATTTGCGCCGTCAAAGAGCAGCAGATCGGCCACCGCGGCGACGCTGGCCTGGCCCAGGTTGCGGCGCCGGTAGATCACCGAGCATTCACAGGCCACCAGGACCGAATCGGTGATGGTCTGTTCGACGCCCGGACTGCGTCTGCGGGTCAGCGTGGCGCGCAGCAGCGCGGTCAGCGCCAGCCCCCGCTCGATCCGCTTACCGATGTCCATCACCGTCCAGCCGGCGTCGCGCACCATGGACTCGGCGGCCATCCCCGAGAGGGCGAGCATGCCGGCCAGCGTCCGCTGCTGGGCGGCCGACAGTGCGGTGTCGTCTGCGGGTGGCAGCGCCGAGTGGCCGACGCGCGGTGGCTCCGGTGCAACGGCGAGAGTGCGTTCCACTGCACCGAGCACCATCCAGGTGTCGTTGGACATCTGGTCGCGCACGGCCCGCGCGGCAAGCCCGAGACCTTCCACCGAGTGGGCCAGTGACCCCGGATACGACCGGTCGGCGGTCAGCGACCACAGCGTGTTCGGGGCTTCGTCGACAAGGTCGCGATCCGGTCCGCCTGCTTCGGGGTCGTCGCCGGTCATTCGGCCAAGCGCGGCCAGCAACACCGGCAGGCACTCGCTGCCTTCGACATCGAGCCGGCTTCGGTATTCGTGGTAGCGCTCGCGGGTGACGATGAGCAGCCGTGCCAGCCCCTCGGTCCGCTCGCCGTAGCGGCCGATCCAGAACAAATCCGACAGCACCCGCGGCGAGGTGATGAACTGGGTGCCGCTGGGAAGCCTCGGCGATGGCACGGCCACCGTGTGATCGGCCGACGCACGCGTCGGCGGGCGAACCCAAATATCCTTGGCGGCAGCGGTTTTCAGCTGGAAAGCACCCGGACCCGGCGCCAGTACGTAACCCAGTCCGCCCATCATCGGGGCGTACCCGCCGCGCTGGGCCACCGTGAACAACCGAAGCCCTACGCTGGCCGCCGAGAGCGCACCCGGGTAGTGGTCGGTGGGCGCGGTGGAGAACTGCGGCAGTTCCTGCCCCACCCACTGCCAGGGTGCCGATTCGATGCGGGCGGCCAATTCGGTGCGCTGGGCCGCCGACAATGCCGGACCCACGACGGTGCGGGCTTCGACGGTCGACTTGATCAGCAGCGAGGACAGCCGGGCCAGGATGTGGGCACGTTCGGTGTCGTCACCGGCCCAGTAAGAGCCCGGAGAGTCCAGCAGAGGCTTCTCGCCCAGTAGCAACTCTGACAATTCCGGCAGGAACCGTTGCAGCCCAGCGCTTTCCAGGATTCCGCTGCCCAGGCTGTTGACCACGGTCACCGTGCCGCGCCGTTGCGCCTCCACCAGGCCGGCAACCCCCAGACGCGAGTCGGGGCGAAGATCGAGCGGATCGACGTATTCGGCGTCGACGCGGCGCAGCACCACATCGACGCGCTTGAGGGTTCCCAGCGACCGCATCCACAACTTGCCGTCCCGCACGACGAGGTCGGCGCTTTCGACCAGCGGAAAACCCAGCACAGTTGCCAAATAGGCCTGGTCGAAGGCGGTTTCGGAATGGATACCGGGGCTCAGGACCACCACAACCGGATCCTCGGCGGCCTCCGGTGCGGCGTCGATCAGCGCCAGTCGCAGCGCCTGGGCGAACGGTGACGCGGTTCTGGGGCGGATCCGCTCGTAAAGCTCGGGAACGGCTTGCGCCACCACCCTGCGATCGGCCAGCGCGTACCCGGCACCCGACGGTGCCTGCGTCCAGTCGCCGTTGACCCGAAAACGCCCGTCGGCGGCGCGGCTCACGTCGCAGCCCAGCATGAACAGGTGGTTGTCGCCGGGGTCATGCAGGCCGCGGATTGCCCGGATGTAGCCGGGATGGCCGTACAGCACTTGGGGGGGCAGGATGCCGCTGGTGAGCGAGCGCTGCTCGCCGTAGAGGTCGCGCACAACGGCGTCGAGCAGGCGGGAGCGTTGCACCACCCCGGCTTCCAGGGTCTGCCAGTCCGAGGCCGACACCACCAACGGGATGCCGTCCAGATGCCATGGTCCGGGCATGGCCATGCCGTGGCTGTCGGTGACCGCCTCGCCGTGCCGGTCGATCTCGATATAGGTGATTCCGTCGTCGTCGACCAGTCCGCGAAGAACCTCGTTCAGCCGCTCCATGCCGTCGCGACCACGTTCGCCGACCAGGTCCGCGACTTCCCGCCAGGCCGGCCGGACGTCGCCGGCGCCGTCGATGAACTCGTCGTAACCGGTGGCGCCGAACGCCCTGACCGGCGGGCCGCTGATGCGCAGGTCGAACAGGGGTTCCTGCGCGCGGGCGGCACGGTAGCCCTCGAGCAGCCGATCCGGGTCGGTGCCGGTGAACGACAGTGACACCTCACCCACCTCCTGCCCGGTCTCTCATCGGTGCTGGCCGCGCAGGGCGGTCAGTGCAGCACCGTACGCACCCGGCGCAGATCCAGAATGCCAGGCGCGCCGACATCGGTGGACTGCCGCGCCTGCTTCTCCCGCAGATCGGCGAGGTCGATATGCCCCGGTGTGAAGCCGTGGGCCTCGAACCGGCTGCCGCGCCGCGATTCGGCTGCCACGGCGTTGACGGGCGGGTCGTCGTAGGCCCGACCGCCGGGATGGGCGACGTGGTAGGTGCAGCCGCCACGGGAGAAGCCGGCGGACAGGTCGATCAGTTCGAAGCGCAGTGGGGTGTCGACGGTGATGCTGGGGTGCAGTGCGCTGGGCGGCTGCCAGGCCCGGTAGCGCACTCCACCGACCAGGACGTCGGGGTTGTCGGTGGCCAACATCGGAATGGGGTGGCCGTTGCAGGTCAGCAGGTGCCGCTGGCGGTCGGCGCCGATGGTGCGGACCTGCAGACGCTCCACCGAGGAGTCGACGTAGCGGGCCATGCCCGTGGAGGTCGACTCTTCGCCAAGGGTGTACCAGGGCTCGATCGCACCGCGCAGTTCGATCTCCACGCGGTCGAACACCGCCGTCCCGATCCGGGGGAAACGGAACTCGGTGAAGGGGTCCAACCAGCTGGTGTCGAAACCGATACCGTGCGAACGCAGCTCGGCAGCGACCTCGGCGATGTCATGGATCACGAAGTGCGGCAGCAGGTATCGACCGTGCAGGTTCAGTCCGTGCCGGATGAGCGGGGCGCGCAGCGGCTGGTCCCAGAACAGCGCCACCAGCGACCGCACCAGCAGGGACTGCACCATGGCCATCTGGTAGTGCGGCGGCATCTCGAAGCCGCGCAGTTCCAGCAGTCCCAGCCTGCCCCGGGGGCCGTCCGGGCTGTAGAGCTTGTCGATGCAGAACTCGGCGCGGTGGGTGTTGCCGGTGATGTCGGTCAGCAGGTGCCGCAACGCCCGGTCGGCGATCCACATGCTTGCAGAGTTCCCACCCTCGCGATCAGCCAGCCGTGCGATCTCAGCGAAGGCGATCTCCAACTCATAGAGCGCCTCGGCGCGTCCCTCGTCCACCCGCGGCGCCTGCGAGGTGGTTCCGATGAAACGGCCCGCGAAGAGATACGACAACGCGGGGTGGCGCTGCCAGTAGGTGAGCAGCGACACCAGCAGGTCGGGCCTGCGCAGCAACGGCGAATCAGCGGGGGTGATCCCGCCCAGGGTGATGTGATTGCCGCCGCCGGTGCCGCCGTGGGTGCCGTCGAGATCGAAAGCCTCGGTGGACAATCTGGCCAGTCGCGCCTTCTCATAGAGGACCTGCAGTTGCTCGCTCTGCTCGGCGAAGCTGGCGGCCGGCATGACGTTGACCTCGATGACGCCGGGGTCCGGGGTGATCGACATCGACTGCAGCCGGCCATCCGGCGGCGGCCCGTACCCCTCCACCACGACCGCAGTGCCCACTGCGGCGACCGCGGCCTCGACCCGGGCGATCAGGTCGACGAAATGCTCCAGCGCGTCGGTCGGCGGCAGGAACACATACAGAAACCCGTCCCGCACCTCGGCGACCAACGCGGTGATCGGCGCCGTGTCGGCGTCCTCAACGTCGGCGTAAGCCTGATCGATGTCACCCCAATACGCGTCGTCGGTGACTTCCAGCGGATCGGCGGGGATCGTCGCGCGCGGCGGGTGCCAACTGATCGAGTCCAGCGGCAACCGCAGACCGGCCGGTGATTCGCCCTCGAGCAACACGATGCGGCCTCGACGAAGCCGCCAGTCCGCGCTGGCCCAGCTGGCGTCGTCCTCGCGCCGATGCAGTGGCAGCACCCACGCGGCCGGCTCGCCGGTCGACTGCTCAAGTCGGTCGAGCAGGGCCGCGCGAGCGTGCGCGGTGTCGGACTCCAGGTCGTCGGCGGGATCGACCGGCGCACCGACCGGCCGTCGCACCGCCGCGGACAATCGCGCCAGCGGGTCCTCATACGCCGGGCGGACCTGGGTGCCGGGCAGTCCAAGGCCTTCGGCCACCGACGACAACAGGTCTTCGGCGGCAACCGGACTCGCAGTTCCCGGCTCCCCGGCCCAGGGGTCGGCCAGCAGGGCCTCGTCGTACCACAGCGGCTCGCCGTCGCGGCGCCAATACACTCCGATCTGCCAGCGCGGCAAGGGTTCTCCGGGATACCACTTACCCTGGCTACGCTGAACCAAGCCGTGCGGCGCCCACTGCGATTTGAGCAGTGCGGTCAGCACCGAGGCGAGCTTGCGTTTGTGCGGACCGTCGGCCTCGGTCGTCCATTCCGGGGCGACCTGGTCGTCGATCGCCACGAAGGTGGGTTCCCCTCCCATCGTCAG
>CAXNJA010000075.1:0-12429 GCA_964202555.1 Mycobacterium sp.
CCGGCGAGTGCCCCCATCTATGTCTCCATCGACGACAACCCGACCTACGAGCAGTACAAGCAGCAGGTCGTCCCCTACCTGCGGGCCTGGGAAGAAGTGCTCGACAAGCAACGTGTCGGCATCTACGCCAACTCCAAGACCATCGAATGGGCGCTGCAGGACGGCATCGGTTCCTGGTTCTGGCAGCACAACTGGGGCACGCCGCGCGGGTTCGTGCACCCCGAGGCGCATCTGCACCAGTTCGAGATCGACGCCCGCGAGGTGGCCGGCGTCGGGGTGGACCTCAACAGCATCCTCAAGCCGCAATTCGGGCAGTGGGTGGAGCAGGAATCTCAATAAAACTACTGATTAGTAGGTTATGCCAGCAAACACCCGACAATTATTTCGGTGAACATTTGTTGACCTAACGGTCGGCGAGCCGCTCGGCGGGGACCGCTGACGGACACGGGGGCCGCTGCGGAATCGTTAGATCACGATTCGATAACAATCGTACTGTGAGCAGCGCAGTTGTAGCTACCCAAGCGTAACCACCCGCACGCAGCACGTTTGTCTCAGAGGCTTGTGAGCGCCTCGGTCGCGGCGTCGTGCGCGGCGATGGTTACCCGTGCGTAGAACTCGTCAGTAACAAATAGCGGCACCGAATTCGCCCATTCTTATGCGACTCTTAAAGCGCAATATCGGTGTGAAGGAGACGCACAATGACGATTCACGAGCATGACGGGTTGCCCTCCGGCATCGAATCGGGGAACCGGACCACCGCACACGCGCTTGTGGATCGACTCAACGCCGGTGAACCGTACGCCGTGGCGTTCGGCGGGCAGGGCAGCTCGACGTGGCTGGCCAGCCTCGAGGAGATCGTCACCACCGCCGGTATCGAGTCCGAACTGGCCCGGATCGCCGATGAAGCCGAAGCCCTGCTGGAACCGGTGGCCGACGAACTCGTCGTGGTGCGGCCCATCGGCTTCGAGCCGCTGCGCTGGATCCGAGCGCTGGCGGCCGGGGAGCCGGTGCCGACCGGGCGCCAACTGGTGTCGGCGGCCGTGTCGATTCCCGGTGTGCTGCTGACCCAGATCGCCGCGACCCGCGCACTGAGCCGTCAGGGCATCGACTTCGCCGACGCCCCTCCTGTCGCGCTGGCCGGCCACTCTCAGGGCATGATGGCCGTCGCGGCATTCAGGGCCGGTGGGGCCAGGGACGTCGAGCTGCTCGCACTGGCTCAGCTCGGCGGGGCGGCAGGCACACTGGTCGCCCGCCGCCGCGGCGTCATCGCGCTGGGTGACCGGACGCCGATGCTTGCCGTCACCAACGCCGAGCCGGAGCGCATCGCCGAACTGCTGGAGGATTTCGGCCGCGACGTGCGCACCGTGGTGCCGCCGGTGCTGTCCATCCGCAACGGGCGGCGCACGGTCGTGCTCACCGGTACGCCGGAACAGCTGTCCCGATTCCAGCTGTACTGCGAGCAGATCTCCGAAAAGCAGGCCGCCGAGCGCAAGAGCAAGCTGCGGGGCGGAGCGGTTTTCTCGCCGATGTTCGACCCGGTGGCTGTCGAGGTCGGGTTCCACACCCCCCTGCTCGCCGACGGTGTGGGGATCCTCGAACGCTGGGCGCAGATCATCGGAATCGACGTCGACGAGGCGGTGAGACAGGGCCAGTCCCTCATGGTCGACCCTGTTGACTGGGTCGCGGCGGTCGAGGGTATCGAGCGCGCCGGGGCGCGGTGGATCCTCGACCTCGGGCCGGGTGACCTGCTGACCCGGTTGACCGCACCGGTCATCCGCGGACTGGGCATCGGCATCGTGCCGGCCGCCACCCGCGGCGGTCAACGCAACCTGTTCACCTCCGGGGCTGTCCCCGAGGTCGGCAAGCCGTGGTCGAGTTACGCGCCCTCGCTGATCAGCCTGCCGGATGGCTCGGTGAAGCTGTCCACCAAGTTCACCCGACTCACCGGACGCTCGCCCATCCTGCTTGCGGGCATGACGCCCACCACCGTGGATGCCCGCATCGTCGCCGCCGCCACCAACGCCGGCCACTGGGCCGAACTGGCCGGCGGCGGACAGGTCACCGAGGCGATCTTCGAGCGCCGGATGGTCGAGTTGACCGAAATGCTCGAGCCCGGACGGGCCATTCAGTTCAACGCGCTCTTCCTGGACCCCTACCTGTGGAAGCTGCAAGTCGGCGGAAAACGCTTGGTGCAGAGAGCACGTCAATCCGGGGCACCGATCGACGGACTGGTCATCAGCGCCGGCATTCCCGAACTCGACGAGGCCGTCGAACTCCTCGACGAACTCGGCCGCGCCGGCATCGCCCATATCTGCTTCAAACCCGGCACCGTCGAACAGATCCGGTCGGTGATCAGGATCGCCGCCGAGGTGCCCACCAAGCCCGTCATCGTCCACGTCGAGGGCGGCCACGCCGGCGGCCACCACTCCTGGGAGGACCTTGACGACCTGCTCCTGACCACCTACTCGGAGTTGCGGTCGCAGTCCAACATCACCGTCTGCGTCGGCGGCGGTATCGGTACACCGGAGCGCGCCGCCGAGTACCTCACCGGGAGTTGGTCACTGGCATACGGCTACCCGTTGATGCCGGTCGACGGGATCCTGGTCGGCACCGCAGCGATGGCCTGCCTGGAGGCGACCACCTCGCCGTCGGTCAAGCAGTTGCTGGTCGACACCGCCGGCACCGAACACTGGGTGGGTGCCGGTCAATCCCTCAACGGCATGGCTTCCGGACGCAGTCAGCTCGGCGCCGACATCCACGAGATCGACAACTCCGCATCCCGCTGCGGCCGGCTGCTCGACGAAGTCGCCGGTGACGGCGAGGCGGTGGAGGCCCGCCGCGACGAGATCATCGCCGCGATGGCCGCCACGGCCAAGCCGTACTTCGGCGACGTCGCCGAAATGACCTACCTGCAGTGGTTGCGACGCTATGTGGAACTCGCGATCGGGGCCGGTGACAGTACCGCCGACAGCAAGCGGGCCGATTCGCCGTGGCTGGACGTCACCTGGCGGGACCGCTTTGCCTCGATGCTGCAGCGCGCCGAGGCCCGGTTGGATGCGGCGGATACCGGCGCCATCGAGACGATCTTCGGTGACACCGCAATGCTGGAGGACCCGGATCGGGCCATCGAGGCGCTGCTGCAACGTTATCCGGATGCCGCCTCGGTGCTGCTGCACCCCGCCGACGCACCGTACTTCATCGAAGTGTGCAAGGTTGCGGGCAAGCCGGTGAACTTCGTGCCGGTGATCGACAAGGACGTCCGCCGCTGGTGGCGCAGTGATTCGTTGTGGCAGGCCCACGACGCCCGCTACGACGCCGATCAGGTGTGCATCATCCCGGGCACCGCCGCCGTCGCGGGAATCACCCAGCTCGACGAGCCGGTCGGGGAACTGCTGGATCGTTTCGAAAGTGCTGCCGTGACCGAGGTGCTGGCCGCCGGACGTCGGCCCGAGCCGGTGGCGTCGCGGCTGCAGGCCCGCTTGGACGTCACCGGCCCGCTGGCCGTCGTGCTGGACTCCCCGGATGTGTTGTGGGCGGGCCGCACCGCCACCAACCTGGTGCACCGGCTGGCCCCGCCGTCGGAGTGGCAGGTGCACGATTCCTCCTCTGCAACAAACCCTTCCACCGGCGCGCGGCTGGAGGTCGTCGGTGCCGATCGGGTGATGCTGAGCGTGCCGCTGTCGGGCACCTGGATCGACATCGCCTTCACCCTCCCGCCGACCGTTGTCGACGGCGGTGCCCCGATGGTCGTCACCGCCGACGCCGCCGCCGCCATGCGGGCGGTGCTGGCCATCGCCGCCGGGGTGGACGGGCCGGAGGCGCTGCCCCCACTCCTCGGCCGCTCGAGCACCGTCCGGGTGCAGTGGGATCCCGACCGGGTCGCCGATCACACCGGTGTCACAGCGACTTTCGGGGCACCGCTGGCGCCCACCCTGTCCACGGTGCCCGATGCGCTGGTCGGCCGCTGCTGGCCGGCGGTCTTCGCCGCAATCGGAGGCGCTACCACTGATATCGATTTCCCGGTGGTGGAGGGTCTGCTCAGCCTGGTGCACCTCGACCACGCCGCACGCCTGCTCAAACCGCTGCCGCGGGAGAAGACCGAACTGACCGTCACCGCCACCTCGTCGGCGGCCTACGACACCGAATTCGGCCGGGTGGTTCCGGTCACCGTGAACATCAACGACGCCAGCGGCGCGGCGTTGGCGGTTCTGGAGGAGCGGTTCGCCATCCGCGGCCGGACTGGCCCAGCCGAACTCGCCGACCCGGTCCGGGCCGGGGGAGCGGTGTCGGAGAATGCCACCGACACCCCGCGGCGGCGCCGGCGCGACGTCACGATCACCGCGCCGGTGGACATGCGGCCGTTCGCGGCGGTCTCCGGTGACCACAACCCGATCCACACCGACGCATGCGCGGCCCTGCTCGCCGGGTTGGATGCCCCGATCGTGCACGGCATGTGGCTGTCCGCGGCCGCCCAGCATGTGGTGACCGCCACCGACGGCAAGCCCCTCCCACCCGGAAAGCTGATCGGCTGGACCGCCCGCTTCCTGGGCATGGTGTCCCCGGGCGATGAGATCGAGATCCGGGCTGATCGGGTCGGAATCGACTTGGGCGCCGAGGTTTTGGAGGTCACCGCAAAGGTCGGCGGGAATCCGGTGATGTCGGCCACCGCCCGGATGACCTCACCCAAGACGGCCTACGCTTTCCCCGGACAGGGCATCCAGCACACGGGAATGGGCATGGATGTGCGGGCCCGCTCCAAGGCCGCCCGCGCAGTGTGGGACCGCGCTGATGCGTTCACCCGCGACCACCTCGGTTTCTCCATCCTGCATATCGTTCGGGACAACCCGACCACCCTGATCGCCGGCGGCGTGCACTATCAGCATCCCGACGGAGTGCTGTACCTGACGCAGTTCACCCAGGTGTCGATGGCCACGGTCGCGGCCGCCCAGGTCGCCGAAATGCGTGAACAGGGCGCCTTCGTCGAGGGCGCCATCGCCTGTGGGCACTCGGTGGGCGAGTACACCGCGCTGGCGTGTGTCACCGGTCTCTACGAACTCGAGGCCCTGCTGGAGGTGGTTTTCCACCGCGGCAGCAAGATGCACGACATCGTCCCGCGCGACGAACTGGGCCGGTCCAACTACCGGCTGGCCGCCATCCGGCCGTCCCAGATGGACCTCGATGACGCCGACGTTAAACAGTTCGTCGCCGACATCGCTGAGCGCACCGGTGAATTCCTGCAGATCGTTAACTTCAACCTTCGCGGGTCGCAGTACGCGATCGCCGGCACGGTGCGCGGTCTGGAGGCGCTTGAAGACGCGGTCGACCGCCGGTTGGAGATCAGCGGCGGCAAGCGGGCGTTCATCCTGGTTCCCGGCATCGACGTGCCGTTCCACTCCGACGTTCTCAAGGTCGGCGTGGATGAGTTTCGCCGGTCACTGCAGCGGATCATGCCCGAGGACGCCAACCTGGAAGCGCTCATCGGCCGCTACATCCCGAACCTTGTCCCACGGCTGTTCAGCCTCGACCGCGACTTCATCCAGGAGATCCGCGATCTGGTGCCCGCCGAGCCGCTGGATGAGATTCTGGCCGACTACGACACCTGGATCACCCAGCGACCCAGGGAACTTGCTCGCCGGGTCGTCATCGAACTGCTGGCCTGGCAGTTCGCCAGCCCGGTCCGCTGGATCGAGACTCAAGATCTGTTGTTCACCGAAGAGGGTGCGGGCGGACTGGGCATCGAGCGGTTCGTCGAGATCGGCGTGAAGTCCGCGCCCACCGTTGCCGGCCTGGCAAGTAACACTCTTAAGCTGCCCGAATTCGCCTACAGCACCGTGCAGGTGCTCAATGTCGAGCGCGACGCCGAGGTGCTGTTCGCCAGTGACGAGGACTTAGCCGAGGACTTAGCCGAGGACGTGGCCGAGGACGTGGCGCCGGCGGAGCCGGTGGCGGCCGAAGCCACTCCGGCGGCGGCCGCGCCCGCTGCACCGGCGGCGGCCTCGGGCCCCCGACCCGATGACATCGGATTCGACGCCGCCGACGCCACCGTTGCGCTGATCGCGCTGTCGGCCAAGATGCGCATCGACCAGATCCAGCCGTTGGACTCCATCGAGTCCATCACCGATGGTGCGTCCTCGCGTCGCAACCAACTGCTCGTCGACCTCGGCTCCGAACTCAACCTCGGCGCCATCGACGGGGCCGCCGAGGCCGACCTCACCGCGTTGCGCGGCCAGGTCACCAAACTCGCCCGCACCTACAAGCCGTTCGGCCCGGTGCTGTCGGACTCCGTCAGTGATCACCTCCGCAGTGCGCTCGGTCCGTCCGGCAAGCGACCCGCCGCCATCGCCGAGCGGGTCACCAAGACTTGGGAACTGGGCCCGGGCTGGTCCAAGCACGTCACTGTGGAGTTGGCGCTGGGTAGCCGGGAGGGCAGCAGCGTTCGCGGCGGCCCGCTCGGCGGATTGACCGACGGACCGTTGACCGACGCCGCCGCGGTGGACAAGGCCATCGACAGCGCGGTGGCGGCGGTCGCCGCCCGGCGCGGGATCGCGGTCGCGCTGCCCTCGGCGGGTGGCGCCGCCGGCGCGGTGGTCGACTCCGCGGCGCTGACCGAGTTCGCCGAAACCCTCACCGGCCGGGACGGTGTGCTGGCCTCAGCGGCCCGCCTGGTGCTAGACCAACTCGGTCTCGACGCCGCAGCCACCGGCCCCTCGACGGCCGTCGACACCGAACTGATCGACCTGGTGACCGCCGAACTGGGTGCGGACTGGCCGCGCCTGGTCGCGCCGGTGTTCGACTCCCGCAAGGCTGTGCTGCTCGACGATCGCTGGGCCAGCGCCAGGGAGGACCTGGTCCGGTTGTGGCTGGCTGCGGAGGACGAGGTCGAGGTCGATTGGTCACGGCTGTCCGAGCGTTTCGAAGGTGCCGGCCGCATAGTGGCCGCCCAAGCCGACTGGTGGCGTGGCCGCGCACTGTCCGAGGGCCGGTCGGTGCACGCTTCACTGTTCGCCCGGATCGCCGCCGGCGCAGAAAATCCGGCGCCCGGACGGTACGCCGGTGAGATCGCCGTGGTCACCGGCGCGTCGAAAGGGTCTATCGCCGCCGCGGTGGTGGCCGGGCTGCTCGACGGCGGCGCCACCGTCGTTGCCACCACATCCCGACTCGACGACGACCGGCTGGAGTTCTACAAGTCGATCTACCGGGAGAATGCCCGCTTCGGGGCGGCCCTATGGGTGGTTCCGGCGAACATGGCCTCCTACGTCGACATTGACGGGTTGATCACCTGGGTGGGCAACGAGCAGACTGAAAGCCTTGGGCCGCAATCCATCCACATCAAGGATGCCCAAAATCCCACTCTGCTCTTCCCGTTCGCCGCCCCGCGGGTGTCCGGCGATCTGTCCGAGGCTGGCGCACGCTCGGAGATGGAGATGAAGGTTCTGCTGTGGGCCGTCGAGCGACTGGTCGGCGGACTATCGGCGATCGGCGCCGAGCGTGATATCGACTCCCGGCTGCACGTGGTGCTACCCGGTTCACCCAACCGCGGCATGTTCGGCGGCGACGGCGCCTACGGCGAGTCCAAGTCGGCGCTGGACGCGCTGGTCGCGCGATGGAGCGCGGAATCCTCCTGGGCACAACGGGTTACCATCGCTCACGCGCTGATCGGCTGGACCAAGGGCACCGGTCTGATGGGTCACAACGATGCCATCGTCGACGCCGTGGAGGCCGCCGGGGTGCGGACCTACACCACCGATGAGATGGCGGCGATGCTGCTCGACCTGTGCACGGTCGAGGCCAAGGCGTCTGCTGCGGCCGCTCCACTGGAGGCTGACTTGACCGGGGGACTCGGTGACGTCGAACTGGACATGGCCGACCTGGCGTCCCGGGCGCGTGCCGAAATGACCTCCTCAGCAAGGCAATCCACGTCCCACCGACCAACGGAGACCATCGCTGCGTTGCCGTCCCCGCCGCGTGGAGACCGCGGTGCGGCGGCACCCGCCTGGCCGGACCTCGACGTCGACCCTGCCGACCTCGTCGTCATCGTCGGCGGTGCCGAACTTGGGCCCTACGGGTCCTCGCGCACCCGCTTCGAGATGGAGGTCTCCGGCGAGCTCTCGGCCGCCGGTGTGCTGGAGCTTGCGTGGACTACCGGCCTGGTCGCCTGGGAGAACGACCCCAAGCCCGGCTGGTACGACACGGCCGGCGGGGAGCTGGTGCCCGAGGAGGAAATCGTCGAGCGTTACCACGACGCAGTGGTGGCGCGTTGCGGCATCCGCGAGTTCGTCGAGGACGGTGTACTGCGGGCCGATCTTTCCACGGAACTGTTGGTCAGTGTTTTCCTGGACCGCGACTTCCGGTTCGTGGTGTCCGCGGAAGCCGAGGCCCGGGCGTTCGAGCACGCCGATCCCGATCACACTGTGGTGCGCCCGTTGCCCGACTCCGGGGATTGGGAGGTGACCCGCAAGGCGGGGACCGAGATTCGGGTGCCGCGGAAGGCGAAGCTGTCCCGGACGGTCGGCGCCCAGATTCCGACCGGGTTCGACCCGAAGGTGTGGGGCATCAGCGCGGACATGGTGGCCTCGGTCGACCGGGTGGCGCTGTGGAACACGGTCGCCACCGTCGATGCGTTCCTGTCATCCGGTTTCACCCCGGCCGAGTTGCTGCGCTGGGTGCATCCGAGCCTGGTGGCCAGCACCCAGGGCACCGGCATCGGCGGTTTGAGCAGCATGCAGACCATGTTCCACGGCAACCTGCTCGGCACCGCCAAGCCGAACGACATCCTGCAGGAAGTGCTGCCGAATGTCGTTGCCGCCCATGTGATGCAGTCCTACGTCGGCGGATACGGTGCGATGATCCATCCGGTCGGTGCGTGCGCCACCGCGGCGGTCTCCGTCGAGGAAGGCGTTGACAAGATCCGGCTCGGCAAGGCCGACCTGGTGGTCGCCGGCGGGTTCGACGACATGACCTCCGACGGCATCACCGGCTTCAGTGACATGGCCGCCACCGCAGACACCGAAATGATGCGTGCCCGAGGGATCAGCGATGCCAGGATTTCGCGTGCCAACGACCGTCGGCGGCTGGGCTTCCTGGAGGCGCAGGGCGGTGGCACCATCCTGCTGGCCCGCGGTGACCTGGCGCTGAAGATGGGGTTGCCGGTTCTCGCGGTGGTGGGTTACGCCCAAAGCTTCGCCGACGGTGTGCACACCTCGATCCCGGCACCCGGGCTCGGCGCACTGGGTGCCGGCCGGGGCGGCCGAGACTCGGGATTGGCACGTTCCCTGCGCACGCTCGGGGTCGGCGCCGACGACATCGCGGTGATCTCCAAGCACGACACCTCGACACTGGCCAACGATCCCAACGAGACCGAACTGCACGAGCGTCTCGCCGACGCGCTGGGCCGTTCCCCCGGTGCCCCGCTGTTCGTGGTGTCGCAGAAGAGTCTTACCGGGCATGCCAAGGGCGGTGCGGCGGTGTTCCAGATGATGGGCCTGTGCCAGGTGCTGCGCGACGGGGTCATTCCCCCCAACCGCAGCCTGGATTGCGTCGACGACGAACTCGCCGGTGCCGGACACCTAGTCTGGGCGCGCCAGACTCTGCACCTCGGTGAGCGGTTCCCACTGAAGGCCGGCCTGGTCACCAGCCTGGGCTTCGGTCACGTGTCGGGGCTGATCGCCCTGGTGCATCCGCAGGCCTTCCTGGCCAGCCTGGATGCCGACCAGCGGGAGACCTATCTGCAGCGGGCGCAGGAACGGGTGCTGGCCGGTCAGCGCCGACTGCTATCGGCCATGGCCGGCGGACGCCCGCTCTACGAGCGCCCAGCCGACCGCCGCTTCGGGCACGACGCGCCGGAGAAACAGCAGGAGGCCGCGATGCTGCTCGACCCGGCCGCCAGGCTCGGCGCCGATGGCACGTACGTAGGTTAGAGTCGGCGCTCGTGGCGATCGTGGGCGTAGGCATCGACGTGGTGTTCATCCCCGATTTCGCCGACCAGGTCGACCAGCCAGGCACGGTGTTCGCCGAGACGTTCACCCCCGGTGAGCGGCGCGACGCCGCCGACAAGAGCTCATTGGCCGCCCGGCATCTGGCCGCCCGGTGGGCTGCCAAGGAGGCCGTCATCAAGGCCTGGTCGGGGTCGCGGTTCGCTCAGCGTCCGGTGCTGCCCGAGGGCATCCACCGCGACATCGAGGTGATCACCGACATGTGGGGCCGGCCCAAGGTCCGGCTCACCGGTGCGATCTCCGAGCATCTCGCCGACCTGGTGATTCATGTGTCGCTGACCCATGAGGGTGACACTGCGGCCGCCGTCGCCATTCTCGAGGCGCCGTAGTACCCCGCTTCCTCCCGCGAGCAGACACAAACTCGTGTAATTCGGGCCGGAAACGGGCGACTTTGCGTCTGCTCGCGCCTGGGTAGTCTCGGTCCGGTGAGTGATCTGGTCCAGCGTGTCCGAGATGTCCTGCCCGATGTCCGCCGCGACCTGGAGGACCTGGTGCGGATCGCGTCGGTGTGGTCAGACCCGAACCGTCGTGACGACGTGCACCGCAGCGCGCAGAAGGTGGCCGACCTACTGTGCGCCGCCGGCTTCGCCCAGATCGACATCGTCAGTGCGGACGGCGCCCCGGCTGTGATCGCCCACCACCCGGCCCCACCGGGAGCGCCGACGGTGCTGCTCTACGCCCACCATGACGTGCAACCCGAAGGTGATCCTGCACAGTGGGATTCGCCGCCCTTTGAGCCCACTGAACGCGACGGCAGGTTGTACGGCCGCGGTACCGCCGACGACAAAGCCGGTATCGCAACCCATCTCGCGGCGTTTCGCGCTCACGACGGCAAGCCCCCGGTCGGGGTGACGGTCTTCATCGAGGGTGAAGAGGAGTGCGGGTCGCCGTCGCTGAGTCGGCTGCTGGCCGCCCACCACCACAAACTCTCCGCCGATGTCATCGTCATCGCCGATTCGGACAACTGGACCACCGACGTCCCCGCCCTGACGGTCTCGTTGCGCGGACTGGTCGATTGCACCGTCGAGGTCGCCACCCTCGACCACGGCCTGCACTCCGGACTCTGGGGCGGAGTGGTGCCCGACGCGCTCACCGTGCTGGTGCGCCTGTTGGCCAGCCTGCACGATGACGACGGCAACGTCGCGGTGGCCGGACTCCACGAGGGCACCGCCGCGCCGGTGGACCGCGGATCGCACTGGGTCCGCGCCGAATCCGGATTACTCGACGGGGTCGCGGAGATCGGTACCGGCACCGTCGCGCAGCGACTCTGGGCCAAACCCGCCGTCACCGTCATCGGGATCGACACCACACCCATCGACAAGGCCTCCAACACCCTGATCCCGCGGGCGCGGGCCAAGGTGAGCTTGCGGGTGGCGCCCGGTGGCGACGCGCCCGCGCACCTGCACGCCTTGCGCGATCATCTCGAGCAGCACGCGCCATGGGGGGCGCACGTCACCGTGACCCCGGGTGATGTCGGTCAGCCCTACGCCATTGAGGCCACCGGTGAGGTCTACGACGCCGCCCGGGCGGCCTTCCGTCAGGGCTGGGGCGCCGAACCGATCGACATGGGTATGGGGGGCTCGATTCCGTTCATCGCCGAGTTCGCCGCGGCGTTCCCCGAGGCGACGATTCTGGTCACCGGCGTGGAGGATCCTGGTACCCAGGCGCACAGCGTCAACGAGAGCCTGCACCTGGGCGTTCTGGAGCGCGCCGCAATCACAGAGGCGTTGCTGCTGGAGAAACTCGGCGGTCAGTCGAAGTAGCGTTCGCCGCCGGACGGGAAGCCGCCACCGTAAGTGGCGATGTGGACGTGGGTGTAGTGGTTGGCGTCCGGATTGCCGTAATCCGCCATCAGTTGCGATGACCCACGGGCCGGTTGGTAGACCCGCTGCCAGATGACGTGCTCGACGTTGAACCGCACGGCGTTATCCATGGCGAACCGGGCGATCCGGTCGCCCAGTGCCCGGCCAGCCGGGGTCTGCCAGTTCGGGATGATCACGTCGATCGCCAGGCCGCTGGGGTGCCATCGCATGGGGTCGTGCCGCCAACCGCCGATCTCGCGGATCTCAGGGAAGCGTGCGCTGATGGCGCGTTTGAGGCGGATCGTTTGGACCTGCAGTCCGCTTTCGGAGCCGACGCCGGGCGCCAGCGCCGTGCGGGGCGATCGGGCATTGCCGGCCGGTGCTGCCTCCAGCAGGGCCGCGCTATGGGAGGCCATCACGATCTGCGGCTCCCAGGCCAGCGGGTGCGGTGGCCGGACCGGGGCGGCCATCACCGCCACCGCGATGATCGGTGCCAGTACCAGCACTGACGCTGCGCGTCGAAGAAGCGACATCTGCCCTCCGGTCGTTCACCTGCGCGGATAGCCCGCGACGGTTACTTGACCGTGATGTCGGCGTTATTGATGCCGGTGTTACATGTGATGCCGCTGTGACGC
>CAXNJA010000076.1:0-12406 GCA_964202555.1 Mycobacterium sp.
GCAAGACCGAGGTCGGTGCCGCACCGATAGCTCTGCACACCCTGTAGCCCAGGGATCAACTCCCGTAGTGCGGCGGCCACCGGTTCACCGGAGACGCCGTCATTCCACTTGAAAGTGACGATGTGAACGAAAGACACCGCGTTTTCCTATCACACCGGGTTCTGTGTAAAACACCGGAAACAGTGGAACCGCTTTGGGCAAGCAGCTCCGCGGCGGCCCGCTGTGTGGCAACGTCGACGGGGGTCGCGGAGCCGCCCGGTGGCCGCGCCGTTGGTGTCGGCACTAGGCCGGAGGATCAGGTGACCAACCGACCGACCGTGGAGACCGAGGTCGCGCACCTGCAGCGCTCGGGACGAGATACCAGCACCCTCCCCGCCGTGCTGTCGAGGTGGCTGTCGACGGTGATGCAGGGCGGCGTCAAGCCCGAGGTGACCGTCGAGAGCAGCGTCGACGCCAACGGGATGTCCTCGGAGACGATCATCCTGACCGGCCGGTGGACCGAGAGCGGCGCGGCCGTGCAGCGCAAATGGGTGGCCCGGGTGGCGCCGACGCAGCAGGACGTGCCGGTGTTCTCCGTCTATCGGATGGATCATCAGTTCGAGGTGCTGCGCCTGGTTGCCGAACTCACCGACGTGCCGGTGCCGCAGGTGCGCTGGATCGAGCCCTCCGGCGAGGTGCTGGGCAGCCCGTTCTTCCTGATGGACCTCGTGGAGGGCATCGTCCCGCCCGACGTCATGCCCTACACCTTCGGGGGCAACTGGTTCGCCGATGCCACGGGCGACAAACAGCGGGAATTGCAGGACACCACGGTGGCGGTCCTGGCCGAGTTGCACGCCATCCCCGATGCGGCGACGACCTTCGGCTTCCTCCTCGACGCCGACCCGCCGGGCGAGAACCCGCTTCGCCGCCATTTCGGGTGGCTCAAGAACTGGTATGACTTCGCCGTCCCCGACATCGGCCGCTCGACGTTGGTGGAACGGGCGCTGGCCTGGCTGGAGCGCAACTTCCCCGACGACGTCGCCGCCGGCGAGCCGGTGCTGGCGTGGGGTGACTCGCGGATCGGCAACGTGCTCTACCGCGATTTCTGCCCGGTGGCGGTGCTGGATTGGGAGATGGCGACCGTCGGGCCCCGGGAGCTGGACGTGGCATGGATTGTGTTCGCGCACATGGTGTTCCAGGAGCTCGCCGGACTGGCCGGTCTCCCGGGACTGCCGGACGTGCTGCGTGAGGACGACGTGCGGGCCAGCTATCAGCGTCTGGCCGGCGTCGAACTGGGTGACCTGCGCTGGTTCTACGTCTACTCCGCGGTGATCTGGTGCGTAGTGTTCATGCGCACCGGCGCGCGGCGGGTGCACTTCGGCGAGATCACCAAACCCGATGATGTGGAGACGATGTTCTACCACGGGAGCCTGCTACGCCGGCTCATCGACGAGGAGGCATAGGACACATGCTTGGCCCGCTTGACGAATACCCCGTCCACCAGGTCCCCCAACCGATCGCCTGGCCGGGATCCTCGGACCGCAACTTCTATGACCGGTCCTACTTCAACGCCCACGACCGCACCGGCGACATCTTCGTCATCACCGGCATCGGCTATTACCCCAACCTCGGGGTCAAGGACGCTTTCCTGCTGGTCTCCCGACGCGACGGCAAATTCGGCGGAAGCGGCGACACCCAGACCGCGGTACACCTGTCCGACGCCATCGACGGCGACCGACTCAACCAGTGCGTCAACGGCTACCGCGTCGAGGTCATCGAGCCCCTGCAGAAGTTGCGCATCACCCTTGCCGAGACCGAGGGCATCGCCTGCGATCTCACCTGGGAGGGCCTGTTTCCGGTGGTGCAGGAACAGCGCCACCTCATGCGCACCGGCAACCGGACCACCCTGGACGCCCAACGTTTCGCCCAACTCGGTTCCTGGAGCGGCAATCTCGTCATCGACGGCGAGACCATCGCCGTCGATCCGGCCACCTGGATCGGCACTCGGGACCGATCCTGGGGCATCCGGCCCGTCGGCGAGTCGGAGCCGGCCGGGCGCCCGGCAGACCCGCCCTTCGAAGGCATGTGGTGGCTGTATGTCCCGATGGCCTTCGACGACTTCGCGATCGTGGTGATCATCCAGGAGGAGCCGAGCGGGTTCCGCACCCTCAACGACTGCACCCGGATCTGGCGGGACGGCCGCGTCGAACAACTGGGCTGGCCGCGGGTCAAGATTCACTATCGTTCTGGCACAAGGATTCCCACCGGTGCGATCATCGACGCCACCGACGCCACCGGCACCCCGTTGCGCTTCCAGATCGAGTCGAAGCTGCCGGTGCCGATCCACGTCGGGGGCGGCTACGGCGGCGATTCGGACTGGCTGCACGGCACCTGGAAGGGCGCCAACTTCACTGAGCGGCGCAGCTACGACATGACCGACCCGGCGATCATCGGGCGCTCGGCCTTCGGCGTGATCGACCATGTCGGCCGGGCGCTGTGCTACGACGACTCGACGGTGGTCCACGAGGGCTGGGGTCTGTTCGAGCACGGTGCACTCGGCCGCCACGATCCGTCCGGCTTCACCGACTGGCTCACCGTCGCTCCCTGACCGGTGGTCCTGGCTGCCGCTAGCGCAACTCCTCCACGACGCCGGCCAGCACCTCCACCGGGATCGGACCGGGCTGGTAGAGGCACACGGTGTCGGCACCGCCCGCGGCGTCGGCCCGCCGCCGGATGTGGTCGGCGATCTGCGCCGCCGTCCCGCAGGCCGCGATGGTGTGCAGCACCTCGTCGGTGATCAGCCCGCCCATCTCAGCCCACCGGCCCTGCTTGGACAGTGCGTTGAGTTCAGGCTGCAGATCACCCCAGCCGTGCACGTCGAGCACCGGCCGGTAGGCCGGGGTGGAGCCGTAGAAGGCCAGCAGCCGCCGGGTGGCCTCGTGATCCTCCCCGGAGGAGACGATCACTTCCGGGACCACCGCCAGGTGGGTCCGGCCCGCCGCGGCCAGGCCCTCCCGCACCCGCGGCATGGTCGCCTCACTGAGGAACCGCGTCGAGCAGAACGGCATCACCAGCAGCCCGTCGGCGGTCTCGGCGACCGCCCGGGTCAGCCGGGGCCCGAGCGCGCCAACGTAAATCGGCGGCGGCCCAAAGGGATTCGGCCCCGGATTGAACGTCGGTGTCATCAGCGTGTGCCGGTAGAACTCACCCTGGAAGTCCAGCCGGGCTCCGTTCTTATCCTGGGCGGACTGCCAGACCTCGAAGATCGCCCGCAGGGCACCGACTAGCTCGCGCATCCGGTCTACCGGCCGGTCGAACTGGGCGCCGTAGCGCTTCTCGATCTGGGTGCGGATCTGGGTGCCCAGGCCGAGGGTGAACCGTCCGCCCGACAACAGCTGGTGGTCGTAGGCCTGGTGGGCCAGTTGCACCGGGTTTCGCGGGAACGCGATGGCCACGTTGGTCATCAGGTCAAGCCCGCCGACCGTCGAGGCCAGCGTCAGCGGGGCGAACACGTCGTGCGGGCCCTCGAAGGTGAACACCCCGGCTGCACCGGCTTCGCGCAGCGCGCCGGCCCTCTCGACGGCGTCGAGCGGACCGAACAGCGCGGTTAATACCTTCATCCCCGCACCCTAGAAGAACTTCGGCGCGGTAACCGACGCTGAGCGCAGGTTTGCGCGCCGAAATCGGGAAGACTGCGTATATGGCGCATGACGTGGTGGTGATCGGGGCCGGCCTGGCCGGGCTGACGGCGGCGCGGGATCTGGTCGGCCGCGGGTTCGACGTCGTGGTCCTCGAAGGACGCGACCGGGTGGGCGGACGGACCTTCTCCGGCACGCTGGCCGGCCACCCGGTCGACCGGGGCGCGTCGTTCGTCGGCCCCACCCAGGACGCGGTGCTGAAACTGGCCGCCGACCTCGGCTGCGAAACGATGCCGACCTACCACGACGGCGCCAACCTGATCCGCTGGCGCGGCCGGGTGCACCGCTACAGCGGCACCATCCCCAAACTCGGTCTGATCGGGCTGCTGGACATGGGCCGCATCCAATGGCAGTTCGAGCGGATCGCCCGCGAGGTCAGCGTCAGCGAGCCGTGGAACTCCCGGCAGGCCGCCACACTGGACAGCGTCAGCCTCGGCGGCTGGCTGAGCTCGGTGAGGGCGACCGCCGGCACCCGGGACCTGATGGCCATCATGTCGCGGGTGACCTGGGGTGCCGAGCCCGACGAGGTGTCCATGCTGCACGCCACCCGTTACGTCCGGTCCTCCGGCGGACTGGACCGGCTGCTCGACGTCGTCGGCGGCGCCCAGCAGGACCACTTCACCGGCGGCAGCCATGAACTGGCCCAACGCATTGCCGCCGAGTTGGGCGACCGGATCCGCCTCGGCGCGGCGGTCTCCCGCATGGAGTGGTCCGACAGCGCAGTCGCGGTGACCTCCACCGCCGGCGTGGTCGAGGCTCGCCGGGCCATCGTGGCGATTCCGCCCGCGCATCGCCACGACATCGACATCGCCCCGTCGCTGCCGATCGCCTATCAGCAACTGTCCCAACGCTGGCCGCAGGGCACACTGACCAAGGCCTACGCCGCCTACCCCACCCCGTTCTGGCGGGCCAAGGGTTTGTCCGGACAGGCGCTTTCCGATCGGGGCCCGGTGTTCATCACCTTCGACGTCAGCCCGAAGGACGGCACCGGGATTCTGCTCGGCTTCACCGACCCCCGCGGTTTCGACGCGCTGCCTGAACCGCGGCGCCGCGAACAGGTACTGGCATGCTTCACCGAATTGTTCGGCGGGCAAGCCGCCAACCCCGTCGATTACCTCGACCAGCGTTGGGGCGCTGAGGCTTTCGCTCCCGGCGGTCCGACCGCCGCAGTGCCGCCCGGGTCGTGGACCGAGTTCGGCCGGCTGCTGCGCCGGCCGGTCGGGCCGCTGCACTGGGCCGGCACCGAAACGGCCGACGAGTGGACCGGGTTCATGGACGGGGCCGTGCGCTCCGGGCAACGCGCAGCCGCCGAGGTGGCTCAAATCCTGACAGCGCTCAGGAACTGATCCGCTGCGCCGCGGCCACCGAGGCGACCAGGCCGCGCAGGCGTTGGTTCACCGTGGCGGGGTGCTCGAGCATGGCGCAGTGCCCACCGGGGATCTCGACGAGGTCGAGCAGATTGGGAAGCGCAGCAGCGATCTTGCGGGCCCGGCACATCGGCAGCAGCCGGTCTTTGGTGCTGCCGATCACCAGCGTCGGGACGGTCAGGCCGGACAGGTCGATGTACACCCGCGGCCCGAGTTCGTCGACCAGGGCCCGAGCCCAGGCGCCCCGGCCGGCAGACGGGGTGGCGGCGAAGACGTCGTGCAGCAGTCGTGAAATGGCCGGATCGGCCTTGGCGCCGACGGCCATCATCTCCAGGAAGCGGCGGCTGCCCGGTTGGCTGCCCACAACCAGCGGGGCACCGCCCAGGGAACGGATCATGGTGCCCGCCGCGGCGACACGGACCGAGCGCAGCAGCGCGGGCATCGACAGCAGCTGGATCTTGTCCAGAAGATTGCCATGGGTGGTGTTGATCAGCGCGACGGCGTCGACCCGCTGCTCAACCCGGTCGCGGAAGCGGTCCGACCAGGCGCTGATCGCAATGCCGCCCATCGAGTGGCCGGCGAGCACGGCGCGCTCCCCCGGGCGCAGCACCGCACCCAGTACGGCATCGAGGTCGGCGGCCAAATGATCCAGGCTGTATGCGGAGGACGCTGGCACGCCGCTGCGGCCGTGTCCGCGGTGGTCGAAGGCGATAACCCGGAAGTCGCGGGCCAGGTCGTTGATCTGCTCGTGCCACACCTTCAGTGAGCAGGTGATTCCGTGTGCCAGCACGATCGGGTAGCCGTGGGATGGCCCGAACACCTCGGTGTGCAGCCGGGTCCCGTCCGCGGAGTGCACGATCATCGTCTTGCTGCGCGGCAGGGCAGGGGCGCGGCCCCGCGCTTTGGCCGCTTTAGGCCCCTTGGCCTGCTGCTTATCGACGACTGATGCCGGCATCATCGCTCCTTGCCGGGACGGCCACGTTGCCGCTCCGTGGCAGAGCGTAACTGTCTCTTACGCCGCGCAACCCCTAGATAGCGCGATCAGATTGCATGAGTCACGTACAGTGCGTTTGCTAATTTGACGCGCGACGTTGACCGTCTCGATCACCCACACAAGGAGAATCCCCAGAATGAACACCAGAATGGCCCGCGCCGCGGCTGCCGCCGGCGGCCTGGCCATCGCTGCCGCCTTCGCTGTGAGCTGCTCGCAGGCCCAGGAGGCCACCAAGGACATCGCGTCGAGCGCCTCGTCGGCCGCCGGTGCGGCCGGTAGCGCCGCCAGCAGTGCGGCCAGCGCCGCGGGCAGCGCCGCAAGCAGTGTCGGCAGCGCCGCGGGCAGTGTCGCCAGCAGCGTCGGCAGCGCCGCCAGCAGTGTGGCCAGCAGCGGCGCCAGCGCCGCCAGCAGTGCCGCGAGCAGTGCCGTCAGCAGCGGTGCCAGCGCGGCCTCCAGCGCGATGTCCTCCGCAGTTGAGGGTGCCACCACCATGAACGTGCCGGGCGTGGGCGACGTGTCGCTGGACGCCGACACCGCGGCGGCGTGGACCCGCCTCGGCGGCGCCAGCGGCCTCGGCGCCCCGACCGGGATGTCGGAGAAGGTCGGCGACGGCTTCATGACCCCGTTCGCCTCCGGCGCCATCTACTCCTCGCCCGCCGGGGCCTACCTGGTCCAGGGCGAGATCCTGCGGGTCTACGGCGAGCAGGGCGGCCCGGCCGGTGCGCTGGGCTTCCCGACCGGCGATGAGTCGACCACCGGCGGCGGCCCGAAGACCGCCAACGGCGGCTGGGTCACCGAGTTCCAGAACGGTTCCATCAGCTGGACCAACGACGGCATGGGTAGCTTCACCGAGACCGTCACCACGAATTAGTAGTTCCTCGACACCGAAGCGGCCCCCGCCCACCCGGGGGCCGCTTTGCGTCCTCAGGGTCACCCGGCCGTGACGCGGACGCGGCTGCGCAACGCCCGGGCGATGACGGCGGTGATCACGCCCAGCAGCACACCGACGATGATGCAGTTGCCGGCCAGGCCGAGGGTGAACCCGCGCGGGTCGACAGCCTCGCTGAAGTTGGCCACCCCGCCGCTGATCACGAGGTAGAGCACCGACACCGCGCTACCGGTGAGCGCGATGCCCAGCGCGGTACCCAGTTCGAACGCCGTCTCGGAGATTCCGGTCGCCGCCCCGACGCGGTCCGCGCTGGCGCTGGTCAGCACCAAGTCGGAGGATACGGTCACCACCGACCCGAAGGAGAAGCCCAGCAGCATCAGCGGAATCACCATGGCGGAGTAGGACACCGGGATGGTCAGGCCGAGCGAGATCAGTCCCACCGCTCCGGCCGACAGGCCCGCCAGCAGGATGCGGCGATGGCCCCACCGCCCGATCAGGCGGGCGGTGTAGGCGGCGGTCACCAGGCTGACGATGGATTCCGGCAGGGTCGCCAATCCGGACTGCAGCGGGGAGAAGTCACCGACCTGACGCAGGAAGATCGGCAGGAAGAACAACGCGCCGATGTTGGCGAACACGATGATCAGTTGCGCCACGATCGCAGCACTGAACCGGGTCTGGCTGAACAGCGACAGGTCCAATAGCGGTATCGCAAGGCCGCGCTGGCGGCGCAGAAAGACCATGAGCAGCAGCGCACCGAGGACCAGCGCGACATAGGCCGGCCAGAAGCCCAGCCCGGAATGCGCCAGCTCGGTGATGCCGTAGACCACCCCCAGGATGCCCGCGGTCGAGTACCCCACGGACTGCAGATCCACTGGGTGGCGGGTCTCGCTGCGCGCCTCAGGCAGCACCCACGCTCCCACCACGACGATGAGAGCGACTACCGGGAGATTCACCAACAACACTGAACCCCAATAGAAATGCTCGAGCAGCACACCGGCGACAGTGGGCCCCATCGCTGCGCCGGCCGCGCCGCTGGCGCTCCAGATACCCACCGCACGCATACGCTGGCCGTCGTCGGTGAAGATGGTGCGCAACAGCGCGAGCGTTGAGGGCATCAGACCGGCCCCGGCCACACCCTGCAACACCCGCGCAGCGATCAGCATCTCGGCGGTGGGCGCCAGCGCCGCCGCCGCCGACGCCACCCCGAACGCCAGACTGGAGATCAGCAGCAGCCGCTTGCGTCCGACCCGGTCACCGACGTTGCCCATGGTGATCAGCAGACCGGCCAGCACGAACGAGTAGATGTCGCCGATCCAGAGCACCTGGGTGTAGTCCGGTTTGAGCTGCTCGGTGATCGCCGGCACCGCGACGCTGACCACTGTCCCGTCGACGGCCACCATGAACACCGCCAGGCACAGCACACACAGAGCGGAGAGCTGCCTTCTGTTCAAGGTCAGCGCAGTAAATTATCGAGCACCGAGGCAGTGATGATGTAGGCGGTGTGGCTCCCGCCCGCGCTGATCTGCACGTCCAGCGGCCACTTCCACGGCGGCGGGGTGCCACCGAGCACCGGGAAGCCCACCGAAGTCACTGTCATCAGCGCCGAGCCGAATATCAGACTGGCGTAGGGCTCACGAATCTTGTTGCGCAGCAGCACATGGGCAATACCGAACACCGACCCGTAGGACCATCGCAACGCAAGGGTGATCGCCCCGGCCTCCCGGTCGGTCGGGGTGGGTAGGTGCAGCAGGTTGGCCACGATCTGCCCCGGCACAACGCTGTCGTCGTAGTCCAGGCCTTCGTGGGACCACAGCCCTTCGATCGGCGTCCCGTCGGCGAGGGTCTTCACCCCGGTGTACCGGCCCCGCCGGGCGGTGCGTTCAACGTGGTACCAGACGGCCATCGCCGCGGTGCCGCTCGCGCCGGCCACCAGACCGCGCTTCCACCAAGGAAGCTGTGGAAGCAGACGGGTTCGCATGGCTGCCAAGACTAGACGATGTCGGAAGTCACTGAAGCTGTAAACGCCCTGACGGACCCGTCGAAACCGGCTCGACCACGGGCCGAGGTGCACCATGATGCTGCCCATGCAGATCACCGAGTTGACCGCCGACCTCGCCAAGCACGAAGAGGCACAGGACTATCTGGCCGTGATCCGAGGTGTCCGCGAACTGCTCGCCGAGAGCCCTGAGGCCGTCAAGGACCCGTGGATTAAAGGATGGATCGGCCGCCGCTGGCGTGACCTGTTCATGCAGGAGGCGGTCAAGGATGCCAAGACGGTCGACTACGCCTCCAAGCCACTGTTGCTCTCCGGCCTTCCGCTGCCGAAGGCGCTCAAGAAGAGCAACCCCCGCCAGGCGATCGCCGAACGCTTCCTCAAAGACGCCCCGCTGAGCGAATCGCAAGCCGAAATGCCTCCGGCACAACATGACTCGATCGATAACACCACATTGATTCTGTGCGGCGGTTTGTTGACCGGGCTACTGCACCCGGGGGCGCACGCCTTCCCGGTGGAAGCCGACCGGCTGTTCACTGAGCGGGGCTGGCGGCATCTACGCGCCGATGTGCATCCGATGCGCTCATGTGAAGCCAACGAAGCCGACATCGAAGCGGCGTTCCGCGGTGTGGGTCTCGATGCGCTCATGCAGCCGATCACCGCCCCTGAACCGCCCAAGAAGGTGTTCCTGCTCGGCTACAGCAAGGGCACCCCCGACATCCTGTCCTTCATCGTCAACCATCCCGACTACCACGACCGGATCAAGGGGGTGTTCACCTGGGCCGGCGCGGCAGGCGGGTCCTACACCGCCGACGGGATCTACAGCCAGATCAAAGATCTACCGACGGAGAGGTCGTATGACTACCTCAGCGCACTGCTGTCGGTGATCAGCCCAGCCATGCTGGACCGGGTGGGCGTGCGCCGCCTCGCGGAGTACGACATCAAGGGCGCGATCAACGACCTGCGCACGGAGGTCCGGGAGTCGTTCAACCGCAAGCACGCCTCCTACCTGGACAGCCTGGGCATCCCGATATTCGGGCTGACAGCGGCCACCACACCGCTGGAGGTGCCCAACTTCCAGTTCATGGACGCCGTCCGACTCAGCTCGCAGGACGCCAACAACGACATGCAACTCACCCAGAAACAGTCGCTGGTGCCGACCGGCATGAACACCCACCTGGCGATGGCCCACGCCCACCACTGGGATGTCGCCTATGCGCCGTTCCCGCTGGCGATGCGTGCGGTCTCGCCCAACCTCGAACACTGGTGGCCGCGCTACGCCGCGCTGGTGGCCAACTGGGAACTGATGGCCGAATTGGGCCTGATCGACTGAGCGATCCACCAGTTTCAGTCCAGCATTTCAGTCCGGCAGTCGCAGGCAGCGGCACGCCACCAGCGCAAGGTCCGCAGCGACCTCCGACGGTGTCTTGGTGGGGGTCAGGATGTGGCTCAGGCACAGCCGCACAACGCTTTCCACCATCAGACTCACATCAGCGGGGTCCGCCTCGGGCCACTGCCCGCGCACCCAGTCACCCAGTGCGTTGATCCCCGTGCCGATCAGCGGTTCGCCGCGCACGGTCAGCAGTGACAGCAGCGAGACGTCGGCACCGTTGGCCGGGGTGCGGGTCAGAATGGTCTCCAGCAGAGGGTTGTCGCGCGCGACGGAGACCATGTACTCCGCTGCCGCCGACACCGCCCCGGCGAGGTCGCCGGGATGATTGTCCAGCCGGTTCACCATGCCCTCGAAGAACTCCGCGGTCTCCCGCATCACCAACTCGTTGCCGAGGTCGTCTTTGGTTCCGAATTCGGCGTGCAGGCTCTGCCGGCTGATGCCGATCGACGTCGCGATGGCGCCCATCCGCACCGCCCCCCAGCCACGGTCGAGCACCACGTCGCGGGCCGCATCGAGGGCGACCTCCCGCAACCGCGCGCGCCCGTAGGCACGGGTTTCAGCGCGCAGGTCGACGACGGACATGCCCGGGAGTCTACCGTGATTGACACGCTGAATAGAGCCGTAGCTAGTGATTGACAGTTTTGAATTTCTGTCAGAGACTGGGGGTGACCCCAGGGAGGATCCATGACCACCGCTGCGATTACCCGCGCTGAGCGCCCCTCCGACCCCGCCGACATCTCCTCTGCGGAGTTCTGGGCGGGCACCGCCAAGGACCGCGAGAAGGTGTTCGCCGAACTGCGGGCCAACCGGCCGATCTCCTGGCACCGCCCGGTGAAGAACGGCATGTTCGAAGATCCCAACGATCAGGGTTTCTGGGCCGTCGTTCGGCACGCCGACCTGGTCGAGGTCACCCGCCGGCCGGGTGACTTCCTGTCCGGAAAGGGCATCACCTTCGAGTCCCTGCCATTGGAGGTGCTCGACGCCGCCCAGGGCTTCATCGCGATGGATCCGCCCCGGCACACCAAGATCCGCCGTCTGCTGGCCTCGGCCTTCACCCCGAGGCAGTTGGCCCGTATCGACGAGCACATCGTCGCCAACGCACGGCACATCGTCGACGACGCCATCGAGAAGGGGGCCGACACGGGTCAGATCAACTTCGTGACCGACGTCGCCGCCCTGGTGCCGATGCACAACATCTGCGACATGGTCGGCATCCCCGACGAGCACCGCCGCACCATCGCCCATGAGTCGGAGTTCGCCGACGGCTGGCGTGACCCCCGGTTACTGGAGGGCGCAAACCCGTTGGAGCGGCTGTTCCAGACCGTCACCACCGTGCACGGTGTCGCCCACGAACTCATCGCCGCGCGCCGCGCCAAGCCCGAAGACGACCTGATGACATCGCTGGTGCAGGCCGAGGTCGACGGCGAACGCCTCACCGACGACGACATCTCGTCGTTCTTCGCGCTGTTGATCATCGCCGGCAACGACACCACCCGGCAGTCCATTTCGCACGGCATGAAAGCCCTCACCGATTTCCCGGACCAGCGGGCCTGGCTGATGGAGGACCTCGACGGGCGGCTGCACTCGGCGGTCGAGGAGATCATTCGCTGGGCCACCCCGATCATGACCTTCCGGCGTACCGCCGCCCACGACACCGAACTGGGCGGCCATCACGTCACCGAGGGCGACAAGGTCATCATGTTCTACTCCTCGGCCAACATGGACACCGAGGTGTTCGATCATCCCGAGCAGTTGATTCTGTCGCGTTCGCCGAACAAGCACGTCGCCTTCGGCGGCGGCGGTATCCATCACTGCCTGGGGGCACAGCTGGCCCGCCGTCAGATCGCGGCCATCTTCCGCGAACTGCTGACCCGGCTGCCCGACATCCGCGTGGTGGGCGAGCCGGAGTTGGGCAACGGCAATTTCTTCCATACCGTGATGTCGATGACCGCCGAATTCACCCCCGAGAAGTCGAAGGCAGCAGTGCTATGAAAGTCGTTGTCGACCGCAGCAAGTGCTCCTCGATCGGGTTATGTGAGGCAACCGCGTCGGACATCTTCGAGATCGGCGCCGACGGTGGCCTGCACGTCCTG
>CAXNJA010000077.1:0-12119 GCA_964202555.1 Mycobacterium sp.
CTCAGCGGTATCACCGGTGGCGGTGAAACCCGCCTCACTACTCAGCCCGCCCGGACCGTCCGAGAAGTCCTCGAAAGTGCCGGTTCCGACTGCAGCGAAGATGTCCTCGGGGTCCTCAATCGTTCCACCCGGACCGCCTGCCCAAGCGAGGCCCATCGAGATGCCCCCGATGAGAACACCAGCTGCAAGCGCGGTAACCAAACGAGTTCTGGCCATGCGGTCCTCTCCTGAAATTGACTCGGGCAAAACTCTACTAGACCCGTAATGGGATTCGCGCGACAAGTGCCGCCGAAAATCCAAATCCCGCGAGCAAGCCGACGTTTGGCGCAGGGCATCCTCGAGACGCTCTGAGAATCAGAGCGTCTGCAACGAGAGGTCAGGTGACCAGCGTCACCGAGGTGGAGCGGCGCAGCTTGCCCGACGGCGTCTTGGGGATGGTGCCCGGCCCCAGCACGACCACGTTGCGGGGCCGCGCGTCGACTTCGGCGACCACTTCGTGGGCCACCTGCTTCTCGATGCGGCGCACCTCGGCGGGGTCCTCCCAGGAGTTGGACTCCACTGCCACGGCGAAGGTCTCCCGCGAGTGACCGGCGTCCAGGCGCACCGCCACCGCGCAGCCGGGCCGCACACCCTCGACCCGCCCGGCCGCCCGCTCGATGTCGGTCGGGTAGATGTTGCGGCCGGCCATGATGATGACGTCCTTGACCCGGCCGCACACCACGACGTGACCGTTCTCGGTGAGGTAGCCGAGGTCGCCGGTGTCATACCAGCCGTTCTCGTCCTGGGCCGGCACGAAGCCGCCCATGGTGATGTAGCCGGGTGTCAGCGACTCGCCGCGCAGTTCGATGATGCCCACGCCGCGGGTGGGCAGCACGGTGCCGTCCTCGTCGACGATGCGGGCCTCCAGGTCGCGCAGCAGCGGGCCGAGAGCTGCCAGCCGGCGGGTGTTGCCTTTGGACGACGGCACCGCGCGGCGCAGTGCGGCCAGCAGGTCGGCGTCGACCTCGTCGACCACCAGACCGGCGCCGCATTCGGAGAACGACACCGCCAGGGTGGTTTCAGCCATCCCGTAAGCCGGGAGGATGGCACCCGGGGTGAGACCGAATGGCTTACCGGCATCCAGTAAATCCTCAACGTCGGCCGGCTCCACCGGTTCCGCCCCGGACAACGCGAACCGCAGCGTGGACAAGTTGAAGTCGCCCGGTTTGGCTTGCCGCCGTAGCCGTTTGGCGAACAGCGCGTAGGCGAAGTTGGGGGCGGCGGTCATGGTGCCGTGGTACTTGTCGATGAGCTTGGCCCACAGCAGGGTGTCGCGCAGGAAGTCCATCGGGGTGACCTTGACCAGCTCGGCACCGAAATACATCGGGATGGTGAGGAAACCGACCATGCCCATGTCGTGGAAGCAGGGCAGCCAGCTGACCATGACGTCCTTCTCGACGTCGTATTCGGCGCCGATGAACATGGCTTCGGCGTTGGACTGGATGTTGCGGTGGGTGATGACCACGGCTTTGGGCGAACCCGTGGAGCCCGAGGTCAACTGCATGAGGGCGACGTCGTCCTCACCGGTCTCCACCGGGTCGGCCGGCTCGGCGGCCAGGAGTTCGGCAACGGTCAGCACAGTCACACCGCGCTCGACGAGCACCGGGGCGGCCGCCAGGAATGGATCGGAGATGACGACGGCCTTCGCCTCGATCATATCGATGACGTTGGTGGTGTCCTCGGCCCAGTGCACCAGATCGGTGCGCGGGGTGGGTTGGTGCAACATGGTGATACTGGCGCCGCGCATCCACAGACCCTGGGCGGTCGGTGCGATCTCCACCGGGGAACCGGCCAGGACGCCGACCGCGTCACCAGGACCGACGCCGGCAGCGGCAAGACCGCCGGCGATGCACCGGGCGCGTTCATGCACCTCACCCCAGGTGTGCCGGACAGGCTCCAGCGGTTCCCCGGTGACCATGCCTTTACTGCTGGTCACAGCGTTGTGGAACATCTTGTCGGTGAAGCGGCTCACGGCGACCTCCTCGGCATCCGGCGCGGCCCTTGCATCAAAACTGTCATCAAACCCGCTATTGGCGTGCCTCCATACTCCGCTGAGCGCCGCTCGTCACCTAGACGGCGCGCCCGCGAAATCCCGGAGCTATTCGGTGTCACCGCACGCTATCTTAAACTCTCCTTAAGATTCTGGCCAACTTCACCGACCGCAGACCCCAAGTCCGCGAGACAGCTGTTCGTCTCGTCTGAGGATCACCCCGCCGAGGCCGGCACCACGCGCGCACCGTGCACCGGACCGCTGGCGACCCGCACGGTTCGGCATACGCCGGCGCCGGCCAGTTCGGCGCTGACCTCGACGGCGGACTGCGCCGAGGAACACAGGAACGCACAGGTGGGCCCTGAACCCGAGACCAGGCCGGCCAGCGCCCCGGCCTCACCGCCCGCCCGCAGGGTTCGGCGCAACCCGGGCGCCAGGCTCAACGCCGCGGGCTGCAGGTCGTTGCCCAGCAGCGGGGCCAATGTATGCGGGTCCCCCGCCGACAGCGCGGCCAGCAGCGGCTCTGGGTCGTCGAGTCGGGGCGGTGCGCCGGCTTCCCGTAACCGGTCTATCTCGGCGTAGACCGCGGCGGTCGACAGTCCCCCGGTTCCGAAGGCCAGCACCCAGTGGAAGGTGTTGCGGGCCAGTACCGTGGCAAGGTCCTCGCCGCGACCGGTGCCCAGTGCCGTCCCGCCGTGCAACGCGAACGGCACATCGCTGCCGAGTTTGGCGGCCATGACGTGCAGGTCCCTGCGGGGGACGCCGAGTTCCCACAGCGAGTTGATGGCGACCAGCACGGCGGCCGCGTCGGCGCTGCCACCGGCCATTCCGCCGGCCACCGGAATCGACTTCTCGATGGTGATGTCGACGTCCGGCGCCCGCCCCACGTGCTCGGCCATCAGTTCGGCGGCTTTCCAGGCCAAATTGCGTTCGTCGACGGGCACCTCGTGGGCACCCTCTCCGGTTACCCGCAAAGACAACACGTCGGCCGTGCGGACAGTGACGTCATCGGACAGCGAAACAGCGTGGAAGACGGTGGTCAGTTCGTGGTAACCGTCGGGGCGACGGTCCCCGACGCCGAGGAATAGGTTGACCTTGCCGGGAACCCGGACGGTCACCGACCCGGTCGGCACCCAATCCGCGGCGGCGCTGCCGTTACTTGGCACGGCATGAAGGGTAGCGGTTCGCCGAACGCTGTCAGGGCAGGTCGGCCGGTTGCGAGGCCGGCTGGGCTGTCCTGGCGGTGCCGGACCGCTCCAGCAGACGCACAAAGTCCGCGGCGGTCAGCGTCTCTCCCCGGCGGGCGGGGTCGATGCTGGCCGAGAGCAACCGTTGGGCGGACTCGTTTCCGGAGCCGGCCCACTCCAGGAATGCGTTGCGCACGGTCTTGCGACGCTGGGCGAAAGCGATGTCGATCAGCTCGAAGACCTGCTTACGGAAAGCGTCGTCCTGCGACCACGGGGCGGTGTCATAGCGGTCGATGCGCACCAGGCCCGAGTAGACCCGCGGAATCGGCCAGAACACCGTCGGCGAGACCATGCCGTAGCGGCGCACATTGCCGAAGAAGCGCGCCTTCACGCTCGGCACGCCGTATTCCTTGCCGCCCGGTTCGGCGGCAAGTCGCTCCGCAACCTCAGCTTGCACCATCACCATGGCGGTGCGGATGGACGGGAATTCGCAGAACAGGTGCAGCAGTGCCGGCACCGCGATGTTGTACGGGAGATTGGCGACCACCGCGGTCGGCGGGGTGGCCACATCGCCGGGCCGCAACGTCAGGACGTCCTGGTTGAGAACGGTCAGCCGGTGGATTTCGCTATGGGAGTGCTCGGCGATCGTCTTGGGCAGCCGCCCGGCCAGGACTGGATCGATCTCCACCGCCGTCACCTCGGCCCCGCGATCGAGGAGCGCCAGGGTGAGCGACCCCAAGCCGGGCCCGACCTCCAGCACATGATCATTCTTGTTAACGCCCGAGGACGACACGATCCGCCGCAAGGTATTGGCGTCATGAACGAAGTTCTGGCCGTAGGCCTTGCGCGGCCGGAAGTCCAGCTCGCGGGCGATGTTCCTGATCTCGGTTCGGGTCAGTAGCCGGATGGTCATGATGTCCCTCTTTCGCAAACGGACCACACCTCGGTGTCGGTCTTGGCTCGCGTGGAGTCAGCCAAAGCTTCCCGAGTCTTTATGGTGTCCGTATCTGGCCGATCTTAGCGCGACCGGCGGTTCTCTGCCCGGTCTACGGGTCTTACGGGGCCGTCCTCTGGCAGACGCTTGCAGGCCGGATCGGCCAGCTGGGGGCCGGCGAGCGCACTACAGCAAAAGTCATGGTCGGCCGTCCGGGTGCGCCAGGATCGCCGTGCCACGACAGAACTTTCGCACCGCGCATCGGCTGAACACTCTTTTCTCCCGAGAAACCGCACCACCCGGCTAACCAGAGCCGCAGTCGATCCGGTAGACCCGCCGGGCCGTCCGCGCCGACTCCTCGGCGAGTTCCTCCGCGGGACGGCCCACCAGTTCGGCCAGCGCCCGAACGGTGTAGGGCAGGCAGTACGGCTCGTTGGGGGCACCGCGGAAGGGATGCGGGGTCAAAAACGGCGCGTCGGTCTCGACCAGCAACTGACCGGGCGGGATGAGCACAGCGGCGGCCCGCAGATCGTGGGCGTTTCGAAAGCTGACGGTCCCGGACAGGCTGATGACCCACCCGGCGTCCACACAGCGCCTGGCCATCTGCGGGCCGGATGAGAAGCAGTGAAAGATGACGGTGTCCGGGGCCCCCTCGGCGGCCAGCACGTCGAGCACCTCGGCGTCGGCGTCCCGGTTGTGGATCATCAACGGTTTTCCGGTGCGCTTGGCCAGGTCGATGTGCCAGGCGAACGCCTCCCGCTGCACGGCGGGCTCGGCGCAGCCGTCGAGCTTGCCCGGCCAGAACAGGTCCACACCAGTCTCACCGATCGCCACCACCCGGGGCCGCGACGCCAGCAGTTCGATCTCGGCGCGGGCGGCTTCGCCCTTCCGGCCGGCCACGGTGCCGGCCCGCGTCGGGTGCAGCGCCACCGCCGCGTAGACCCGTTCGTCCCATTCGCTGGCGTCGGCCGCCCAGTGGGCCGAGGCGAGGTCGTCGGCGATGGTCACCATCGCCTGCACACCGACCGCCTCGGCGCGGTCGGCGATGGCACGGACGTCGTCGGGGGTGCGGGCGCCGCAGGCGTCAAGGTGGGTGTGGGCGTCGATCAGTGGCGACAGCGGATCCGGCGGCGGCGGCGGTTGACGCTCCGGACGCTTGCTCACCGCAACACAATAAGGTGAGGGGCAATATGAGCAAGCCCTTCTATGTGACCACCGCCATCGCCTATCCCAATGGCGCACCGCATGTTGGGCACGCCTACGAATACATCGCGACCGACGCGATAGCCCGGTTCAAACGACTGGACGGCTTCGATGTGCGGTTTCTGACGGGCACTGACGAGCACGGCCTGAAGATGGCGCAGACCGCCGCCGCCGAGGGGATGCCGACGCCGGACTTCGCCCGCCGCAATTCCGATCAATTCCAGCGGTTGGAGGAGATGCTCAATATCTCCTTCGACCGCTTCATCCGCACCACCGATCCCGACCACTACGCGGCGTCGACGGCGATCTGGCAGAAAATGGCCGACAACGGTGACGTCTACTCCGACAGTTACGCGGGCTGGTACTCGGTTCGTGACGAGCGCTTTTTCACCGAGGCCGAGACCACCGTGAGTTCCGACGGCACCCGGGTGGCCACTGAAACCGGGACCCCGGTGACCTGGACCGAGGAGCAGACCTACTTCTTCCGGTTGTCGGACTACGCCGAACGCCTACTGGCGCACTACGCGGCCAACCCGGATTTCATCGCCCCTGATGTCCGGCGCAACGAGGTGGTCAGTTTCGTCTCCGGCGGTCTGCGCGACCTGTCGATTTCGCGCACCTCGTTCGACTGGGGGGTGCCGGTTCCCGGCAATCCGGAGCACGTGATGTACGTGTGGGTCGACGCACTGACCAACTATCTGACCGGAGTGGGGTACCCGGACACCGATGGTGTTCTCTACCAACGCTATTGGCCCGCCGATCTGCACATGATCGGCAAGGACATCATCCGCTTTCACACCGTCTACTGGCCCGCATTCCTGATGTCGGCGGGAATTCCTCTGCCGCGCAGAGTTTTTGCGCACGGTTTTCTCTACAACCGGGGCGAGAAAATGAGCAAGTCGGTCGGCAACGTCGTCGACCCGGTGGCACTGGTGAAGACCTTCGGGGTCGATCAGGTCCGCTACTTCCTGCTGCGCGAGGTGCCGTTCGGCCAGGACGGCAGCTACAGCGAAGCGGCCATCATCGGCCGGATCAACACCGACCTGGCCAATGAGCTGGGAAATCTCGCGCAGCGCTCGCTGTCGATGGTCAACAAGAACCTGGGCGAAGTGGTTCCCGAGCCCGGGGAGTTCAGCGCCGAGGACACCGAACTGTTGACGCTGGCCGACGGGCTGCTGGCACGGGTGCGCGAGGCTTTCGATTCCCAGGCGATGCATCAGGGCCTGGAGGCCATCTGGCTGATGCTGGGCGCGGCGAACCGGTACTTCTCCGCCCAGGAGCCGTGGGTGCTGCGCAAGTCGGAGTCGGCCGACGATCAGGAGCGGTTCCGCACGGTGCTGTACGTGACGCTGGAGGCGGTGCGGGTCGCGGCGCTACTGGTCCAGCCGGTGATGCCGGATTCGGCGGCTACCCTGCTCGACCTGCTCGGCCAGCCGGAGTCCGAGCGCGACTTCACCGCGCTGGACCGCCGACTCGAGCCCGGGACGGCCCTGCCGGCACCCGCAGGGGTGTTCCCGCGCTACGAGCCGCCCGCGCCCTAGCCGCGAGCAGACGCAAACTCGCACAATTCGGCACCGATCCGTGCGACTTTGCGTCTGCTCACGCCAGGACGCAAGCTAGTCCGATGCTGACCGAGCGGCTGGGGAATCTGGGCTCGGTCGCCGATGTCCTGCGCCGGGTCGGCGCCGGCGCCGGCGCGCGGGGTCTACCGCCACCGGCCGCGTTGGCTGGGCAGTGGTTCGGCTCCCGCGCGGTCATCGCGCCGACGGTGGACGTCCGTGCGGTTGATCCCGCCGAGGTCTTCGACGTCCGCCCTGGCCAGACCGCCGGCGCGGTCGGTGGCGGCTGGGTCGGCTACCTGTCCTACCCCGATCCCGGGGCCGACGGTGCCCCGCCACGCATCCCGCAGGCCGCCGGCGGGTGGACCGATTGCGTCCTGAGACTCGATCTCGATGGCATCTGGTGGTACGAGAGCCTCTCCAGCACAGCACTTCCAGGCTGGGTTGGCGCGGCGCTGGATTCCGCGCCGCGCACCGGCGACTGTGGAATCGACTGGCAGATGCCCGATGCCGAACTGCACCGCGCCGGGGTGCTGTCCTGCCTGGAGGCGATCCGCGCCGGGGAGGTCTACCAGGCGTGCGTGTGTACCCAGTTCACCGGCAGAGTCAGCGGTTCACCGCTGCACTTCTTCGCCGACGCAGTGGCCCGCACCATGCCGGCGCGCGCCGCCTTCCTGGCCGGCGACTGGGGTGCGGTGGCATCGCTGTCGCCGGAGTTGTTCCTCAGTAGGGTCGGGGAACGGGTCAGTTCCAGCCCCATCAAGGGCACCCTGCCTCTGCACCGCGACCCCCAACTTCTGCGGGACTCCGCCAAGGACGTCGCCGAGAACATCATGATCGTCGACCTGGTGCGCAACGATCTCGGGCGGGTGGCTCGCACCGGTTCGGTGACGGTGCCCGAAATGCTGGCCGTCCGCCCGGCCCCGGGGGTGTGGCATCTGGTCTCGACGGTGTCGGCGCGGGTGCCGTTGGAGGTGCCAAACGGTGATCTGCTGGCCGCCACCTTTCCACCGGCCTCCGTCACCGGGACCCCGAAAACCCGGGCCCGGCAGCTGCTTGCGCAGTGGGAGCCGAGGAGGCGCGGTGTCTACTGCGGCACCGTGGGGATGGCCTCACCGGTGGCCGGCTGCGAGCTGAACGTCGCGATCCGCACTGTGGAGTTCGACGCGTCGTCGCGAGCGGTGCTCGGGGTGGGCGGAGGCATCACCGCAGACTCCGACCCCGACGCCGAATGGCAGGAGTGTCTGGATAAGGCCGCGGCGATCGTTCACTGCGCCCCGTCTTCGGCCCCGTCTTCGGCCCCGTCGTCGGCCCCGTCTTCGGCCCCGTCGTCGGCCCCGTCGTCGGCCCGTCCGCCGGGACGCGCACGCAGCACCGCGTCGTAGAGTTCACGCCGCGACGGGGCCCCCGGGTGCGCCTCGATGACCGCCGCGCAAGCATCCTTGACCCGCATTCCGTCATAAACCAATGCAGCGACCTCGGTTACCAGCGAGTCCACGTCGGCTTCCGGGGTCGCACCGGCCAGCACCACGGTGATTTCGCCGAGGATCCCCTCGGCCGCCCAGTCCGCCAACTCCCCCAGCGTGCCGCGCCGGATCTCCTCGTGGGTCTTGGTCAACTCCCGGCACACCACGGCGCGCCGTTGCGGGCCGAGTTGGGCCGCGGCGTCGGCGAGGCAGTCGGCCAGTCGACGCGGGGACTCGAAGAACACCGCGGTGCGAGGTTCGACGGCCAGCACGGCCAGCCAACTGCGCCGAGCCGACTGCTTGCGTGGCGCGAACCCCTCGAAGCAGAACCGGTCGGACGGCAATCCGGACACCGCCAGCGCGGTGGTCACCGCCGAAGGGCCCGGCAGGCAGGAGACCATCAGGCCCGCCTCGATACAGGCGGAGACCAGGCGGTAACCCGGGTCGTTGATCAGCGGCATCCCGGCGTCGCTGACAACCAGAACCGTCGCACCCGCGGCGATATCGGCCACCAGAGCCGGCACCCGGGTCATCTCGTTCTGGTCGAACAGGCTGATCACCCGTCCACTGATCGTCACTTCCAGCGACTTGGCCAAGCCACGGACCCGGCGGGTGTCTTCGGCGGCGATGACGTCGGCGTTGGTGAGCGCGTCGATCAGTCGGTGTGACGCGTCGGCCGGCTGGCCGAGCGGGGTGGCCCCCAGGAGCAGACGGCCGGGATCAGATCCCGAGTCGCTGCGCTCCTGCCCGCTGGTCGACACCCCCACAGCCTACGATTGTCCGAGTGACCATCACCGCTGACGACCTCGAGGCGCCACAGCGCCGGGTCCCGGTAGTCAGCCCCGGCCCGCTGGTTCCGGTGCCCGATTTCGGCCCGACCGACCGGCTGCGGGGCTGGGCCGCGACCGTGGTGGTCGGTGCGCTGGCAGCGCTCACCCGGTTCATGAACCTCGGCTCGCCCACCGACGCCGGGACGCCGATTTTCGACGAGAAGCATTACGCACCGCAGGCCTGGCAGCTACTGCACAACTACGGCGTGGAGGACAACCCGGGCTTCGGCCTGGTCGTCCACCCCCCGCTGGGCAAGCAACTGCTCGCCCTCGGCGAGGCCATCTTCGGATACACCGGCTTGGGGTGGCGCCTGACCGCCGCGGTGTTCGGGGTGATCCTGGCGGTGCTGGTGACGCGCATCGCGCGTCGAATCAGCCGTTCGAGCGTGGTGGGCGCCATGGCGGGCCTGCTGATCGTGGCCGACGGGGTCAGCTTCGTCGCCTCCCGCACCGCACTGCTCGACATCTTCATGACGGTGTTCGCAGTCGGTGCGTTCGGGGCACTGATCGTCGACCGCGACGAGGTCCGTGCACGGATGTACACCGCCTTTATGCATGGCCGGACCGCTGAAACCCCCTGGGGGCCCAGGCTGGGTGTGCGGTGGTGGCGCTTCGGCGCCGGGATTTTGCTGGGGTTGGCCTTCGCGACGAAGTGGTCGGGGCTGTACTACATCGCCTTTTTCGGGGTGATGACGCTGGCGATGGACGTGGCGGCTCGGCACGCCTACCGGGTGCCGCGGCCGTGGGCCGGGATGCTGCGGCGCGACGCCGGACCGGCCGCCTACGCCTTGGGCGTCATCCCGTTCGGGCTCTACCTGCTGGCGTACGCGCCGTGGTTCGCCTCGGAAACCGCGGTCAACCGGCACGAAGTGGGCCAGTCGATCGGTGAGCGGCAGTGGTGGCAGCCGCCGGATGCCATCCGGTCACTGTGGCACTACACCTACAAGGCGTTCCACTTCCACTCCACATTGACCAATTCGGCGGGCAACCACCATCCCTGGGAGTCCAAGCCATGGACCTGGCCCATGTCGCTACGTCCGGTGCTGTACGCCATCGACAATCAGGACGTCCCGGGCTGCGGTGCGTCGTCGTGCGTCAAGGCGGTGCTCCTGGTCGGCACACCCGTGATGTGGTTCGTGGCAGTGCCGGTGATCGGGTACGCGGTGTGGCGGGCGTTCGTGCGGCGCGACTGGCGCTACGGCGTGGTGCTGGTGGGCTACGCGGCGGGCTTGCTGCCCTGGATGGCCAACATGGACCGGCAGATGTATTTCTTCTATGCCGTTCCGCTGGCCCCGTTCCTGATGATGGCGATCGCCCTGATCCTGGGCGACATCGTCCTCAAGCCCACCCGAAGCGCCGAACGGCGGACCCTGGGCCTGCTGGTGGCCAGCATGTACATGGCGCTGGCGATCACCAACTTCGCCTGGCTTTTTCCGGTGCTCACCGGCATCCCGGTCTCCCAGTCGACCTGGAACATGCAGATGTGGCTGCCCAGCTGGCGCTGACCCCGCGCCGGCGATTCCAGCGCCGGCCGGACGCCCCGCCGCTGTAAACCGTTGTGCTAGTTCAGTAGCGGATCCCGCGCCGCCGGGCATGACATGCACCGCGGTCCGCCCCGGCCGGTCCCCAATTCGGCCGCAGCAATCGGCAACACTTCGATCCCGGCATCAGCCAGCCGGGCGTTGGTCTCGGTGTTGCGTTCGTAGGCCACCACCACCCCCGGCGCGAGCGCCAGGGTGTTGTTGCCGTCGTCCCACTGCTCACGTTCGGCGGTCACCGGGTCCAGACCGGTGTCGATGACCCGCAACTTCGCGATGCCCATCGCCGCCGCGGCGGCGTCCAGGAAGGGCTGCTCGTCACCGATCCGCACCCCCGACTGGCCCCGGGTGATGGTGAACGCCGACAGTGAGTGCCGCACGGCGGGATACATCACCACGGCGTCCACGTCGACCATGGTGCACACCGTGTCCAGGTGCATCGTCGCGCGCTCCTGGGCGATCGGAACGGCAAGCACGCTGTGCGCCAGGTCGTCGTCGAAAAGGCTGCGGGCCAACGCCTCCACACCCGCGGCGGTGGTGCGCTCCCCCACCCCGACCGCCACCACCCCGGGTGCCAGCAGCAGCACGTCACCACCCTCGACCGGCGCGGTGTGGGATTCGTAGGCCCGCCGCACCCCGAGGAAACGCGGATGGTGGGCGTAAATGAGGTCGGTCAGCGAGGTCTCCCGCATCCGCGCCGGCAAGGCCAGCGAGGTGATCGCGAAACGATCGCCGATCCAGAACGACGAATCGCGGGTGAACATCAGATTGGGCAGCGGGTCTATTACGAAGTCACCTCCGTGATGCATCCGGCGGACCAGGGAGGTGTCCCCGTGTGCGTCGAACGGCAGTTCGGTGAATGTCATCCCGGCGATCAGTCGATGCCCGAGTTCGGCGGGCTGAATACCGCGCAGATAGACCGAAAGTTCCTGCGCCAGATGCGGACCGAGCCGGCGGCTGTCCACGGCGGCGGCGATGCCCTGCATACGGGCCGCCCCGCTCTCCAGTGCCTCGGTAAGTAATTCGGCCAGCAGAAGTACCTCGACCCCGCGGGAACGCAGCAGGGACGCGAAGGCGTCGTGCTCCTCCTGGGCGCGAGCCACCCACGGCAGCCCGTCAAAGAGCAGGGCGTCATTGTTGCGGGGGGTGAGTCGCTTCAACTCCGCACCGGGCCGATGCAGGATAACGGTGCGCAGGGTCCCCACTTCGGAGTCAGCACCAAGACCGATCTCAGACACGCCCTAAACCGTATCCCCCCGCAGCGTCGTGCCCCGACCCACTGCAACTAATCGAGCACATGTGCGATCTCCTGGGCCGGTGTCCATGGGGAACTACCGGATGGCGTTGACGCCGGCGATCAGCAGGTCCCGGGC
>CAXNJA010000078.1:0-12003 GCA_964202555.1 Mycobacterium sp.
TTTCCCCGGCGGCCCTCGACGACGCAGGCGGCGCGGAGATCGTCGATGCTGCCGGGAAGTGGGTTCTGCCCGGCTTCGTCGATATCCACACCCACTACGACGTCGAGGTACTGCGCGGACCGGGCCTGCCCGAGTCGGTCCGGCATGGCGTCACGACGGTGCTGATCGGGTCCTGCTCGCTGTCCACCGTCCACGTCGGAGGGGTCGACGCCGGCGACCTATTCGGCCGGGTCGAAGCCATCCCGCGCGAACATGTCATCGACACCGTGGACTCCGCCAAAACCTGGCGCAACGCGCAGGAGTACATCGCCGCACTGCAGGACCGTCCGCTGGGACCGAATATTGCAGCTTTCCTCGGTCACTCCGATATGCGCACGGCCACAATGGGTCTGGACCGGGCCACCCGCAAGGATGTCCGCCCGACCTCCAGCGAGCAAGCCCAGATGGAACGGATGCTCAGCGAGGCCCTCGACGCAGGATTCCTCGGGATGTCCTCCCAGCAACTGCTCTTCGACAAGATCGACGGTGACACGTGCCGGTCGCGCACCCTGCCGTCCACCTACGCCAAGCCCAGGGAGCTTCGCCGGTTGAAGTCCCAACTGCGTCAGCGGGGCCGGGTTCTGCAGTCCGGACCCGATATCGCCAACCCGCTGAACCTGGTCTCACAGTTCGCCCAATCACTTCCGGTGCTGCGCAACAAGCTCAAGACCAGCCTGCTGTCGGCGGCCGACGTCAAGTCCAACCCGCTGGCCATCGCCGTGCTCGGCCCGGTGGCCAGATTGATCAACCGGTTCGGCGGCGACTTCCGCTGGCAGCATCTGCCGGTGCCGTTCGAGGTCTACGCCGACGGCATCGACCTGGTGGTGTTCGAGGAATTCGGTTCCGGCGCGGCGGCACTGCATTTGCGCGACGAGGTCGAACGCAACGCGCTGCTGGCCGACGAGCAGTACCGCCGGGAGTTCCGGCAGGACTACGACCGCAGATTCGGCATGCGGGTGTGGCACCGTGACTTCTTCGACGCCGAGATCGTCGCCTGCCCCGACGAATCCGTCGTCGGCAAGTCCTTCGGTGAGGTCGGAATCGACCGCGGAGGTCTGCACCCCGTCGACGCCTTCCTGGACCTGGTCGTCGAACACGGCCACAAACTGCGCTGGCGCACCACGATTTCCAACCACCGCCCCGAGGTGCTCAAGAAACTCGCCGCCGACGACGGCGTCCAGATGGGGTTCTCCGACGCCGGTGCGCACCTGCGCAACATGGCGTTCTACAACTTCGGGCTGCGACTGCTGCGTCATGTCTGCGACGCCGAGTCCCGCGGCCAGGGATTCATGACCGTGGAACGGGCGGTGCACCGACTCACCGGCGAACTGGCGGACTGGTACGGCATCGACGCCGGCCATCTGCGTCTCGGCGACCGGGCCGACCTGGTGGTCATCAATCCGGACCATCTCGATGAACACCTCGACGATTACGCCGAATGCCCGGTGCCCCAGTACGACAACTTGCCCAGGATGGTCAACCGCAATGACGGCGCCGTCGACCTCGTGCTGATCGGCGGGCGTCCGGTCGTGCGCCATGGCCAGCCGACGGAGTTGCTCGGCAGCGAGCGCACCGGCAGCTTCCTGCGGGCCGGCCAGCGCACCTCGGCGGTAGCTCATGCCTGCTGATGCCGAGGCGGTAGTCCTGGGGATGTGGAATGCGCTGTCTGATCGAGACTGGGAGGCGATGAAGCCGTTTCTGGCCGAGGACTGCATCTATGTGGACATGCCAGTGGGACCCGCCGCCGCGGCGCGGGGCCCCGAGGACATCGTCAAGAGGCTCAAGTGCGGCCTGCAACCACTGGCCGGATACGAAAACCATGACGGTCTGCTGGTGAGCAACGGCAGCGATGTCATGTACGAGCATTCCGAGACGTGGAAATGGACCAGCGGCGGGAGCGCTCTGCTGCAGTTCGTGACGGTGCACAAGGTCATCGACGGCCGGATCACGGTGTGGAAAGACTATTGGGACTTCGGTGCACTGCTCAACCACGCGCCGAAGGACTGGATGGAGCAGTTACAGGCCGCCGACATGTCGTGGATGTTCGACGCCACCGGGCTGATCTGACTCAGAGCCGGTAGAGCCGGATCGCTTCACACACTCCAAGCCATCCGGAACCTGTCGGTCAGTTCCGCTGGCGTCAGATCGCAATAGTTGCGCTGTTCGTACCGGCGCACCGCCAGCAGTGCGTCCACCGCCGCGTCACCGAGAATGGCCCGCAACAGAGTTGACCCCTCCAGTGCCGCAATGGAATCGGACTGCCGGCTGGAAAGCTGAACCACGCCGGCCTCGGCTCGCTGCCCAGCAGTCAGTGCGTCGGGATCGACAGTGATCTCAGCCGGCAGTGCGGCACCGTGTTCGATACCGCCGAGCGCCAAGCCGAGAATCGCGGCGCTGGCAAGGTAGGGGTTCGCCGACGGGTCGCAGACTTTGACTTCCACGTTGGCACCGTGCGGGTTGCCGTGGGTGGCCGCCATGAACCTGACTGCGGCCGCGCGGTTCTCAGTGCCCCAGCAGGCGTATGCGCCGGCCCAGTTTCCGGGACGCATCCGCAGCCCCGACACCAGAGAACCGGAGAAGACCAGCAGTGCCTGCTGCAGACCGGCGACCAGGCCCCCGATCGCGGCTGCGCCCTCCGAGGTGAGCCCGTGCGGCCCCTGTCCGCCGGAGAAGATGGGCACGTGGCCCCGGTGGAGTGAAAAGTGTTGGTGTGCGCCCGAACCGGCGCCACCGGCGAACGGAACCGGGGACAGGCTCACCCGCAGACCATGGGTGCGGGCCACCCGGCCGATCAGCAGCCGGGCCAGCACCAGTTGGTCGGCGGCCGCGACAGGAGATGCCGGGGCCAAGGACATCTCGAACTGGTTGACCCCGTACTCAGGGTGGAACTGCTCCACCGCCACCCCGGCTGCGAGCATGGCGGCCATGACGTCGCGCACGAAGCCCTCATGCTCGAGAACACCCGCCAGTCCGTACTGCGCCCACAGCTGACCGGGCAGTTGTTGCCCCTCGGGACCGACCAGCACGAACTCGATCTCGTGGCCCACCAGCGCGCGCAGTCCCTCCTCCTGGAGCCGGGACTCCACGCGGGCCAGGCTCCCCCGGGCGCATGCGGCGACGGGATTGCCGTCCTGGTCGAAAAACGACGCCGGCGCCCAGGCCAGGCCTTCGTCGATCAGCCGGATCGCGTGACGGTCGATGCGTAGGCGCTGGTCCCCGACCACGCTGATGGCATCGGTGAACGCGATGCCGGTGCGGTCGATCGCGAAGCCGTGCCAGGTGGGACTGGCGCCCAGGCCGGGGTCGGCGAATGCTGCTGTGGCACCGGCGGACACCACTTTGGCCAGCGTCAACCCCGCCGGGTTGACGATGGTTCCGATCAGGATCCCGTTGACCGGCACCTGCGGCAGCATGTTCAGGTACGACTCGGCAAAGTGATCTTGCAGGTCTGCCCGATGTCGAGTGTCCGCAGCATGCGGCCCATGCCCACCCACATCGCACAGGACAGTGCCAAGTCGGCGAGCAATTCGTCGGTGAAGTGCTCGCGGCACCGCTGCCAGAACGCATCGTCGTCTCGGAGGGCGGTGTGCTCGGTGGCGAAGCGGTGGGCAAACTCTGCGGCCAGGCGTTCCTGCTCGGTAAAGCCCTGCCAGGTCCGCCACTGGAGGGCATGGCTGTAGAGGTCTTCATCGACGCCTGCCGCGGGGCCGTCGGCATCGCGGGTGTTGATGCAGACGACGCACTCGTTATCGTGCGCAATCACGATGCGGGCCATCTCGCGTACCCGCATGGGTAGCCGGTTGCTGTTGTAGACGGCACCGCTGAACGTCGCCATGGCCCGGCCCAGTTCGGGTGAAAGTGCGATCCAACCGACGACGTCGTCGTCGGTGAAGTCTCCGATTCGGCTCATGGAGCGATGCTAGTTGTCACACCGTCACTGCCGCGCCTCCTCTTCGGGAGACGGTTGGGGTGATCTCACCGTTCCACTGAAAGCAAAGTGGGCGTAGAGTCGTTTACGCAACGCTTCCCCAGTCCCCGGACGCTCATTGCCGACGGGTCGATTAACGCGAGGCGCTCAGACAGAAGCACACCTCCACGGTCTCCGTTGTCGATCAACGCAACGGGGGGCGCTAGGTTATGTACCGACTTGACGGGTCGCAGATCAATGACCCCCCGCTGGGTTCAGCGGCCATCGGGCGCCACCCTGACTTCCCACCGGTATCTCCCCCGCCCCCGCCCCGTGCGTCGGCGAACACCAGGGTTTCGCTCGCGCTGCGCCTGGTGGCGCTACTGGCGCTCATCCTTCTGGGCTTCGGCGGCGCCTTCTACGACGTTGCGCGCTCAATCGGTGGTGGATCCCGAGCGGCGTACCTGCTGGTCATGCCCGTCCTACTGGTGATGATCGCTTACGGTCGCCGCACCAAGGCCACCGGTGTGAACGACTCCGAGGCAGACTGGATCCTGGGTGTCGTGCTCGCGGGTTTCGCCCTGTTCCTGAGCTATCTGGCCGGCAATCGGTTCCCCACGCTGAGCGGCATGTGGAACCTCCCACTCGTCGGCGCCACGATCTGGGTGGCGTTTGCCGCCACCATCCTGTTCGGGTTTCGCCGCGTCTGGGCGCTGTGGCCGTTGTGGGTGTTCGCGACCGTGACCGTGACCCCGTTTCCCTCGCTGTTGCTCACCGCTTCGCTCGGCGGATCAACGGCAGCCGCCTCGGCGGTGGCCGCCCTGATCGGCGCGATGGCAGTGTTCCTGGCCGGCTGGCCCCGCCCGTTGCGCTGGCGCTTGGTCGCCGCCGTCGGCTGCGCGTTCGCCGGAGTCGCCGCTGCCGTCGCACTGCCGATCACGTCATTGCCCGTCTTGGTCGCCATCACCGGCGCGATCATCCCCGTACTCAGTTTCGTTCTGCTGCAACACTTCACCGTTGCCGATGAGCGGCAACTGTTGCTGGCGGGGGGTGTTCCTGCCCGAGACGAGGGGTCCGGCAGGGACACCCCCGTGCCCGCTCCCTGGCCGCACCGCTCGCCAGTGGCGCTGGCGATGCTGGCCGTCGTCGCCGGTGCCCACCTGATGCTCACCACATCCGCCTCGGCGTCCGCGCCTGAAGGCCCCCTCGCCCGTGCCGCTTCGGACTGGACCTCGCGTGCCGGATTCGTCTCCGAACAAGACTTCGGCTTCATCCACCGATATCTCGGGCCTGATTCGACGTTCACCCGATACATCCCACGAACGGAGCCGGGATACCCGACCGCGGCTGTCGATGTCATCACCGCAAGCAGTCTCGCGGCCCTGCGCACCACCCGCTATGTGGTCTGGTACCCGGCGACATCTGTTCCCAACTACCGCTTCACCGACCTCGGCGCCGCCGTTCCCGGCGCCCTGGTGCTCTCGACCGACTCCTCTGCTGCCCCCGATGGCAACGCCGACGACTGGTACTCCCTGAGTTGGGTGTGGACCATCGGTAAGACCTATCAGCAGGTATTCGTCGTCGTCAGCCAGCAACCACCGCCCCAGGCACCCCCACCACCACGCCCGACACCGCCGTCGTTGAAGTTGACGGTGCTGGCCCCGATCCTGTGGATGAGCCGCCAGCAGGCCGACCCCGACACGCAGGTCGATGAGATCGTCAGCGATCGCGCGCGACGCGTCGCCAACGAGATCCTGCTGGCGGCCAATGCCGAACGCCCGGTGGAACCAGCTTGACCGATACACATCCGGTTGACTTCCAGCCCCAACTGCTAGCCGAACACTTCTCCGCCCGTGGCGCACTGGGGCCACGCACGCTGGCCGCGTTGGCGGCGCTGGCGGCGCTGCTGGTGGCGATGGTGTGGATGTTTGCGGCGCAATTCCTTCCGGTGCTGACGATGGTGGCCCCGGTGCTGTACCTGCTCTCGACCGTCGACCGGAATATCCTGATGCTCAAGGGAATCGGCTCGCCGGGGAAAGTGTTGGTGAGCGACGACGAGGCGCTGGCCGTGCCCGACGGCGACCTGCCGGTGTACACCGTGCTGTTGCCCGTGTATCACGAACCCGAGATCGTGCAGAACCTGCTCAGAGGGATCGGCAATCTGAACTATCCCAGCGACAAGCTGGAGGTGTTGCTACTCACCGAGGAAGACGACACGACGACCAGAGAGGTATTGCTGGGCACACCTATCGAACCCGTCAGGGTCGTCGTCGTTCCGGAACATCAGCCCAAAACCAAGCCCGCGGCCTGCAACTACGGCATGTCACTGCCCGGGTTGAAGGGCGAGATGATCACCATCTACGACGCGGAGGACATTCCCGAACCGCTGCAGCTGCGCCGCGCCGTCGTCGCGCTGCGACGCGCACCCGCCGACGTCGGCTGCCTGCAGGCGAGGCTGTGCTACTTCAACGAACGACAGAACCTACTCACCCGCTGGTTCACCATGGAGTACGACCAGTGGTTCGCCGCCATCCTGCCGGCCGTCGCACACGCCCGAAGTGTGGTTCCACTAGGCGGCACGTCCTGCCATCTCACCACCAAAGTGCTGCGGGAGGTCGGCGGCTGGGATGCCTACAACGTCACCGAGGACGCCGACCTCGGTGTGCGGCTGGCCCGATACGGCTATCGCACGCTCATCCTGGACTCGATCACCCTCGAGGAAGCCAATTCCGATGTGATCAACTGGATTCGGCAGCGCTCCCGGTGGTACAAGGGCTACCTGCAAACCTCGATCGTGCACATGCGCAGACCCCGTCACTTGCGCCGCGACATCGGCCTGAAGGCGACACTGCGGCTGGTCAACCTGACCGGTCTGGTGCCGATCCTGAACGCCTTCAACATCCTGTTGTGGGCGGCGATGGTGGTGTGGCTGGTCGCGCGCCCCGACGTGATCACCCTGATGTTCCCCCCGGTCAGCTATTACACGTCCCTGGCCATGCTCTTCCTGGCCGCGCCCATGTCGATCTTCGTCGGCCTGATCACCACCGTCGCGTTGGGTAAGCCGTATCTGTGGTGGGCGGCGCTGTTGGTACCCGCGTACTGGATGCTGCAGTCGATCGCCGCCATCAAGGCGCTGTACCAGTTGTTCTTCCGTCCCTCCTACTGGGAGCTGACCGCGCACGGATTGACCGGCAGCCAACCGACGGCCGCGAGTACGTCATGACCTCTGTCACACGCGTCCTCACCGCAGTGCTGGTCTACCTCACCCTGGCCGTCACCGTGGCCGGCACCTCACTAGGTGGCCTCGCTCCGTTCGCGGCGGCGGCCCCAGGACCCACCGAACCAGGACCCACCGAACCTGCGCCCATCGAACCAGGGACCGGCGAACCAGGGCTCGCTGAACCGAACCTCGGCACCACCCCTCCGATCGGCTGGACCCAACTCGGCCGCTCCGACCGTGTCGACATACTGGGATCCGACCAACTCATCGACACCGACATCCCGGTCCCGCCGGGAGTCGTCCCAGGACAGCTGCTGGGCACCATCGGTTCGGTGGTCAACACCATAGACGGGCGCGTAGACGTCATTGACGGGCGCGGCGTTGCCATGGGCAGCATCCCGGCACCGGGCGATCAGAGTTCCGCTCCGTTCGCGATCGACATCTCCAAGGCACGAGTCCTCAATGGCATCGCCAAGCTGAGTTTTGTTCTGCGCGATCGCAATCCACCGGGTAACAGCTGTTCGCGCCCGCCGTCACTGACACTGAGCCAACTCGGCGTGACGTATGTCGGCCAGACGCCCTATCCGGTGATCGTGGCCGACTTCCTGCCCGGCTATCTCGACCAGATCCTGATCCGGACGGGCCCGTCACCCACACCGGCAGCACAGCAGGCTGCGCTCGAGCTGGTCGCCAAGCTCACCCGGCTGTACCGGCCCATGCCGGTCCGCATCGGCGTCGACACCTCAGCAGAGCCCACCCCGCCGGGTCCGCCCACGCGACGGGTGATCGAACTACGCGACAACTCCCCGGCCGGCCTGAGGGTGATCAACCCGAACTCACCGGACGCCGCCCTGGTGATCACCGGCCGCGGTGACGAACTCACTCGCCAGGTCGCACTGTTCTCCGATCGACGGGTCAAGCTGGCGCAGACTGGTTCGGCGACGGTGACTGCGGTACAACAGGACTCACCGACCGCAACAACCATCAAGACGTTCGCGCAACTGGGTATGGGCGGCAAGACCTCGGTACAGGGCACCGGCAGCCTCTACGTCGGTTTCGACGCCAGCCAGTTCGCGGTCGGATCGATCCAGCAGGCCACCCTGCATCTGATCGCGCACTACTCGCCGGTGGTCGCCGGGGAGGCCTCGGTGGTGGTGCGAGCCGGGGACGCGGTCCTGGCGGCCCGTCGACTCGACGAGTCCGGACTGCTCGATATCACCGGGATCATTCCGAAAGAGTCGATCAACTCCGCCGTCGGTATCGTCCTGGAATTGCGGTACCTGCCCAAGCAGGAGTGCGCCCCGCTCAACGACCGGATGGAGTTCGCACTCGACCCCGCCTCCACGGTCGCGGTCACCCCCGGCAGCCGTAACCGGGGCGGTTTCCCGGTGCTGCCGATGGCCTTCACCCCCGACTTCGCCGTCGTCGTCGACAGCCCTGAGCATCTGCGCTTCGCCGCCGCGGCGGTGAACCTGTTGGCCCAGCAGACCGGAGTGACACTGCAACCGCGGATCACCGACATGGCATCGGCCGCAGGCTCGGGCCAGGGGTTGCTCATCGTCGGCCCGGGTGAGGACCTGAAGAAGTCAGGACTGATCGGGCCGGTGTCGTTCGACGGAGGTAACGCCGTTGGTATCGACGGGACCACAGACACCGGCGTTGATCTCAACGGGCCGATCGGGGTAGTCCAAGCCTTCTCCCACAATGACCGAATGGTGTTGGCGATCAACGGAACCGGTTCCTGGTCGTTGGTGCAGAGCAGTCTCGACTACATTCGGGCACTGGACTCGCGGTGGTCTTCGCTGTCCGGCGACGTGGTGGCCACCGGGACCGCCGGCCAGACCGTGACCCTGACGTTGCGTGAGGGCGGCGCACTGCTCAACGAGTATCCCGGCGACGGCTGGAGGTTGTGGGCATTGCTGAGCGCCGCAGCGGTCGTCGCTGCGCTGCTTGTTGCGGCAGGAGTGCTGCTGTGGCGCCGCCGAACCTCTGGCGGTTGACGCGATGACGACTCTGATGACCCGCCCCATGACGGCGGTGAAGACGGTACCGACCGCCGTTGACACTTCGCCGCATCGCCGCCGAGGCATCGGTTTGTTTCTCGCTCTGAGCGGCCTGTACTTCACCGTCGGTTACCTGCTGCTGATGCGCTACAACCTTTTCGACTTAGACGGTGTGAGCCGGGTCGCCAACGCCGGTTACGTGATCCAAAGCCGGCACCCGCATCTGTCGGCGATCGGCTTCGTCTGGAATCCGCTGCCGAGCCTGGTGCAGATCCCGGTCCTGCTGCTCGACCGATGGTGGCCCAAGCTGCGCACACACGGACTGGCCGGCGTGGTGCAGAGCGCCCTGTTCATGGCGGGTGCAGCGCTGATGGTTCGCGGAATCGCACTGGACCGCGGCGTGAGTTCAGGCTGGCGGCGGGTCGCCGTCGCGGCCTTCGCGCTGCAACCGATGATCGTCGTCTACGGCGCCTCCGGCATGAGCGAGGCCGCCGCAACTTTCTGCGTGCTGTGGTGCGTGCGCTACCTGCTGCGGTGGAGCGATGGGCGTAACCCGTTCGACCTGGCTTTGGCGGGACTGGCCTTGGGCGTTGGATTCACCGCCCGCTACGAAGTCGCCCCAGCCGCGCTGGGCGTGGCCGTTTTCGTTGCGGTTGTGACCGGCCACGGCGCCGCTGCCAGATCCCGGCTTTCCACCGTGCTGGCAAGCGTCACGATCGTGCTGCTCCCCATCGTGGTGTCCGCGTCACTCTGGGCGCTCACCGGTTGGGTGGTCAATCACGAGTTGTTCGCCACCTTGTCCTCTCAGTACGGCAACGAGAGCCAGGTGAAGAGCGCAACGGAACGCGGTGGTCCGCTGGCGCGCGCCGCCTCCGCGGACTGGGTGGTGATCGCGGCGCGGTTATCAGGTATGCAACCGTTCGTCGGGATCGCCGCTGCGGGAGCGGTGATCTACGCCGCGCTTATGCGCAAGGCGACCGTGCTGGTGCCCGTTGTCACGTTCGGTTCGATTCTGGCCTTCGCGGCATGGGGCCAGTACACGTCGGCGACCTTCGGGTGGTTCAGATTTTATCTGCTGGCGATTCCCCTGGTGATTTGCGTCGCATTGGCGTGCTGGACACCGACAAGCGCCATTCGCCGCCCGTGGCGTGTCGAGACGAGTGCCCGGAAGTTCGCCGTCGGGCTGTTGTGCGCCTCGATCCTGTTGGGGTTCCCGGTAACCGTGCTGGCCTCGCTTAACCAGCGCATCGGAAATCAACAACTCCAGTTCGGCTTCAACTCGCTTCTGCACCCCCAGCGCTTCGCAGTTCAGGATCTCTGGTTTCGACGACTGATGGTCAATGACAGAGTGGTGGCTCAACACCTGGACCGTCAGCGCCTCGCCGACGGAACGGTTCTGATGGACACCTTCAACACCTGGGGTGTCTGGCTTAGTTCCACGCACCCCAAACAGTTCGTCATCACCAGCGACTACGACTTCAAGGCCGTGCTCAACCGGCCTTGGGCATTCGACATCAAGTATCTGCTTCTCAGCAATCCCGGTATCAGCGACGCAGACGCGATCAACGTCCGCTACCCGACCATGTGGTACGACGGCGCGGGATTCTCGGAACAGGTGTACTCGATAAGTGGGATCGACGGCGAAGATCAGTTTCGCCTCTTCGAAGTCACCGGACCACCGCGCACGGTCCTGAGTCCGCCGTCATGATGGTGTCGGCGGCGCGCATGAGGCAGGCATTCCTCACCCTGACGATCGTCTTCGTCGCCCTCGTGGGGTTCATCTGGTTCAACTCCGCCAACCAGCCCGGCGTCCGCGGTGATCCTGATCTCTCAACGGGGGTGAAAAACCTTGTTGTGACGATCGGAGATCGCACGTTCACAATGTCCAACGGATTCGCGGCGCACCAAGCGGCTCCAGGCTCAGCCACGCAAGACACGGTCCAAGTGATTGGCGAGCCCGTCTTGGGTGACGTTAATCGTGATGGTCGCCGGGATGCGGCGCTGCTCATCGCCAACGAACCGGGTGCCAGCGGCACCGTCTACTACGCCGTGCTGGCCGTCAACGACGCCGGTTCCTACCGCGCGACGAACGCGTTGCTCCTCGGTGACCGTATCGCGCCGCTCACCGTCGACTTCCTGGACGGGCGCTTCGTCTACAACTACTTCAAGCACCGACCCGGCGAACCGACGACGCAAGCCCCGTCGGTCGTGACGAGTCTCTGGATCCGGTTCGACCGGGTAGCGGGCATCATCTCAGGTAGTTCCTGAGTGGCGCGACTCGGACGCCGTCCCGCTTGTGGCGAATCAGCCCCGCCCGCGCTGAAACTCGGCCAGCGCATCGGCGTTGGCCGCCGCCCCCATCATCTCGGCGAAATAGGCGTCCTCGCGTGCGCGAGCGGCCGCAATGCCGGGCCGAAGCGGCTCGGCCATCGATTGCTTGACCGCTATCAGGCTCGAAATCGGCTTCGCCGCAAGGGTTTCTGCGTGTCGGCGAGCCTCGGGTAGCAGATCGTCGGGATCGCAGACCTTCCACACCACACCCATTCGCAGGGCTTCGGCGGCGTCCACCCACTGTGAGGACATCAACATCCAGGCCGCGTTCTGCCGACCGATCAACGTCGGCAGCAGATACGACGACGCCGCCTCCGGCGCCACCCCGAGATCAGTAAAGGGGCATTTCAGCTTCGCGGCCGAGGACATGAAGGCCAGATCGGCGAAACCTAGGATGGTCGTTCCAAGGCCCACGCCCACACCGTTGACCGCGCAGATCAGTGGTTTCGGAAACCCCGCCAGCGCATCGATGAGCCCGGGAAATCCGTGCCGGCCGGCCACGA
>CAXNJA010000079.1:0-11771 GCA_964202555.1 Mycobacterium sp.
ATCGAAGGTACGCGGGTCAGCCCACCCGCAGCCAGCCGGTGGTGTGGCGATACAACGTCGACCGCTTGACCTCCCGCGGCCCGGCGACGCCGTCGCGCACCACCCGCGCGCCGGTGGTTCCCAACTGGGCGGCCCGGCCACTGACCCAACGCCGCCGCCTGCCGTCGAGTACCGCGGCCCGCAGCCCCGGCAACGTCGCCATCGGCTCGATCCGCACCCCGGCGACCTCGCCGTCGAACAGCACGGTGTCATCCACGACGCCTTCGCCGTGAATGCTCGCGGACTGGTCGGGCGGTAGCCACAGCGCGGAACCGACCACTGCGGTTGCGGTGTCGTCGCGGATCAGCGGAACCCGCCGGGCTGCCCCCCGCAGCGCCCGGCGCGCGCCGGCGAAGCCCTGCACCGGGGCCACCTCCACGTCCAGCAGCTCAGCGCGCATAAGGCGGGTCAGCACCGTGGCCAGCTCGGCGTCGCCGCCAAGCACGATCACCCTGCTGAGGCCGCGAACTGCGGCGTCGATCGCCGCCGGGTCGTCGACCTGGATGCACTGCAGCGAGTTCAGGGCGCGCGCCGGACGGCGGCCGCCGAATGCCAGCACAGCGATGTCGCCGGTCAACTGTTGTCCTCCTGCACTGCCGCTCTACTGCGCGTTATTCGCCGCCGGTACCCGGTGCTCCGATAGGGTGATGCACCGGCTGGACACATTAAGCCAGGAGCGGAGCGGGGTCAGGCCATGCCGGCAATAGTGCTCATCGGAGCCCAGTGGGGTGACGAGGGCAAGGGGAAGGCCACCGATCTGCTCGGTGGCCGGGTGCAGTGGGTCGTGCGCTATCAGGGCGGCAATAACGCCGGGCACACCGTGGTGCTGCCGACGGGGGAGAACTTCGCGCTGCACCTGATCCCGTCCGGGATTTTGACGCCGGGCGTCACCAACGTGATCGGCAACGGCGTCGTCGTCGACCCCGGTGTCCTGCTGACCGAGCTGCGCGGCCTCGAGGACCGTGGCGTGGACACGTCGCGATTGCTGATCTCCGCCGACGCCCACCTATTGATGCCCTACCACGTCGCCATCGACAAGGTCACCGAGCGTTACCTCGGCAACAAGAAAATCGGCACCACCGGGCGGGGCATCGGTCCGTGTTACCAGGACAAGATCGCCCGGATCGGGATCCGGGTGGCGGATGTCCGCGAACCCGAACTGCTGGCCGCCAAGATCGAGGCGTCGCTGGACTTCAAGAACCAGGTGCTGGTCAAGATCTACAACCGCAAGGCGCTGAACCCCGACGAGGTCACCGACACGCTGCTGGCACAGGCCGAAGGATTTGCCCACCGGATCGCCGACACCCGACTGCTGCTCGGTCAGGCTCTCGAGCGGGGGGAGACGGTGCTGTTGGAGGGATCGCAGGGCACCCTGCTCGACGTCGACCACGGCACCTATCCGTATGTCACCTCCTCCAACCCCACCGCGGGCGGCGCAGCCGTGGGGTCGGGCGTCGGGCCCACCCGGATCACCACCGTGCTGGGAATCCTGAAGGCCTACACCACCCGGGTTGGTTCCGGCCCGTTCCCCACCGAATTGTTCGACGAGCACGGCGAGTACCTGGCCAAGACCGGCGGCGAGATCGGGGTGACCACCGGCCGTCGTCGTCGCTGCGGCTGGTTCGACGCAGTGATCGCCCGCTACGCGACCCGCGTCAACGGCATCACCGATTACTTCCTGACCAAGCTCGACGTGTTGTCGAGTCTGCAGACCGTGCCGGTATGCGTCGGCTACACCGTCGACGGCAAGCGCACCGACGACATGCCCATGACTCAGAGCGAAATCGCCCGGGCTGTCCCGGTCTACGAGGAGTTGCCCGGCTGGTGGGAGGACATCTCCGGGGCGCGCGAGTTCGACGACCTGCCGGCCAAGGCCCGCGACTACGTGCTGCGGCTGGAAGAGCTTGCCGGGGCGCAGGTTTCCTGCATCGGGGTCGGGCCGGGACGCGACCAGACCATCGTTCGACGCGACGTCCTCAGTCCGCCGGCGTGACCGACCCGCGGGATCTTCGCGGCGGGTTTCCCCGGTTCCAGGTGCTCGACGAACCCCCGGGATTCGGGCGGTTCGTCGCGCTGATGCGGCGCGCCCAGGACCTCGCGGTTGCCGCCGACGCACCGGACTGGAATGCCGCCGCCGATCGGGTCGAGGAATTGATCGCCTACCTCGCTCCGCACGAGAAGCCCGGCGGGTTGGCACCTGCTGGACGGGTCGCGAGTCTCCCGGGTGCCGGCAGCGCACTGATGCCGCCGTGGCAGATCCGCGACTTCAACTCCGAAGTCGTCGAGGTCGGCATTCAGTTCAGCCGCTACCACGTCGGCGGCAACAACGCCGTGCACGGCGGGATGGTGGCGATGATGTTCGACGTGATGTGCGGGATCATCATCCACGCGGTCGGCCGGCCGATCAGCCGCACTGCCTTCCTGCACGTCGACTACCGCAACATCACCCCGATCGACGTGCCGCTGACAATGCGCGGTTGGGCCTCGAAAATCGAGGGCCGCAAGACCTTCGTCAACGCCGAACTGACCGACCCGCAGGGCACTGTGCTGGCCGAGGCCAACGGACTGATGGTGCGTCTGCTGCCCGGTCAGCCCTGAATCTGGCACCCTTGGCCCCGTGGCCGACAAGTCGAGGACTCTTCATTACCTGACCACCCCGCGAGCCGCCGCACTCGCCGGCGTGCTGTTCGCGGTGCTGTTCACCACGTCTATCGTGCTGATCCGCACGTCGCTGCCGGAAGGTGCCCAACCCGGCTCGCAGTGGCTGGAGGCCGGCAACGACAAGATCAGGTTGGCCTCTGAACTGATGCCGTTCGCCGGTATCTGCTTCCTCTGGTTCATCGGGGTGGTGCGCGCCAATCTGGGACGCTACGAGGACAAGTTCTTTGCCACCGTGACCCTGGGCAGCGGGTTGCTGTTCCTGGCGATGATGTTCGCCTCGGCGGCTGTCGGCGCCGGCCTGGCGTCGGCCAGCCATTACTCCGGCGGGTCGGCAGCCGGCACCGTCTTCGGCCAGATGCTGTTGCTGAAACTGTCCAAGACCTACGCGCTGAAGATGGCGGCGGTGTTCATGATGTCGCTGGCCACCATCTGGCTGCGCACCGGGCTGATGCCGCGCTGGCTGACGATCGCCACCTATGTGATGGCGCTGACGCTCATCCTCGCCGGCGAGACCAGCATGTGGCTGAGTCTGGCCTTCCCGTTCTGGGTGCTGATCGTCAGCCTGCTCTTCCTCGTTCGTGCCGGTGCCTTTGAGAGTGGTCGCCGCGAGAGTCACCGAGACCCAGACCCGCCGCAGGCGTAGGGAATTCGTCGGTCCGCTCGATGTCGTCGGCACGGAACGCCGGCCACCAGATCCGCGGTCCGATCAAGGTGAACAACGCCGGGATCACCACGGTACGCACCACGAAGGTGTCCAGCAGGATGCCCAGGCCGACGATGATGCCCAGTTGGGTCAGCGCAATCAGCGGTAGCACACCGAGGACGCCGAACACCGCTGCCAGAACGATTCCCGCGCTGGTGATCACCGCGCCGGTTGCCGATACTGCCCGCACGATTCCACCGCGGGTGCCGTACAGCGGTGTTTCCTCGCCGGCCCGGGTGACCAGGAAGATGGTGTAGTCCACCCCCAGTGCCACGAGGAACAGGAATGCGAACAGGGGGGTGGTGTTGTCCAGTGCCGGGAAGCCCAGCAGATGCACGCTGACCCAGCCGCCCAGTCCGAGAGCGGCCAGGGTGGATAACGCGGTTGCCGCCACCAACACCAGTGGCGCCAACGCCGCACGCAACAGGATGTAGAGCACCGCCAGCACGACGATGAGAATCGCGGGGATGACCACCCAGCGGTCCCGGATCGCGGTTGTGCTGGCGTCCAGTGCCTGCGCGTCGGTGCCGCCGACCAGGCCGACCGCGTCGGGGTCCCCGTCGGGGGTCCGAACGGCTCGATGAACCGAATCCCGCAGTGCAGCAATGGTTTCGAACGCCTCATTGGACGCCGGTGTGGCATTGATGACGACCTGCCACTGGGTCAGGCCGGTGTCGGAGGATCCGGCCGGATTCACCGACGCCACGCCGGGCGTCGATTGGATCGCCGCGGTCACCGCCTCGGCCCGGTCGGTGGCGGCGACGACTCGGGTCGGGTCGGTCACCCCGCTGGGAAAGTGTGCGGCCAGGGTTTTGAACCCATCGACGGAGTCCGCCCGCACCCGGAACTGATCGATCAGTGACAGCCCGACCGGAGTGGCCAGCGCCCCGGTGGCCAGGATGGACAGCCCGAGAATGGACACCGTCGCCACCCGGCCCGCGTGGCCGGCCATCCAGTCCGCCACCCGGTGCCAGGCGCCGGTGGTGGTGATCTCCGTCTGGTCCGGCTGGGGAACGAAGGGCCAGAACAGCTTCCGGCCGAACAGGCCCAACAGCGGCGGCAGGACGAACAGTACGAACACCGCGGCGACGACGAGACCGGCGGCGGCCTGCACGCCGAGACTGCGGGTGGTCGGTGACTCGGCGAGCAGCAACGACAGCAGCGCGAGCACCACGGTGGCATTGCTGGCCACGATGGCCGGTCCGGCGAAGCGCATCGCGGTGAACAGCGCCTGCCGGTGGTCGGCGGTCTTGCGCAGTTCCTCCCGGTATCGCGAGATGAGCAGCAGCGCATAGTTGGTGCCGGCGCCGAAGACCAGCACGCTGGTGATCCCGGAGGTCGATCCGTCGCCGGCGAATCCGGTCAACTGGGCCACCGCCGAACCGGTGAGCGCGCCAACCCGGTCGGCGAACGCGATCACCAGCAGGGGAATCAACCACAGCACCGGTGACCGGTAGGTCACGATCAACAGCACCGCCACCACGCCGACGGTCGCTCCCAACAGAACGAAATTGGCGCCCTGGAACGAGTTGGCGATGTCGGCGCCGAACGCCGGACCGCCGGTGACATTGGCGACCATGCCGTCGGGCAGGCCCTCTCGGGCGGCCGTGCGCAGTTCAGTCACCGTGTCGGAGAGCGCGAATCCGGTGAGGTCGGGGCTCAGGGATACCGGGACCAGGGCTGCCTGCCCATCGGCGGAGGGCACCACCGGTAGCGGCGGCGGACCGGCCGGCGGCCCGCCGGCCACCCCAGCGGCGGCCAGTGCCCGGTCTCGGGCCTGCTCGGCGGCGGCCAGATCCGCCGGTGACAGCGGGGTGCCACCTGTTCGACTGAACAACAGGATCACCGGCGGCGAATCCCCGCCGGGGAACTGCTTGAGCAACTCGTTGACCCGCGCCGATTCGGCGGTGGACGGGATCACCACCGGAGACTGCTCGGCCGCGCCGCTATCGCTCACCAGACCCAACACCGCGCCACCGAGGGCGGTGACCACCAAAGCCAGCACCCACGAACGGGGGCCGGCCACCACCTCGGCGATCCGTTCCCATAGCGAGCGGCGGACCTCGGGTGCGCGGTGCATGCCGACCATCACATCATGCGTCGATAGTGTCGAGCGTGTGCTGGACACCCTGGCCGTGGTGAATTACCGGTCGCTGCGCCGACTGACCGTGCCGCTTGGCCGGTGCACCGTGGTGACCGGGCCAAACGGAAGCGGCAAGTCCAGCCTGTACCGATCGGTGCGACTGCTGGCCGATATGGCAGGCAACGGCGCGGTGAACGCGCTCGCTCGGGAGGGTGGACTGGCGTCGACGATGTGGGCCGGTCCCGGCCGCAAGGGGCCGGTCAGCCTGAAACTCGGTTTCGCCGGCGAGGAGTTCGGCTACGCCGTCGATCTTGGCCTGCCGCAGGAGAAGAACACTTTCTTCGGGCTGGATCCGGAGATCAAGTCCGAGGCTGTGTGGGTCGGTCCGGTGCTGCGGCCCGCCACCCTGGTGGCCGAGCGCTCAGGTCGGCTTGCCCGGGTTCGCGATGACAGCGGTCAGTGGCGCACCGCATCGGAGTCGCTGCGTCCCTACGACAGCATGATCAGTCAGGTCGCCGACCCTCGCGAGGCCCCAGAGCTCCTTGCGCTGCGGGAGCGGATGCGCTCCTGGCGGTTCTACGACCACGTCCGCACCGACAGTGCAGCTCCGGCGCGTCAGCCCCGGATCGGTACCCGCACAATGGTTTTGAGCCACGACGGTGCCGATCTTGCCGCCGCCTGGCAGACCATCGCCGAGATCGGCGACACCGAAGCGCTGGCCGAGTCGGTCCAGGAGGCCTTCCCGGGCAGCAGGGTTCAGGTCAGCGTCACCGACGGCCGCTTCGAGTTGACACTGCAGCAACCGGGGATGCTTCGGCCGTTGACCGCGGCCGAACTGTCCGACGGCACGCTGCGTTATCTGCTGTGGGTGGCGGCATTGCTGTCGCCCCGCCCGGCGGAACTGACCGTCCTCAACGAACCCGAGGCCAGTTTGCATCCCGAACTGCTGCCGGCGTTGGCTGCGCTGATCACCCGGGCTTCGGAGGTCTCTCAGATCCTGGTTGTCACCCATGCGGCGGCGCTGGTGAACGCACTGCGCGAACACAGCGAGCCTGCGTTGGTGCAGTTGGCCAAACAGGACGGCCAGACCGTGGTCCAGGGGCAGGGCTTGCTCGACGAACCGCCCTGGCAGTGGCCGGACCGCGGGTGAAGCCGCTTACTCTGGTCAGCTATGACCGACCCTTCAGCTATGACCGACCCTGAGGAGAACCGGTCCACGCTGATGCCGATGCTGACCGCAGTGGCTATCGCGGTGGTCGCGCTCATCGCGTTGTTCGCGCTGCGCCTGTTCGGGGGCGATACCCCACCGCCGGATGAAGCGGCGGTGGGCCGCGCGGTGGTCGGCCAGAACGATGCACTGCAGCGCGGCAACTACGCCGACTTCCGGACCTTCACCTGCCTCTCCCAGCAGGGAATCGAGAGCCAGGTGCTGGTCGATCAGCGTCAGTCCGTGGCCGCCAAGGGCGCCCGCTACGTCGAGGACGTCAAGGACATCGCCGTGACCGGGGAGCGGGCCACCGCAACGGTGGTCTACCACTTCGGGAAGGCCAAGGACGACAAGCTCAGCACACCGATGACCGTCGTCCGCGAGGACGGCACCTGGAAGGTCTGCTCGCCCGGCCCCAAATAGCCGAACCCCTCAGGAAACCGGATATGGGAGACTCAGGATTGTGAGCTACGCCGGAGATATCACCCCGCAGGAAAGCTGGAAACTACTCGCCGAGAACCCTGAATCGGTGCTCGTCGACGTCCGCACCGCCGCCGAGTGGAGCTGGGTGGGTGTTCCGGATCTTTCCAGCTTGGGCCGGCAGGTGGTGTTCATCGAATGGAACACCGCCGGCGGGCGTAACCAGAACTTCGTCGCCGACCTGATCGCAGCCGGGGTCACCCCCGGCGAACGTCCGGTGATCTTCCTGTGCCGCTCCGGCAACCGATCCATCCCGGCGGCGCAGGCCGCAACGGCCGCCGGCATCGCCCCCTCGTACAACATGCTGGAGGGATTCGAGGGCCAACTCGACGAGCACGGTCACCGGGGCGCCTCCGGCTGGCGTGCTGAAGGTCTGCCTTGGAAGCAGTCGTGACCCAGGGATTTACCGACGGCGGAGTGCCCTCGGTGCGGATTCCGGCGCCGCTGCCCGACGGGGTCAGCCAGGCCACCATCGGGGTGCGCGGTGGGCTGCTTCGCTCGGGTTTCGATGAGACCTCCGAGGCGATCTTCCTCAACTCGGGTTACGTCTACTCCTCGGCCGGCGAAGCCGAGAAGGCCTTCACCGGCGAGATCGACCGCTATGTCTATTCCCGGTACGGCAACCCGACCATCTCGATGTTCGAGGAACGGCTGCGCCTGATCGAGGGCGCCGAGGCGGTCTTCGCCACCGGTTCGGGGATGGCCGCGGTGTTCACCGGTCTTGGCGCGCTGCTGGGTGCTGGGGATCGGCTGGTCGCTGGGCGCAGCTTGTTCGGCTCCTGTTTTGTGGTGTGCAACGAGATCCTGCCCCGCTGGGGTGTGGAGACGGTGTTCGTCGACGGCGAGGACCTCGACCAGTGGGAGCAGGCCTTGAGCCAGCCGACCACCGCCGTCTTCTTCGAGACCCCGTCGAATCCCATGCAGAGCCTGGTCGATATCGCCGCCGTCTCGGAGATGGCGCACGCTGCCGGGGCGAAAGTGGTACTGGACAACATCTTTGCCACCCCGCTGTTACAGCATGGTCTTCCGCTGGGAGTGGATGTGGTGATCTATTCGGGGACCAAGCACATCGACGGCCAGGGCCGGGTGCTGGGCGGGGCGATCCTGGGAAGTAAGGACTACATCGACGGCCCGGTGCAGACCCTGATGCGTCACACCGGGCCGGCACTGAGCCCGTTCAACGCCTGGGTGCTCCTGAAAGGCCTTGAGACGATGGGGGTTCGGGTCAACTACAGCAACGCTTCGGCGCAGCGGATCGCCGAGTATCTCGAGGGTCACCCCGGCGTGCGCTGGGTGCGTTACCCGTTCCTGTCCTCACATCCGCAATATGACCTGGCGAAGCGGCAGATGAGTGGCGGCGGGACCGTCGTCACCTTCGAGTTGGACGCCCCCGAGGGCAAGGGTAAGCAGCGGGCCTTTGAGGTGCTCGACAAACTGTCGATCATCGACATCTCCAACAACCTCGGCGATTCCAAGACGCTTATCACCCATCCGGCCACCACCACCCACCGGGCCATGGGCCCCGAGGGGCGGGCGGCGATCGGTCTGGGTGACGGTGTGGTGCGCATCTCGGTGGGCCTGGAGGGGACCGAGGACATCATCGCCGATCTGGACCGTGCGCTGAGCTAGCTGTGTCACGGCAGTCGGAGGCAAAGAAGGCGCGTCGGCGTAAGCGCCAATCCGCTCGCGACGTGGTTGAGGGGCACGTGGCCGCCGACAGCGCCGCTGGCGGCATCGGTGAGGCCGTCGCCGCAATCGACGACTGGATCACCGAGCGCGGCTGGGTACTGGACGCCGAGAACGCCGATGACGTGGTCAGTTGGGTTTACCCGCCGTCGGCGGCGTCGTTCGACGACGAGGACCGCGAACCGGTGACCCGGGTGTGGATCACCCTGGTCGAGGACGACGACGAGGTCGCGCTCGAGTTCGGTGCGGCCGTGGTGGGCGCCGGTGCAGACGATAGCGTGTACGTCCTGGATCCGGACGGCCTCGCCGATGACCTTGCTGTCCTGGAGGCCTATCGCCCGGGGCTGCCCCGGCCGGAGTTCACTTGAGTTCATTGCGTTTCGTCGAGATCCACCCCAACGACGAACTGGCACAACCACTGATCGCGGAATTGGCCGTCGAGTACGCGACGCGCTACGACGGCACCGAGGCGGGGGTGCTGCGGTGGCTGCGCGGCTACCCGGCCGAGGAGTTCAGTCCGCCCGACGGCGGCATGCTGATCGGCCTGCTGGACTCGGTGCCCGTCACCGGCGGTGCATTCCGCCGGTTCGGCGTCGTCGACGGCACCGAAACCGCTGAGCTGAAACGGATCTGGACCGACAGCCGGTACCGCCGACGTGGCTACGGCCGCATCCTGCTCGCCGAACTAGAAGCCCGCATCGCATCGCTGGGCTACCGCCGGGTCTACCTCACCACCGGGGATCGACAACCCGAGGCCGCCACCCCACCCCCCCTCCGCGAGCGTGCGTGTCGGCACACCGACACGCCGCAAGCGCCGTGCACGATCCGCACGCTCACGCGGCCCGAGCGCTCCGCAGATGAGCATCAATCCGGTTGATCAGAAGCTGGGGACGGCGCCGGACGTCGTCGGCGATGATGGGCACGACTGTCCAGCCGAGGTCCTGGACGGCAGCCAGTTTTTCCCTGTCCCGTCGCAAAGCCTCCGGCCCGCTGTGCCAGGCGTCGCTGTCGTATTCCGCCGCAACCATCTCGTCCGGCCAGGCGAAGTCCAGCCTGCGCAGCTTTCCCCGCGAGTCGACGATTTGGTGCTGAAGCACCGGCGTCGGGAGGCCGCCGTCGATCATCACCAATCGGGCCTCGCTTTCCATCGGTGATTCGGCCCGAGGGTCAGCACAGGCGAGCAGCGCACGAACTTTCACGATGCCCCTGCGTCCCGCCTGCGCCATCACGGCGTGCTGTAAATCCGCCGTACTACAGTTACCCGAACGCAATGCGGCATCGAGCGTTGCCAACGCACGGCCCCTTGGCAGTGAACGCGCCACCTCGACGGCCGTCCATCCTGCGGTTGTCGTGGGCCGACCGGCCACCAGCGCCAGTGGTGCGCCATCCCTGCGGTGGACTATCAGGCCTTCAGTTGATCGGATCTGGTGGCGCACCGGGTTAAGCACGTGGAGTTCGGCGGTGTTCTCAGTGTCGAAACCATAAGTGGCGGCCGCGGTGCCGAGACATACCGCCACCGCTTCGCCGCAAGCCAGGTCAAGACCGCGCAGTCGGCGGGCGTGATCGGCGTCGCCACGACTGTAAACGCCGTGCCAAATGCGTTCGACTGCCGTGCACCCCAGCAGCATCTGAAAATGTCGACGGCTGACCACCGTCAGTATTTGCGCAGTGGTCGCGACACCGCCCTGGCGGTCGAACAGTGCTGAGAGGTTTGCATGCACGCCGAGATGATCTGCGAACAGACTGCAGCCTGAAAAGCCACGCCTGTGGACAACCAGCGTGCGCGACAGGCACGTCTGCGACGGCGTGTCGGCGTGCCGACACGCACGCTCGCGTAGGGCACTGGGTGAACTTAGGCGCCGGCCCGGCGTACAGCCTCATCAATGGGGCCGATCCACGCGTCGCCGTGGCCGGGGATCAGGGTGTTGGTGCCCGCGCGGGCGAGTACCTCCAGACTGCGCCCGCAGTCCGGATCGCTGTGATTGAACATCGACGGCAACAGTTGCGGTCCGGTGCGCCGCAGCAACGGGTGGCCGGTGACCAGGGCGTCGCCGGTCACCAGCACACCGTCGACGAGGTAGGAGCAGTGCCCGCTGGTGTGGCCCGGGGTGGGCAGCGCCACCGGCCGACCAGGCAGACCCGCGGCGATGTCGTCGCTCAGCGCCAGAACGGTCGGGATCCCGTCGCGCACCAGACCGCCTTTGAGCGTCACCTCAGCCGACCAGGCCAGCCACCGCGGCCGCCATGCCTGGCGCGCGAGCGCGACCGGCGAGACCTGTTGGAGATAGTCGCGTTTGGCGTGCGGTACCTCCACGGTATGGCAGTACACCGGTGTGCGGTGCTCGCGGGCGAACCAGATCGCCGAGCCGAGGTGGTCGATGTGGGCGTGGGTCAACAGGATTGCCGCCACGTCGCCGGCGTCGAAACCCAGCGCCTTCAGCGACGTCAGAACATCGTCACGATTGCCGGGGAATCCGGCGTCGATCAGCATGACGCCGGAATCGCCGCAGACCAGGGTCCAATTCACCAGCGGCGTCTGCGCGAGATGCACGTTGTCGGTGACGGCGGTCAGCACCGGGGCCATCGCCCGAGTGTAGGGCGGTGGAGTAGAAACATCTGATGGTGGAATTGAAGCTGGGATACAAGGCGTCGGCTGAGCAGTTCGACCCCCGCGAGCTGGTCGAGTTGGGTGTGCTCGCCGAGGAACACGGTATGGACAGCGCGTGGGTCAGCGACCACTTCAACCCGTGGCGCCACGAGGGTGGCCACTCCCCGTTCGCGCTCTCGTGGATGACGGCAGTCGGGGAGCGCACCCAGCGCATGGTCCTGGGCACCTCGGTGCTCACCCCGACGTTCCGCTACAACCCCGCGGTGATCGCCCAGGCGTTCGCCACCATGGGGTGTCTGTACCC
>CAXNJA010000080.1:0-11554 GCA_964202555.1 Mycobacterium sp.
GTGATCGGCGAACTGAGAAACAGTTCGGCGAGATCGGTGGCTGCGACCTCGGAACTGCTGAACCGCAGCGACATTGCCGTCATTCAGCATGAGTACGGAATCTACGGCGGAGTCGACGGAGACGAAGTCGTCGAGATCATCAGCAGGCTGGAAGTTCCGTGCATCGTGGTCGCGCACACGGTTCTCACCCACCCCTCCCCACACCAACGTTCGGTGCTCGAGGCCGTCGCGGCAATGGCGGCTCAGGTGATCGTGATGTCCGAGGCAGCCAACGAACGACTCTGCAGCCGCTATGACGTCGACCGTGAGAAAGTCAGCACGATCGCGCATGGCGCGACCATCCCGCGCCATGCCCCGGTGCGAGGTGCGGGCCGGCCCACACTGTTGACATGGGGCCTGCTGGGACCGGGAAAGGGCGTCGAGCGGGTCATCGACGCGATGGTGTCGCTGCGCGATCTGCCACATCGTCCCCGGTATCTGGTCGCCGGCCAGACGCATCCGAAGGTGCTTGCCGCCGACGGTGAGGCCTATCGCGTCGCCCGGATGGACCAGGCCATCGACAACGGCGTCGCTGATTCAGTGTGCTTTGACCCCGACTACCGGACCGTCGCGTCGCTGAATGCGCTGGCTCAGTCCGCAGCCGCCGTCGTGCTGCCCTACGACTCCACCGATCAAGTCACCTCCGGTGTCCTGGTCGACGCCATCGCGACTGGCCGCCCGGTTGTCGCCACCGCGTTCCCGCACGCCGTCGAACTGCTGGCCAGTGGCGCGGGAATCGTCGTCGAACATGACGATCCCGGCGCGCTGGAAGTCGCCCTGCGCCGAGTTGTGACAGAGGAACGTCTCGCCGGCTCGATGGCCGCCGAGGCCCGCCGACTGGCGCCGGGCATGGCCTGGTCGGTGGTGGCCACGCAGTACCTGAATCTGGCACAACGGCTGATCACCGAGCGGTCGGCGCTGGTATGACGGCCGGTATCAGCGCCCCGATCTTCGACCACCTGCTACAGCTGACAGATCATCGGGGCACCTTCGAGCACGCCTGTCTGACTGAGCCCCGGCTCGATGACGGCTACTGCACCGACGACATGGCGCGGGTACTCGTCGTCGCAACCCGCCAACCGGATGCCTGCGGCGAGGTCAATCGCCTCGCCCGGGTCGCGGTCCAATTCCTTAACGAAGCACAGTCTTTCGCCGGAAAGTGCCGAAACCGGATGGACCGCAACGGGCGGTGGACCGACGAGCCGGCAGCGGAAGATGCCTGGGGGCGCTGTCTGTGGGGCCTGGGGACTGCCGCGGCTCACAGCGAGGTCTCCCTTATTCGCCGACTGGCGGTCATCCAGTTCGAGCGGGCCGCCACGATCCGCTCGCCCTGGCCGCGGGCGATGGCGTTCGCGGCGTTGGGGGCCGCCGAACTACTTCACGTGGATCCCGGGCATCGTTCGGCCCGGGCGCTGATCTCCGACTACGCCGCCGGTATCGCCGGATCCAACGGCGACCCCTCCTGGCCATGGCCGGAGTCACGGCTCACCTACGCCAACGCCCTACTGCCTGAGGCGATGATCGCCGCCGGGACAGCACTGGAGGACCATACGCTGCAGCAGCGCGGCCTGGATCTGTTGGCCTGGCTGGTCGATCATGAGACAGCCGACGGCCACCTCTCGCCCACCCCCGCCACGGGCAGGAGTCCGGGCGATGCCCGGCCCGGATTCGATCAGCAGCCGATCGAGGTGTCCTCCCTTGCTGACGCCTGTGCGCGCGCCTCGGCCGTCGACGCCAGTCAGATCTGGCCCGACTCGGTGCGCGCCGCTGCGGCGTGGTTCGAGGGCGCCAACGACGCCGGCCTGCAGATGTGGGATCCATGCACAGGGGGTGGATTCGACGGTCTGCACGCCGACGGGGTGAACCGGAACCAGGGCGCCGAGTCGACCCTGGCCGTCCTCTCGACTCTGCAGCACGCGCGTCGGCTTTCGACTGTTCCGCAGTGACTTTGGCCTCGAGCGCGCTGGTCACGCGCAGTCCTCTGCGGCTCGCGGCCGACCCGGCGCGGGTCATCACCCAGCTGTTCGTACCCGGCCAGGAAGGGTTCGAGCACCAACAGTCCCGAACCGGTGTGGTTCTCGCGCGCATCCTGGGGCTCAGCGAGGACGAGGTATCGGAGGCGTTGGACGATGTCATCACCCGATTCGATGGTCGGCACCGCGACCTTGTCGGCACCTTTCGCCGGCACGCCAGTGAACTCGCCGACCGGCTTGACCCTGACACCGAGATCTCCGATCAGCGAATGGTGCTGCTGGGCGCGGTGTTCACCAGCGAGTACGCCATTGAAGGTGCGGCGCTGTGCAATCCCAGCATCGTGGCCCACCCGGACCAGACCGGAATAGTCACGGGCAGTGTGAGATTCGTGCTCAGCGTCCGCGGCATAGGGGAGGGGCATCGCTCGTCGATCGGCTTCCGGACCGGAGTCATCGACTCGTCCGGCCGCCCCGAAGTCGACGACTGTGCTTCGGTGGCTGTGGCTGGGGCAATCCAGCAGGTTCCGTTGGACGCCGGTGTCTTTCGCGCCGAACTCGCCTGCCTCGATGACGCCGGCGAGGCGGCGGCTTACGTACTCGACGCACTCGGTGAGCGCTTCACCCGCACTGAACTTGCCCGTCAACTCGCGATGCTCCAGACCCACCTGAGTACCCGCGAGCGCGCGCAGGAGACGATCGCGGCGATCCGGGCCATCGCCGAGCGTACGTACGGAATCGAGTTTCCCAGTGCGACAGCTTTTTCGGAGCGGGTGTTGTGGCCGGCCATGCACGCCGAGGCGGCCGGCATGGAAGATGCCCGCTTTGTACGCTTCGACGACGGGGACGGCTCGGTCAGGTTCTACGCGACTTATACCGCCTACAGCGGATCGCGAATCAGCCAGCAGTTGCTCCAGACGCGGGACTTCCAGTCCTTCACGTCCACGCCGATGGTCGGACGCGCAGCGGCGAACAAGGGACTGGCGTTGTTTCCGCGCCGTATCGGTGGACGCTTCGCTGCGCTGTCGAGATCAGACCGGGAGTCCAACACGATCGCCTACTCCGATCAGCCGTTCGTGTGGACCGATGCAGTGCCGTGCCAACAGCCCACCCAGGCCTGGGAGGTGCTTCAGCTGGGCAACTGCGGTCCGCCCCTGGAAACCGACGCGGGGTGGCTGGTGCTCACCCATGGCGTCGGACCGATGCGTACCTACCGCATCGGGGCGATCCTGCTCGACCTCGATGATCCGACGCAGATCATCGGTCGCCTTCGGGAACCACTGCTTAGCCCGACCGCTGACGAGCAGAACGGCTACGTGCCCAACGTGCTCTACTCCTGCGGGGCGATGATTCACGCCGACACCCTGGTGTTGCCGTACGGGATCGGTGACGCGGCGATCGGTTTTGCCACGGTTCCGATGCCGCAACTTCTGGGCGCACTGCGGTCCTGAGCGTGCGGCCGGGCTGAGGGCCGTGGTCGTGGCACGGTTGCATCGTCTATTATCTGCGTATGCGTGCAGATAAGCAGACTTGTCGGCGACTTCTCGACGACGACCAGGTGGGCTTGATCGTTGAGGTGTTCCGGATGCTGTCCGATGCCACCCGGGTGCAGCTGCTGTGGGCTTTGGTCGATCGGGAACTGTCGGTCACCGAACTGGCCGAGACGGTGGGCAAGCCGGCGCCGTCGGTCTCGCAGCATCTGGCGAAGTTGCGGATGGCACGGCTGGTCCGCACCCGCCGTGAGGCCACCACGATCTACTACAGCCTGGAGAACTCCCACGTCGCGCAGCTCGTCACCGACGCGGTGTTCAACGCCGAACACGCCGGGCCGGGCATACCGGGACATCACCGCGGTGAGGGCGAGTTGACCGGGCTGCACACCGGCCCTAGACGGGGGGCACAAGCCCAATGAATCACCCCCATAGCCACGACTACGCCGACGCCGTAGACGATGCGCTCGCCTCCAGCGCGCAGGGCATCCGGGCGGTCAAGGTCAGCTTGGTGGTCCTCGGCCTCACCGCGGTCTTTCAGCTGATCGTCGTCGGGTTTTCCGGGTCGGTCGCCCTGGCCGCCGACACGATCCACAACTTCTCCGATGCGCTCACCGCGATCCCGCTGTGGATCGCGTTCGTCCTGGGCCGTCGAGCGGCCAGCAAGCGCTACACCTACGGGCTGGGTCGGGCCGAGGACCTCGCCGGTCTGTTCGTACTCGTCATGATCGCCCTCTCCGCTCTGCTGGCCGGCTACGAGTCCGTGCGCCGGTTGATTCACCCGACTCCGATCGACAATCTCGGCTGGGTGGCCGCCGCCGGTGTCATCGGGTTCCTCGGCAACGAACTGGTGGCGCTCTATCGCATCAGGGTCGGCCGCCAGATCGGGTCGGCCGCCTTGGTTGCCGACGGCCTGCACGCCCGCACCGACGGATTTACCTCGCTGGCAGTAGTTTTCGGCGCCCTCGGTGTCTGGCTCGGCTTCCCGCTGGCCGACCCGATCATAGGTCTGCTGATCACCGCGGCGATCCTGATGGTGTTGCGCACCGCGGCGCGTGATGTGTTCGCACGCCTACTCGACGGCGTGGATCCCGGACTCGTCGCCTCGGCCGAAAGAACACTCGCCGCCGAACCGGGTGTCATCGGAGTGCCTCGTGTGCGGATGCGCTGGATCGGTCACCGGTTGCACGCCGACGCTGAACTCGACGTGGACTCGGCCATGAGTCTGCGGCAGGCTCACGAACTGGCCCACCACGCCGAGCACTCGTTGAGCCACGCGGTGCCGCGGCTGTCCTCTGCGATCATCCACGCCTATCCGGCCCACGAAGAGTTGCACCGCTGACTCAGCGGCGGGTGAACCCCGAATGGGACAACCGCTGGGAGTTATTGACAATGATTATCGTTATGCTTAGGGTCACTGAGTCGCCCGTTCCGTAGGGCCCAACGCAAAGGAGTAGCGATGGCAACCAACGGGCACACCGAACCCGCCGACCACGAACACCTCCCAGGTGACGGACACGAGACGGTGGTGCATGGCGGCCACGTCGACCACATCCACGATGGCCACCGGCACTTCCAGCACGACGACCACGTACACGAACACTGAGAACCATCCGCCTACCGGCGCGGGTGTCCGATAGCGTCGATCAACTCGTCACCGGCACAACACATCTGCGTGTTCCATTACTGGGCAACGCAATTCAGGTGGGGACCTGCCTATCGCTTCCGGCGGTGACGATCGCGTTGCGCAAAACCACGTTGGCGGCGCAGGTGTGCAGGACAGACGGCAAGCCACTGCGGGTCCAGATCGTGAATGTCGGAGCGGACATGTCGACAACCCGTGCGGATGTTTTCACCGCGCCGCCGGACGTATTGATGCTTCGCCGAACCCAGCGGCCGGACGGCACGCGATGGTGGGTGGTCGCAGAGGTGCCGGGCTGTAGAGCCTGCGACGTTATGCAACTGATCGAGACGATCATTTCCTTCGCTATTGCCAAGCAACACCGGGCCAAGGCCGGTTGAGGTCGGCACAAAGTCAGCCCACGACGAGCGGCGGCATCTTTACGATCACCTCGCGGCAGGGAAGGCTGGAGGCCAGAGGATTTCCTAACCCTACGAAGGGACGCACTGTGAACAAGCAACGGACTATGGCAACCGGATTGGCCGCACTGGCGGCGGTGGCCGCACTCAGCGCCTGTAGTAACACCGCCACCAAGGAGGCGTCGACCTCCTCAGCCCCGTCATCAGCTCAGACCTCGTCTCAGGCGCAGGCAGCAGCGCACAACAAGGCCGACATGATGTTCGCCCGCATGATGATCCCGCACCACGAGCAGGCGATCGAGATGAGCGACATGATGCTGGAGAAACAGGGCATCGACGCCCGGGTCATGGATCTGGCCACGCAGATTGAGGCCGCCCAAGGTCCGGAGATTGAGCAGATGCAAGGCTGGCTGAATCAGTGGGGCATGTCCGACATGCCGGGCCACGGCGGGGACATGCCGGGCCACGGCGGGATGAACGATTCCGATGCGGCCGGTATGCCGGGCATGGAGGGGATGGAGGGGATGGAGGGGATGATGTCGCCGGCCCAGATGGACGCGCTGGATAACGCGACCGGCGTTGAGGCCAGCAAACTGTTCCTGACCGGGATGATCAAGCATCACGAGGGCGCGATCACGATGGCGCAGGACGAGATCAAGAACGGTCAGTTCCCCGACGCCGTGGCGCTGGCCAAGTCGATCCTGGAAAGTCAGCAGAAGGAGATCGACACCATGAACGAGATCCTCAAATCGCTGTAAGCAGCCGCTCGTGGGGCGTCGATCGGGTCCACCCATCGCGACTGAGGAAGGGTAACGTCGAAGTCTGAAGGGTCAGGTTCGTTTGCCGGTTTACATCGGGGAGAACACCGGGAGGGTCTGTACGTCATGACAGCCGAACCGAGCGAATCGATGTTGCTACCCGCTGCCGAGCTTGAATTTGACTACACCGGCGACCTTGCGCTCGGTCGGACCGGACTTCGGCCCGGCCACCCCCGGGTCAGCGTCGTCGTACCGGCGAAGAACGAAGCCGCGAATAATCGCGCGATCCTGCCTTACCTCAGCAACTGTTTCGAGGTCGTCGTCGTGCTCAGCAAAGACGACGACGACTCGGCGCGGGCCGCCCGCGAGGCACTGCCCTCGGCGAAGGTGGTCTACCAGACCCGCAAAGGTAAGGGAAATGCGCTGGCGTGCGGCTTCGAATACGCCAACGGCGACGTCATCGTCACCTTCGACGTCGACGGCTCCGCTGATCCGCACGAGATTCCCCGGTTCGTCGAAGCTCTGGTCCGTGGCGCGGACCTGGCCAAGGGCAGCCGTTTCTGCGCAGGCGGCGGCAGCCAGGACATCACCCAGTTCCGCTCAATGGGAAATTACGGACTCAACCTTTTAGCCAGCGGTATGACGGGCACCCGATTCACCGATCTGTGTTACGGCTATAACGCGTTCTGGGCCGATCAACTCCCGGTGCTGTCCCTGCCCGACACGGATGCGCAGACTCCCCGGCGCGGCGACGGCTTCGAGATCGAGGCCATGATGATCGGCAGGTTCGCGCTGGCGAAGGCCATCATCATCGAGGTGCCGAGTTACGAATACGACCGCTATCACGGCGAAAGCAACCTCAACGCGATCCGGGACGGCTTCCGGGTGCTGTGGACGCTGCTGCGCGACCGGGTTCGCCGCCGGCGCTACCGCGCACTGGCCAAGAGGCTCCGGTCCTCCGGGGCCGCCGTGGGGCAGCCGTTCTGGATGCTGGCCAACCCGAATGTGACGGCACTCAGAGCCGCGTCCAAACCGGACTTTCCCGGCGAGGTTCAGCACACTCTGGACAAAGCCTGGGCTGAGCACCCGGAGGTGCCGACGAATATTCGGATCGACGTCGCCACCGCCGCAGCAGAGGTCGGCAGCAACATCCTGAACCATTCCGGCCGTGACCGCGACCTGCAGATCCGGTTGGACGTCCTGGTGCCCGGTGATCATGTGCGCGTCGAGTTCACCGACGATGGTCCGCCCGCTGAAGTCGACCTCGAATCGGCACGGATGCCCGATGTGATGGCAGAGAACGGCCGCGGCTTGGCGTTGGCGCGGGCATGTCTCGCCGAATTGTCCTATCGCCGAGACGATTCCGGGAACCGCTGGACGCTAGTCAGTCAACAGTTCCGCTGAGCCGACAGTGAACACGCCTGTGCTGCAAAGCATCCACCACGCCGCAATCATCTGTTCGGACTATCCACGCTCCAAGGCGTTCTACACCGAGGTGCTGGGGCTTCGGGTGGTTGCCGAGAACTATCGCGAGGCCCGCCGATCCTGGAAACTCGACCTGGCACTGCCCGATGGCGGCCAGATCGAACTGTTCTCCTTCCCAGGGGCACCGCCGCGCCCGAGTCGCCCCGAAGCACAGGGATTGCGGCATCTGGCGTTCGTGGTGACCGATGTGCAGGTTTGGATCGCACACCTTGAGTCGTGCGGTGTGGCCGTGGAAGCCGTTCGCGTCGATGAGTACACGGGTCGGCAGTTTGTGTTCTTCGCCGATCCCGACGGCCTTCCGCTGGAACTCTACGAAGCCGGGCAGCAGGCCGACTGACGCCGGAGTCGCTTTGTTGTCCGGACGCGCGGGTCGTTGGGCTAGCGTTGACTGGGCGATGACCAGTGGCGAGCATGTGATCAGCCGGCAGTGCCCGGCCTGCCGTTGCGCCGTGCCCGCAGCAATGTTCTGCGGGCAGTGCGGCGCGGACCTCAAGGCTGCCGTCACCGCCCGCGATCTGCTGTTGCGGCCCAGGGTTTTTGCCGCCGCCCCGCGTGAGCCCGTCGTCGTGCCGCGGATAACCAGTTCGCTGTTCCCGCGACTGCCCGCCTCGGCCCGAAAACCGTTCCGGCTGGCTTTGGTCCTGCTGCTGGGGGCCATGGTGGTCCTCTCGGCGCTGGGGGCCAACGCCGCGCTGGGCGCGATCACGATCCTTGGCGGTCCGCTGCTGTTCGTCCTGTACATGTGGCAGTCCGACGCGTTCCGGGACATCTCACGGCGCGCCCTGGTGATCGCCTTCCTGACCGGCTCCACCCTGGGGGTGGCGTGGTGGCTTTTCGCCGGGCGGCTGCTGGCCGGCTCCTACGGCGTCTCCACCGCCGCCGGTCTGGCGCTGCAGAACCTGCTCGCCGGTTTCGGGCTGGCCGTCACCGTCGGCGGCGCCCTGATCTTGATGCTGCCCCCTGCGGTGGTGCGACTGCTGCGGATTTCCGTGCACGAACCGCTCGACGGCTACGTCATCGGGGCATTCGGGGCGCTGTCCTACGGCTGTGCGTCCGGCATCGCCTGGCTTTTCCCGCAGATCTTCGCCGGTCTGTTGGATGCGCAGAGTTCCTGGCGCATGTTCACCGACGCAATCACCTACGGCGTCATCGATCCGTTGACCACCGCGGCCCTCGGCGGATTACTGGGGCTGGCGTTGTGGTTTCGGCCCTCCGGTCGGCATTCCCGGCAGGCGCGCACCGTGGTGACGATCTGCATCGTGCTGATGGCAGTCCTGTTTGTGGGGGTCTGGGTCATCGATGCGCTCTCGTTGCCGCATTCCGTGGATGTCGCGGTGAACCTTGTTCAGGCCGGTGTGGCGTTGGTGACGCTGCGAGTCGCCGTGCAAACCGTGCTGCTGCATGAAACACCCGACCCGGCAACCGGTGACGCAGTGCTGTGTGTGCACTGCGAGAAGGTGGTTCCGGATGCGCCGTTCTGCGTGTCCTGCGGAGCCGCCGCACGGGCGTCGTCGCGCTCCTCGCGCCGGTTGCGCCGGCAATGCCCGCCGGTCCCCGAATTCACTTGAGCAGCAAGGCGGGATAGACTGAGGGCACATATCCTGCAATAGAAAGTCAGGGATAAAAATGTTTACAGCCCGAGTGATTCGCCAGGTTGCGTTGGTCGCCGGTGCGGCCGCCATCCTGGGTTCTGGTGCCCTTACGGCCTGCGCCAAGGAGGAGAAGCCGGCCGAAAGCAAGCCGGCGACGAGTGCGCCTGCCGTCTCGCCCACTGAGAAGGTCAACGTCGGCTCGTTTGCTCCCTCGGTGACCGCCCGACCGGCACCGACCGCGCTGCCCGGCAACGTCGTTACCGGCGGTAACTGACGCCTTGACCCGCCCCGTCACCGGGGCGGGTCGCCGCGCCAACTGAAACTCTCCACGTATTTACCCATGTCGATGGCTATTTCGACATTGGCCCCCGATGGCGCCCCGGGTCCGAAGTCCTGGGAGAACCTGCGAAACGGCCCCTCGGCCGCAGCTACCAGGGCGAGGTCGTTTTTGACTGCCGCGATCACGATTGCCCGATGGTCCAACCGGTTCGACAGACCCTGGGGCTGGAAGTTGGCGACGACCCCGTAGCCCGGGTGGTAACCGACCGTGGCGTTGGGCAGTTCATAGGCGACGTCGGCGTTGGCAAACCGCCCGGCTACCAACTGCTCGACTATCTGTCGGGCATCGCGGCCCCGCGCGGGTTCACTGAACAGCCGCAGCACACCGCCATCACCTGCGGTCAGGCGTGCGGTCACCCCATTGTCGGCAGTGCCGACCGCATACGGCGCGTCCGGTGGGGGATAGGCCACCGAGAATTCACCCCCGGGTGCGACGAACCGCGGCAGGTTCGCCACCGGTGCGGCGGTCGGGGGCCGGCCGCAATCCGGCGGGCAAGCGTAGATCGCTTCGTCGGCCACCGCCCGGTCCCACAGCGTGACCGCCACGACCGCCACAGCCAACACCGTCGCCAGAATCCCCAGCGTGGCGGCATACCGGGGCCGCGCCGCCCCGCGCGCGGCGTAGGGTCCGGGTGGCACGGCGACCCCGTCGAACGAGGCGCTCGTCGTGCTCACCCGCCCGCCCTGGCCAGCAGGATGTTCTTCACCAGGTTCTCGATGTTCGGGGTGCCCAGGCCGGTAACTGTGTCGTATCCCGCGGCGCTGCCTGGGTTGATCGCGTTGCCGCCCAGGCTGATGTCCCGAAAACCCGGCAGTGCCGAGCCCCGTGCGATCCGGTAGAGCAACGGGTTCAACTCGCCCAACGGTTCTGCGCCGCTGGCCACGAAGCTCTGGTTCATCAGCGCCGTCAGGCCGGCCCAGATCGGGGCGGCTTGGGAGGTACCGCCTCCCACCACGACGTTGTCGTTGAACACAATTCGGACGCCGGTGTTCGGGTCGGCGACCGCCGAGACGTCGGGCACCAGACGCCGGTCGGCAAGCGGGTCGACGGCGTTCACAGACTGCCACCTCGGTCGTTCGAACAGCGTCGAAACCCCGCCCGCGGTGCCCTGGATGAGCGGGACGTCATACCAGGACTGTTCTGCCAGCCATTCGCCGTCGGCGGTGGTGGACAACTTGGTGCCGCCGACCGAGGTCATCTCCGGCAGTGAGGCGACCGCGTCGACGCCGACGTCGTCGGGCTTCGGCGGATCCGACCAGTTATGTCCCCCTTTGCATTCCAGGCCGGCGAGGTCGCCGGAGGCGATGAACGCGGTGGTGCCGTTGCGTAACGCCGAAGCCAGGGCGGCGCGTACCGGAGCCAGGTCTGCGGCGGTGAAAAGTCGGTCACAACCCCACCCGATCGAGAAACTCCATACCGCGCCGGGGAACTGCTGATTGACCGACTCCATCAGCCGGCCCAATTTCTCGAAGGCGCTACCGCCTTCGTTGTCGGTGGTGGAACGGGCATTAACCAGAACGAGTTTCGCGTCCGGGGCAATGGCGTGCAGCACCTGCAGATCCATGTTCGCCTCGCCGACGCGCCGCTCCGGCATGCCGCCGACGACTTCCGGTGTTAACGGCGGCAGGCCGAACATGGTGGCGAAGGTGTCCATGTCCGACTGCAGGAAACCGTCGAAAGCGAACACCACAACCGTCTGGCCGGCCCCGGTGAAGCCATCCTCGACCAGCGGTGTGGCGTTGTACGCCTTGAGGAGTTGGCTGGGCAGCAGTCCGCCGCCGGGGACGTCGCGGGGCAGGCTGGGCAGCGCTTCACGGGTGGGGGTGTAGCCGAAGATGCG
>CAXNJA010000081.1:0-11447 GCA_964202555.1 Mycobacterium sp.
ATCCGCGGTGCGGGCGACCGCAGATGCAGCCGCGCAGTTCATCGAGATGTTCACCAAGATGGGCGGCCTGATGGCCGAGCGGGTCACCGACCTCAAAGACATCCGCGACCGGGTCATCGCCGAACTCGCCGGGCTACCTGCGCCCGGCGTGCCGGAACCGGTCGAGCCGTCGATCCTGTTCGCCGAGGATCTGGCCCCGGCCGACACTGCCGGCCTGGATCCGCACCGCGTCGTGGGTCTGGCCACCTCGCTCGGCGGTCCGACCAGCCACACCGCGATCATCGCCCGGCAACTCGGCATTCCGTGTGTGGTGGCGGTGAGGGGCCTCGATGATGTGGCCGCCGGAACCATGGTGCTGCTCGACGGCAGCCGCGGCAGTGTCACCGTCGACCCCGACCGGGCGGATGCGGCGGCGGCGGTCGCCGCATCCGACGTCGCCGCGGCGGCGATGGCCGGCTGGACCGGGCCGGGTGCGACGTCCGACGGGCACGCCGTGTCCATTCTGGCCAACGTGGCCGACGGAACGGCCGCCCGTGCAGCACGCCAGGCCCCTGTCGAGGGCGTGGGACTGTTCCGGACCGAACTGTGCTTTCTCGACGCCGATACCGAGCCGAGCGTCGAAGCCCAGGCCGCCATCTACGCCGAGGTGTTCGAGGCCTTCGCCGGTCAGAAGGTGGTGATCCGCACCTTGGACGCCGGATCGGACAAGCCGCTGAAGTTCATCAACAGCCCCGAGGAGGAGAACCCCGCACTGGGGGTGCGGGGGTTCCGGATCATCGACCTCGACGCCGCGCTCGTGGGCCGGCAACTCGACGCGATCGCCGTGGCGGCGGAGCAGACCGGGAACGCGCCGTGGGTGATGGCGCCGATGATCGCGACCCCTGACGAGGCGCGGCGCTTCGCGGCGCTGGCCCGGGAACGCAATCTGCACCCCGGCGTCATGATCGAGGTGCCGGCGGCGGCACTGCTGGCCGAGCGAATCCTGGAGCACGTCGAGTTCTTGTCCATCGGCACCAACGATCTGACCCAGTACACGATGGCGGCCGATCGGATGTCCTCGGACCTTGCGACACTCACCGACCCGTGGCAGCCGGGCGTGATCAATCTGGTTGCCCAGACCGCCCGCGCCGGCCAGGCCAGCGGCAAGCCGGTCGGGGTGTGCGGCGAGGCTGCCGCCGACCCACTGTTGGCCTGCGTGCTCGTCGGACTGGGCGTGACGTCGCTGTCGGCGGCCGCATCGGCGGTCGCCCCGGTGGGAGCCAAGCTGGCTTCGGTGACCCTGCAGCAGTGCCGGGACGCCGCCGAGGCGGTTCTGACCACCACGGGCCCGGCGGAGGCGCGCGCCGCGGCGCAGGAGGTGCTCGGCTGAGGCGAGTCAGCTGACCTCGACCGGCTCGGTGATCGCCGGATACGTCAACTCGAGCTCGCCGATGTTGGCGGCCACTGTCACCAACGGAAGCGCGGCCTCCTCGGCGGCCGGGGTCACAGCCGCCTCGGCCCGCAACACGGGCACGAACTCCTCACTGATGTCCGGTCGGAGCCCGACGGAACTGCCCGTCGAATCAGCCGCCTCGATGCGCGCGCATAGCGCTCTAGTGTGTTGCTCCAACACCTTTCGGGTTCGCGGGAAGACCTCCGGTGGCGGGGGAACGATGTCGGCGATGAGGTCGGCCGAGGTGCGCACCCGCGGGATGCGGCTGGCACTGGCTAACTCGCCGGCGTCGCTCGCGCCGGCCATTTCCGACAGACACACCCGGACCGCGTCACCGTGTGTGCGGGCGGCGGTCAGTGCGGCAGCGCCCAGTTCAGACACCTCCTGCTGAGTCTGCGGGGATACTCCGCGGGTCACCCGAATCACCGCAGCGGCGAGGTAGCGCGAACAAGCCGTGACGGCATCGCCCACCGCACGGTGCATCGCCGACTGAGCCCCGCCCGGCCACAGCAGCATCGAGACCGCCAGGCCGACCAACGCCCCGATGGCGACGTCCTCGACCCGGATCAGGCCGATCTGCCAGCCGATGGGCCGCATCAGGTTGAACACGATCAGCACCTGCATGGTGAACATGGCCTGGCTGGCGGTGAATGAACCGACCGTCATCACGTACGTCGAGCCGAAGGTGGCCAGCGGCAACAGACTCCACAGCACCACCGGGTTGACGCCGACCACGGCGATCACCGCGGCACCGATGACGAACCCGATCGCAGTGCCGGTCACAGCCCGCACCACGGAGGTGCGGGTGCCCGCGGCGCTGCTACGCAATACCGACAACGCGCCGAGGACCACCCACAGTGCGTTCTGGACCGGCAGCACGAGGGTCACGGTGACCGCTAGTGCCAGCGCCAGGCCGATGCGCAGACTATTGATCACCGTGACCGAACGGGTTCGCAGATACCCGATCAGCGACAGCCACACACTGCGCCGGGTGGACACCCGGTCGGCGATCCCGGTTTCGGGCATCCCGCGCCCGAGTATCCGGTCGGCCAACGACCGGGCGTCCATCGTGGTTGCGGTGGCGATGATGCTTCCGGTCAGGCCGATAGTCGCGCTCATCGTTCGCCTGCTCAACAGTGTGCGGCCAAGCTGCACCGCCGCGGCGTCGTCAGCCTCGCCGAGGATGTCGTGAATATCGTTGTCGTAGTGGGCATACGCGATCAGTCGATGAGCCGCCACCACCTGTGACAACTCGGCGGCGCGGGCTGCCTGCGGGGACCTCAGGACCTCGGCGCTGCTGCGCAGTACCGCCACACTCAGTGGGCCGATGTGGGCTAGTAATCGACCGGAGTCGGAGTTCACCCGGTCGCTGAGCCACTGCAGGTTGGACACCACCCGGATCAGGCTGCGACTGCCGGCCGTCATCGCCATCGGCCGGAAGGCGCTGCTGAGGAACTCGGCCCGCAGGGCGTCCATCGCCTCGTTGACCCGGTCCCCTGCCGCTGCCCTTTCCCCGGCCCTTTCCCTTTCCCCTTCCCCCTCGGCGTTCCCGGCCTCGATCCGGTCGGCCAATGCTGCACACACCAGAGCGGCGAGGTGACGCAACTCGGTGGTGTAGCGGGGCGGAAAAAGGAACAGCGCGGCCGGCACACACACCAGCAGTGCCAGCAGCCATCCCAACAGCCGATCGGTGAGCGGGCCCACCGGCATCGACACCGCCAGGATGAACACCATCAGGGTTGAGCGCTGCCCTGCCGCCACCAGATCGCTGAGCAGGCCCAGGAAACTCACCAGTGCACCCACCGCGAAACACAGCAGCACCGCGACTAACGGATGGGCAGCCGCCCAGGTACCCAGGGCGATGAGCAGCAGGCCGATGAATCCCAGACCGCTGTAGGCCAATGCCCGGGTCCCGGTCGAGCCGGGAAAATCCGCCACGATCAGCAGCGCGATCGACCCGACCAGAGTAAACACCGGCGCCTCGGTATCCCCGGCCACCAGGAAGCTCACCGTCGCTGCCAACGGCACGGCGATTCCGGCCCGCAGCGCGCGGCGCAGACCGTCACGGCTCGGATCGCGCTTGCGGAGGGTGTCGGCGATGCGGCGAAAAAGCTTCGGCGCAGGTTCGGCTGCCATGAACCCTTTACGGTGCCGGGACGTCGGCGAAACGACCCGCCTGCAGATCCTGAAGCATGGTCTTGCTCATCCAGGCGAACAGCCTGGCCTCCCGGGGCAGGGTGGCCTGCTCGTAGCCCACGAACACATACACTGACCACGCCGCGTAGGTCTGGGCCTGACGTTCATCACCGACGATTTCCAGAGCGGATTCGTAGAGGATGTCGAACCGCTCCTGGTCGACTTCACGCTGCACCGCAAGCACATCGGGGGCGACCGAACTCCACGCCCGAATGGCGGCTTCGGCGCTGTGCGGCAGGGCCAGCGCAACGTCGATGATGGCCTGGATGCGCCGCGGAGCGTCCGGCTGGGACCGCAGCACCTCGATCAGCCGTACCGTCCGGTCCTGTCGCCAATAGGCCAGCAGCTCGCGGGTGTAGGCGCCCCAGCCGCTGAAGTAGTGGTAGAAGGACCCGGTCGTGACCCCGAGCCGGCTGCACACCTCAGCCAGTTTCAGGCCGCCGTAGCCGAGGTCGGCCAGGATTGCCAAGCCGGTCTCGTAGTACGACTCCCGCGCGGCGACGATCGGCATGCATCAGACCATAAGCGTCCCGCACCGCCCACGGTCTCGGACGGACCAGCATGCCGAACCCGCCACAGGAGGACCGAGAGCTGCCCTCCCGCCGCCAACGGGCCTGAAGGTGACGATTCCGCGCAAGATGCTGTGATTTTGGCAAATTTTACGTCGGTTTCCTGTCAGCTCCGACAATATCGGCCGGGACCCCGTCGTTTCGTGTCAAAATCCGGACGGGCAGCCCCGGGTTGACGATGCCCGGGAAAGATGTCGTCGCCAACCAGCCGACCGAATGCCATTGACAGAGCGTGAATAGCCCTCTCTTTCAATGATTTCCGCTACCTCATTGAGGTGGGACGGTCTTCCGATAGCGGACTGCCGTTGCCAACAGGACCCAAACCCCGCGCGGAACTATTTGCGTCTGGCACAATCAAAGGATGCATAAGACCGCTCGCCGTGGACCGGGTAGGCCCCCCGCAGCGAAATCTGCCCTGACCCGAGGCCGGATCCTGCACGCGGCGCGTGAGGTGTTCAGCGAGGTGGGTTACGACGCGGCGACTTTTCAGGAGATCGCCATTCGCGCCGATCTGACCCGGCCGGCCATCAATCACTACTACCCCAGCAAGCACTCGCTGTATCAGCACGTCGTCGACGAGACCAATGCAGTCGTCATCGCCGAAAGCCTCAAGGAGGCCAAGCGCGAGGAGACGTTCCACGGCCGCATCCGGGCCTTTCTGCAGGCTGCCGTTATGGCCAAGGACTACGACCGCTCTGCAGCGGCCTTCCTTGTCACGTCGGTACTGGAGTCCCAAAGGCACCCCGAACTGAGCCGGCACGGCAACGACTCGTTGCACCACACCCGGGAGTTTGCGGCCGGCGCCGTGCGTGACGGCCTCGCCAACGGTGAACTTCGGGCCGACATCGACGCTGACGCCGCAACCGAGATGCTGGTCGCGGCGTTCTGGGGACTGGGCTTCTACGCGGGGTTCGTCGGTGACCAGGGCCGTTTGGATCGCATCACCGATGAATTCATGAGCCTGTTCGCCGCCGGCAGCTGGCTGGCAAGCGAATAGCCTGGCTAAGCTTTCGTTACCATGGTGGTGCGACCCTCAGTTTGGAGCACATCATGAGCACTCTGCGCAGCCACGACGACACCTGGGACATCGCCAGCAGCGTCGGTGTGACGGCCGTTATGGTGGCCGCCGCCCGCGCCCGGGAAACCGACAGCAGCGATCCGCTGATCCGTGACCCGTATGCCCGGATGCTGGTCGCCGATGCCGACACCGGCGTCTGGGAGAAATTCCTCGATCCGACCATGCAGGACCGGATCTCCACCGCCGATCCGGAGGCTGCGGCGCTGTTCGCCAACATGCTCAGCTACCAGGCGGTGCGCACGCTGTTCTTCGACACCTTTTTCAACGACGCGACAGCCACCGGTATCCGGCAGGTGGTGATCCTTGCTTCCGGTCTGGACTCGCGGGCCTACCGGTTGAACTGGCCGCAGGGCACCGTCGTCTACGAGATCGATCAACCCAAAGTCCTGGAGTACAAGGCGGCCACCCTGGCCCAGCACGGCGTCGAACCCACCGCCGAGCGTCGCGATGTTGCCATTGACCTGCGGCAGGACTGGCCCGCGGCGCTGAGGGAGGCCGGCTTCGATCCGGCCCTCCCCACCGCGTGGCTGGCCGAAGGGCTGCTGATGTATCTACCGGCGCAAGCCCAGGATCGGCTCTTCGAACAGATCGGTGAGCTCAGCGCGGCGGGCAGTCGCATCTCGGTCGAGGCCATTGGGCACCATGACGAACAACGCCGCGCGCAGATGCGTGAGCGCTGGGAGAAAATGGCCGACGATCTGGGCATCGAACGGACCGTCGACATCGCTGATCTGACCTACAACGACCCGCACCGCGCCGATGCCACCGAGTGGCTCAACGCCCACGGCTGGAACGCGTCCGGGACGATGTCCACCGACGAGATGCGCCGACTGGACCGGTGGGTGGATGTGCCTGATCGGGACGTCGAGGACGGATTCTCCACTTTCGTCGTCGCGCAGCGCGGTTAGGCAGGCAGCGCAGCTAGGCAAGCAGCCAGGGCACGGTCAGTCGCGTGACGTCGGCGATCAGCGCGTCCGGCCGGGACGCCTGGGGATCGTCGGATCGGGTGCGGGTCATGACCGCGAGCAGCACGCGCTCCCCGTTGGGCCCGAATGCCAACCCGATGTCGTTGGTGCTGGCGTAATCACCGGCGCCGGTCTTGTCGGCGATACTCCAGCCCGGGGGCAGGCCCGCCCTGATCCGTGTGTCGCCGGTGACGCTGGTGCGCATCCACTCCTGGAGTTGAGCGCGATGCGGTTCGTCAAGCACAGATTGGTGGCGGTGTTGTCGCTCTGACGCACCGCCGCGGCGCACAGATCCGACAGCGTCATCCAGCCGCCGATGTTGGGCTCGGTGATCGGAGAGGCGACCGGAACGAAGCGCGCCGGGTCGATGTAGAGCTCATCGGTCAGCCTCAGTTCAGCGCGCTGGTCCTTCTGCAAAATCTGTGCCGCCACATAGGCTTTGAACGCCGAACAGGTGGCGAATATGTCGTTCTCGCGGTAGCCCAGTATCCGGTTGGAACTCAGGTTGAGGCCGTAGAACCCGACCTTCGCGTTGTACTGATCCTCCAGCGCGGCCAGGCCCGCCTCGATCGGCGGAGCGGGATCAGCGGCCGCGACACCCCGATATCGGCTGGCCGCCAAGCTGCCGCTGCTGCGCTTGCGAGCAGCACTCTCCGGCGGGGAAGCTCCACGGGGCACCTCCACTACTTCCTACGGGCACCGGTGTAGTCACCTTTGCACGAGGCGGCCCGGAACTCCCGCAACGTGGCTGGCTACCATGGCCAGCGGCGGCTGATATCACCTCCGCGCCGGCTGTTAGCAGAGAGGACCCCCATGCCCGGAGTTCAGGATCGAGTCATCGCCGTCACCGGCGCGGGCGGCGGACTGGGTCGCGAGTACGCGATGACGCTCGCCCGCGAAGGCGCCAGCGTCGTCGTGAACGACCTCGGCGGAGCCCGCGACGGCACCGGGGCCGGGCACTCGATGGCTGATCAGGTAGTCCAGGAAATCAGGGACGCCGGGGGGCGTGCGGTAGCCAACTACGACAGCGTGGCCGACGCCGAGGGTGCCGAGAACATCATCAAGACCGCGCTCGAGGAGTTCGGTGCCATCCACGGGTTGGTCAGCAACGCCGGAATCCTGCGTGACGGGACCTTCCACAAGATGACCGACGAAGCCTGGGATTCGGTGCTCAAAGTCCACCTCTACGGCGGCTACAACGTCATCCGGGCGGCCTGGCCGCACTTCCGGGAGCAGGGCTACGGCCGCATCGTGGTTGCCACCTCAACCAGTGGGCTGTTCGGCAACTTCGGTCAGGCCAACTACAGCGCCGCAAAACTCGGCCTCGTCGGTCTGATCAACACGTTGTCCCAGGAGGGCGCCAAGTACAACATCAAGGCCAACGCGGTCGCTCCGATCGCCGCTACCCGCATGACCGAGGACATCCTGCCGTCCGAGGTGTTCACGAAACTGACGCCTGAGTACGTGGCTCCGGTGGTGGCCTACCTGTGCAGCGAAGAGGTGCCGGATTCCGCCTCGGTGTTCATTGTCGGTGGCGGCAAGGTTCAGCGTGCTGCGCTGTTCCAGAACGAGGGTGTGACCTTCGAGCAGGTGCCCAGCTTCGACGACGTCGCAGCGCAGTGGTCGACCATCGACGACATGTCTGCCGCCAAGCCGGCTTCCTTCACGCTGTAGTGAGCACCGGTGCGCTGATCCTCGTCGCGATCGCCATCGCCGTCGGATTGATGGGCATCCTGGTGCCCTTTCTGCCCGGCGGTCTGCTGGTGTGGGCGGCCATCGCGGTGTGGGCGTTCGTCGAACAGACCACCTCAGCTTGGACGGTGCTGGGTGTGGTGACCGCAGTGCTCGGTGCGGGCACCCTGGTGAAGTACCTCTGGCCGGCGCGCCGGATGAAGGCTGCCGATGTCAGTGGCCGCACACTGGCCGCGGGTGCGGTGTTCGGTGTGATCGGGTTCTTCGTCATCCCGGTGGCAGGTCTGCTGATCGGCTTCGTGCTCGGGGTGTTTCTGGCCGAACTGGCTCAACGCCGTGATCGACGGCGGGCGTGGGCGTCGACGGTGCAGGCTGTCAAAGGGGTGGCGTTGTCGGTCGGTGTGGAGTTCGTCGCGGCGTTGCTGGCAACCGCGGTCTGGGTGGCCGGCGTTCTGGCCCAGTAGCGTTCTGGCCTAGCAGTCGGTGAGCGTGCGACGCACTAGTTTGCCGCCGGGTTCGGCTGCTGATCGCCGTCTTCGGTGCCGTGGGCTCGGAGGAGTTCCTCGGGGTGGTGGTAGTAGTTGATGCGGGACTGGCCGCGTTCGAGGTGCGGCGGGGGGATCCATTCGGTGCGGTTGTCGCGGGGGCGTTTTCGGGTGGTCCATCCGTTGGGGGTGGCGTTGACGAGGCGGTTGTCGCAGCCGCAGGCCAGGGTCAATTCGTTGATGTCAGTGGCCCCGCCGTGTTGCCAGTCGCATTGGGCGTGATGGACCTGCGTGCGGTTGGGCGGGGCGTTGCAGCCGGGTTTTGTGCAGCCACGGTCGAGGTGGTGCAGGGCAAGCCGTTGTGCCGGGCTGGCGGTGCGCCGGGAACGCCCGTAGTAGAGCCTGAGTTTTTTGGGTTTGTCGAACAAGGCGAGGTAGGGGTGGGCCCCAGTGGTGGCGGCCATCCGAATCAGGGTGGGGATAGGCAGGCGTGTGCCGCCGCCGGTGTGGGCGATGCCGACCGCGGCGGACAACTCCGCCACGGTAGTGGTGGCCACGATGGTGAGCGGTAACCCGTTGTGCTGGCCGAGATTCCCCGAAGCCAGCATGGCTCGGCAGACGGCGCCGAGGGCGTCGTGGTTGCGTTGGGCGGGGCTGCGGGTGTCGGCGTCGATCTGGGGTTGCGACGGCACACCGCCGGTGCACGGGTCGGTGTCGTCGGGGCTGGCGTACCCGGGGGCGGCGAGTTTGGCTAACAGGGCATCGAGGGTGGCCCGCAGTTCGGGGGTGATCCACCCCGAGAGCCGGCTCATCCCGTCAAGGCCCTGCGGGCCGAGGCCCACCCCGCGTTTGCGGGCGTGTTCGCGTTCGTCATCGAGGGTGCCGTCCTGGTCGAGGTAGCCCATCAGCTGGCGGGCCAGAACGCGCAGTCCCTCGGGAGTCAGCCCGCCGGCGAGGCCGGCCAACTGGGCCTCAGCGGACGCGGCGGTGCCCGGGTCGACATCAGGCGGCAACTGGTCGATGAACTCGCGGATCACGTTGACGTGCTCGGTGCCGATCTCCCCGCGCGCCTGGGCGGCGGCGGTGGCCGGTAACTCGGGCTGCAGCGGTTGGCCGCTCAATGCGCGGCGCGGGCCCAGCGCGGCAGCCTCGGCAAGCCGCCGCCGGGCGTCGGCGGCGCTGATGCCCAACCGCCCCGAGATCACCACCGGCCACGATTTGGCGCCCATCTCCTTCGGGGTTGCCTGGGCCTGCAATTGGAGGATCAGGGCGTGCTCCACCGTAGGCAGCCGGCGGCGGTGGCGTTCGAGCCGGTCAGCCACCGCCAACGCCTGACCCGCGGAAAGCCGCTCGACGGGCACCGAGGCCAGCTTGTCCCACACCGCCTCAAGCTCGTCCAGGACCGATAGCAACTCCATGGTTCGAACACTAGTTCGAACCTCTGACAATTTCCGGCGCGGCAGAAACGCCGCTAGCCCAGAAGTCGGGTGCGCATCCGGGTGACGGTCTGGTCGTCCACCCCGGCGGCGGCCAGATAACCCGCCACCCCGCCGTGCGTCTCGTCGAGTACCCGCCGCGAACTGTCCAGGTAATCCTCGCGGACCCCGAGCACCTCATCGGTAAGTCGGGACTCGGCAAACGAGAGCACTTCGTCGGTGATCCCCTCTCGGCTGCGCATGGTGGTCAGGATGGCCTCCCGCAACGGACCCACCGCGTCGTTGCTGCGCAGATAGTCGGCCACGATGTCCTCGGACGGCACCCCGGCGGCTTCCAGTGCCACCGCCACCGCGAAGCCGGTGCGGTCCTTGCCGGCGAAGCAGTGCACCAGCACCGGCTTGCCCTGCCCCAGCATCGTGATGATCTGCCGAACCGCCTGCCGCGCGCCGCCGAGGATGGGGAAACGTTCGTACTCGGCGGTCATCCACCGGCGGGCGGCCACCGACGGTTCATCCTCGGAGTACTCCGTCATCATCTTGTTCCAGCTGGACTCGTGCGGCGCCTCACCCTCGTGGGAGTGCGATACCTCCGGGAACGGAAGGTTATGCACCGCAACGCCATCGGGTACCGCACCGCCGCCGCGACGGGCCAGCTCGGCGGGAGAGCGTAGGTCCGCCACGTCGCCGATACCGAGTTCGATCAACGCCCGGCGACCGGCGTCGTCGAGTTTGCTCAGCTCGCTGGACCGGAACAGGAGCCCGGGGCGCATCGCCGCCGTCTCGGCAACATCGCGGAAATTCCAGGCCCCCGAAAGCCTTTCGTGCGGGGGGCTCACCCGCGGGTGACCGCTGCAGCCATCGAACTCGGCTCCCGGCCCAGTTCAGCCCGGGCGATAGTGCGGATGTGCACCTCGTCGGGGCCGTCGAAGATTCGCATGGCGCGCTGCCAGCCGTACATCCGGGCCAGGGGGAAGTCGTCGCTCACCCCGGCGCCGCCGTGTATCTGGATGGCGCGGTCGATCACGTTGAGCGACATCTGCGGGGCCACCGACTTGATCTGGGAGACCAAGGCGAAGGCCGCCCGGTTACCGTGCTGGTCGATGGTCCAGGCTGCCTTCTCGCACAACAGTCGGGCCTGGTCGATCTCGTTGCGGGACAGGGCAATCTGCTGCTGCACCATGCCCTGCTCGGCGAGTGGTTTGCCGAAGGCGATCCGGGTGCGGGCACGTTCGGTCATCAAGGCCAGCGCCCGTTCGGCCACGCCGATCGCGCGCATACAGTGGTGGATGCGGCCCGGGCCGAGACGGGCCTGGGCGATGGCGAAGCCCATACCCTCCTCGGCGAGCAGGTTGGTGGTCGGCACCCGGACACTGTCGTAAACGATCTCGGCGTGCCCGTGCTGGTCCTGCCAGCCGAACACCGAGGTGGACCGCAGAATGTTCACCCCGGGTGTGTCGATCGGGACCACGATCATCGACTGCTGCTGGTGCGAGGCGGCATCGGGGTTGGTGCGGCCCATCACGATCAGGATCTTGCAGCGCGGGTCGTTTGCGCCGGATGTCCACCATTTGCGGCCGTTGATGACGTAGTCGTC
>CAXNJA010000082.1:0-11354 GCA_964202555.1 Mycobacterium sp.
GCCGGTTTCGCGGGCATCGGCGCGGCCATCCAGCTCAAGCGCCTGGGCTTCGAGAACTTCGTGCTCCTGGACCGCGAGGACGACCTGGGCGGCACCTGGTACGTCAACCACTACCCCGGCCTGACCGTCGACGTCCCGACGACGACCTACTCCTATTTCTTCGAACCCAATCCGAACTGGTCGCGGCTGTTCTCCACCGGAGGAGAGATCAAGCAGTACGCCGACGACGTCGCCGACAAGTACGACGTGCGCCGTCACATCCGGTTCAACGTCTGCGTCGACGGCGCGCGCTGGGACGACGAGGACTCCCTGTGGCGGGTGGCCCTGGCTGACGGCTCCACCCTCAGTGCGCGCTACCTCATCACGGCCACCGGATTCCTGTCCCAGCCGCACACCCCGGAAATCCCGGGCATCCACAGCTTCGAAGGACGGGTGATCCACACCGCCGACTGGGATGACGCCTTCGACGCCTCCGGTAAACGAATCGGTGTCATCGGCACCGGCGCCACCGGGGTGCAATTGATCCCCGAACTGGCGAAGAAAGCCGCCGACCTGACGGTGTTTCAGCGCACCGCGATCTGGGTGGTACCCAAAGTCGACATCCGCTTCCCCGAACGGGCCAGACGACTCTTCGCCCGATTCCCCATCGCCCAGCGGGCGGTGCGGGCCATCACCGACTCGGTGTACGAATCGTTCATTTTCGTCGGACTGCACCACCGCCAGACAGCGTTCCGGCGACTCAACGTCGGAGCCACCGACTTGGCGAAGATGTTGCGGTTCGCCCAGATTCGCGACCCAGAGTTACGTCGCAAGCTCACCCCGGACTATGACCTTGGCTGCAAGCGGCCGACCTTCTCCAACCGGTGGTATCGCACCTTCACCAAACCCAATGTGCATTTGCAGGCCGCCGGCATCGAAAGCATCGAAGCTGGTGCCGTCGTTGCCAAAGACGGCACCAGGACCCCGATCGACACCCTGGTGCTGGCCACCGGATTCGACCTGTGGGAAGCCAACTTCCCCGCCATCGAGATAGTCGGGCGAGAAGGCCGCAATTTGGGGAAGTGGTGGCGGGAGACGAGATTCCAGGCGTACCAAGGGGTTTCGATTCCGTACTTCCCGAACTTCCTCAGCCTGGCCAGCCCGTACGCATTCCTGGGGTTGAACTTCTTCAACACCATGGAGTACCAGATGACGCTGATGGACCGGCTCTTCGGTGAGGTCAAGCGGCGCGGTGCGACGACCTTCGAGGTGACCGAGGAGGCCAACTCCCGGTTCCTGGACACAATGACCGAACGGATCGGGGACTCGGTGTTCGTCGCCGGAAACTGCGCCAGCTCCCGGTCGTACTACTTCAACCCCCAGGGCGAGGCGACCCTGCTGCGGCCGACCACGACCAAGTCCGCAATCAAGCAGGCCGCAGAATTCCCGTTGAGCGACTACCGAATCGCCTAGGGTCGGCGTCATGTCGGTAAAGATCCCCGCAATCGGCGTGGCGCTGGCCGCCGCCGGACTGTCCCATTTCGCCAAACCGCAGATTTACGACACGATGACCGCGCAGGCCTTCCCCACCAACACCCGTCGTTTCGTCTACCTCAACGGCAGTATTGAAACTGCTCTGGGCGCGGGACTGGTGGCAGCGCAGACCCGCAAGTTCGCACTGGCCGGCGTCGTCGGCTACCTGGGTTACCTGATCATCGGCGTGGTCCGCAACAAACGACGGGCTTGATCCCGGAACAGGCGCCGCTGCAGCGCCGCCTCGGCCTGGGTGACGCGGTGGTGATCGGGCTCGCCTCGATGATCGGCGCTGGTGTGTTCGTGGTGTTCGGTCCTGCAGCCGCCGCCGCCGGATCCGGCTTGCTGATCGGGCTGGTCATCGCTGCCGTCGTGGCCTACTGCAATGCCACCTCGTCGGCCCGACTGGCTGCGCGATACCCGCAGTCCGGCGGCACCTACGTGTACGGCCGCGAGCGGCTGGGCGAGTTCTGGGGCTATCTGGCCGGGTGGAGTTTCATCGTCGGCAAGATGGCCTCCTGCGCGGCGATGGCGCTGACCGTCGGGCTCTACGCCTGGCCGGCCCACGCCCATGCCGTGGCGGTGGCGGCGGTGGCCGGGCTGACCGCGGTCAACTACCGCGGCATCCAGAAGTCGGCGCTGCTGACCCGGCTGATCATCACGGTGGTGCTCGCGGTACTGGCCGGTGTGGTCGCCGCCGTCCTGCTCGCCGGCCGGGCCGACGCCGGGCGCCTGACGCTCATCGGCGGCACACCCGGCGGCGTGCTGCAGGCGGCCGGGTTGCTGTTCTTCGCCTTCGCCGGATACGCCCGCATCGCGACGCTGGGCGAGGAGGTGCGGGATCCGGCGGAGACCATCCCGCGCGCCATCCGGCTTGCGCTGGCAATCACGGTGGCGGTGTACGCGGCGTTGGCGGTGATCCTGCTGGCCGTTCTGGGTCCCGGATTGGAGTCGTCGGCGGCGCCCTTGGCTGACGCGGTGCGAGTAGCGGGCGTCTCCTGGCTGGAGCCGGTGGTCCGGGTCGGCGCAGCAGTGGCGGCGTTGGGCTCGCTGCTATCACTCATTCTGGGCATCTCGCGCACCGGCCTGGCGATGGCCCGCGACGGCCATCTGCCATCGGCCCTGGCCGCGGTGCACCCCCGGTTCGCGGTGCCGCACCGCGCCGAGGTGACGGTAGGGGTGATCGTTGCCGTGGTGGCGGCGCTGGCCGATGTCCGCTGGGCGATCGGTTTCTCGTCGTTCGCCGTGCTGGTCTACTACGCGATCGCGAACGCCTCAGCCTGGACGCTGGGACGGCGCCTGATCCCGGTTGTCGGGCTGGCCGGCTGTCTGCTGCTCGCGGTCTGTCTGCCCCCGGGTTCGGTGCTCGCGGGCTCCGCAGTGCTGGCGGCGGGCGCAGTGATCTACCCGATCGCGCGACGACCCCGCCCGTGAAGCGGCCACCCAGATCGAAACATCACTGGTCGGGGATCTCGTGGCGGGTGCGGTCCTCCCGCGCGGGAATCCCGTTGCGCCCGTTGAGATCAGTGGCGTAGAAGCCCACCACATAGGCCACTCCACCGCCATTGATATCGAGTGCCTCGCGGCTGATCCGGTCAAGGGTGTCGGTGTCTTTGTGGTAGTCCGGATCGAAGGGCGCGTTGGCCGTACCGCCCCACAGTTCGGCCTGTTGGGGGCTCTTGTCGTCTTCGGCGCCGGAGAACAGTCCGCCGGCCGGTATCCCGGCCAGGGTGAACCAGGTGTAGTCCGACCGGTTGTCGAACGGGGCGTCCTCGGCGGGTTTACCGGATGACTCGAGATATGCCACCAGAGTCCGCTCGATCCCGGCGGTGCCTTCGGGGATCCGGGGCGCGCCCTCGTCGCGGGCCGGTGCGGTCGACTGGTCGCCGTCGTGGGCGAAATAGCCGGGGTTCGGCGAACCGATCATGTCAAAGTTCAGATACAGCGCAATGTCTTTGAGTTCCTCGACGTCGAGCGATGAGACGTACTTGCGGGAGCCGATGATGCCGACCTCCTCAGCACCCCAGAATGCGAAACGCACGGCGTTGGCCACCGCAGGTTCACTGCCGAGTTGGACGGCGGTCTCGAGCACGGCGGCAACCCCGGTGCCGTTGTCGTTCATACCGGCACCTTCCTCGACGCTGTCCAGATGCCCGCCGACCATCACGACGTTCTCCGGCGAACCGGTCTTGGTCTGGGCGATGACATTTCGGGTCGTGATCACCGAGGTCGTCGCATCGAGTTTCAGAGTGGCTTGGCCAGGCTTGGCACGCAGACGCTCCCCGTCGGACTTCGTGATGCTCACCACCGGGATTGCGACGGCGGTGTCCTCCCCCAGGGTCGCTCCCAGGTTCTCGTCATCGGTTGTGTCGGCGACGACCATGGCCAACGCTCCCAGCTTGGCGGCAATTGCCTGCTTCTCGGAGAACGGACACGCACCCCTGTCGACCAGTACGACGGCACCCTTCACCGGCAGGCCGTCATAGTCTGCCGGCGCGCACCCCGGTGTCTCCTCAGCCGGTACCGCGACCAGGGGCCCGCTGACCCCGGATGCGGGAGTTCCGGCGCTGTACTTCAACACCCCGGTTTTGACGGCGGCGCCGCCGACCGTCAGATCCGGGTCCCCGTGCTGGAAAACGCGGACCTCGAACTCGGGCGTTGCCACGTCGAAACCTCTGCCGCGCAGCACCTCCACCAGGTAGTCGACCGAAGCCTCATAGCCGGGGGTGCCGGTAGCGCGGGTGCCGTCGTTGGCGTCGGCGATGTCCTGCAATTTGCCCAGGTGGGCTGTCATCGCCTCGAGGGTGACCTTCTCCCGTAGTTGCGTCGCGAACTCCAGGGCGGCTTTGTCCTCGACCGCGGGTTGGGCGTTCTCCGGCGACCTCGTGCAGCCCAGTGCCGCAGCGACCAGGGTGCACACCATCGCCACGCGGGTTATTCGCAACATCCGCCCCAGGTTAGACGCCCGGACCGAAAGTGCAGCTAGCGTCGCGGTGAGCGAGGCGAACTCGGACTGCACCAGGCGAACGTCTGATCTTCGATCACGACGGTGTGCGGCTGTTCCATCTGGCAGTCGTGCGGCGGGACCGCCGCGGTGGTGCGCAACAACTGCCAGCTGATTGCGAAGGCCGGGTGCAACGGCAGACCGACAACATGCCGCTCAGGTACCCAGCGCAGTTCCGCGCTCTCCCCGTTGGGCACCGTCGGCAGGAGATCCTCGGCGTCTGCCACCACCGTGGTGTAAGTCCATACCGGGCCGCTGGGTCCCGGCACCGTCGCGGTCACCAGGCTGGCGTGCACGACGATCTGATCCGGGGATAGCCCGGCCTCTTCGAAGGCCTCTCGCACGGCGGCGTCGTGGGCATGCTCGTGGCTGTCCAGAGCGCCGCCGGGCAACGCCCAGGTACCGCCCTGGTGGCTCCACGGCGCCCGGTGCTGCAGGAGTATCGCCGGGGTGCCGTCGTGCCAGGGGGCGCGCAGCAACAGACCTGCCGCGCCGTGGACACCCCAGTGGCGGGTGCCGGTCTCCGAGAACACCCAGCCGTCGCCATCGCCTCGCACGGATTCAGGATAGGCGCGCCACGCGCAGGAGGGTCCGCTCGAACGCGAGCCATCCGTTGCCACTGCTCTTAGACTTTACTCATCTACGTTTCAGGCTTAAGGGGAGCGAGGTTCGAGTGAGGTGACCGTCGAGCTGGCGCACCCGTCGACTGAGCCGTTGGCGCAACGGACCCCGACCGAGCCCGCTCACCCGCGCTGGTGGTTTTTCAACACCACCCCCGGGCGGATTCTGACCATCGGCGTCATCCTCGCCATGCTGGGGATTCTCAGTGCTTTCGCCATCTCCACCACCATCAACGAGCGCCAGCATCAGTTGACCACGGTGCTCGAACACACCGAGCCGCTCTCCTTCGCAGCCGGCCAGCTCTACACGACGCTGTCGGTCGCCGATGCCGCCGCGGCGACGGCCTTCATCGCCGACGCGGAACCGAAGGCGGTGCGGCAGCGCTACCAGCAGGCGATCACCGAGGCAGCCGTGGCGGTCACCCAGGCTTCCAGCGGCCTGACCGACCCGCCGCTGGTCGAACTGCTGGGGCGGATCAACGCCCAGTTGGCCGTCTACACGGGGTTGATAGAGACGGCCCGCACCAACAACCGGATGGGAAACCCGGTCGGCTCGTCCTACCTGTCGGAGGCCTCGGGGCTGATGCAGGACACCATCCTGCCGGACGCCCAACGCCTTTACGACGCGACCTCGGCACGGGTGGATGCCGAAACCACGGCGTCGGCCTCGATCCCGGCACCGGTGATCATCGTGGTGGCGGCAACGCTGGGTTTCGGGCTTTTCACCCATCGTTGGCTGGCGCGGCGCACCAAGCGGCGGGTGAACATCGGTCTGGTGGTCGGTGGCCTGGCGATCGCGGTGATGATCTTCTGGGTCGGCACCGCACTGGCCATTTCCACCGCCGGCAGTCGCGCCGCCCAGAACACCGCCGCCGACTCGCTGCGCACAGTCACCAGCCTGGCCATCACCGCGCAGCAGGCCCGGGCCGACGAGACGCTGTCACTGATCCGCCGCGGAGACGAGGACGTGCGCAAGCGGTCCTACTATCAGCGTGTCGATGCGATGCGCCAGCAGTTGGCCGGTTACCTGGCCCGCGAGGACTCCGTGGACAAGAGTGGTTTGGCCCAGGCCGACCAGTTACTGCAACGGTGGCGGCAGGCCGACGTGCGGATCAACGACTACATCGCAGTGGGCAACTATCAGGCCGCCACCCAGGTGGCCCTGGGAACCGGCGAGGACGACTCCACTCCGGCCTTCGACAAACTCAATGACGCTCTGGCTGAGGGTATTCAGGAGAGCCGCAAACAACTGCGGTCGGACATCTCCTCGGCCCTGCGGGTGCTGTCGGGCACCACCGTCGGCGGGGCCGCACTGTCGGCCGGCGCGGCCGTGGCGGTGGCACTGGGCTTGTGGCCGAGAATGAGCGAGTACCGCTGATGAGCGCTTGCGCGAAGAAGAAACAAGGCGCGATGAGCGCTTGCGCGAAGAAGAAACAGAGCGCGATGAGCGCTCTGCGCAGGGCACTGGGCGCGGTGCTCGCGGCAGCCGCCCTGAGTTCCTGCGCTCAACCCGTCGAACTCCCGGACCCCCCGGTTCCCTCGCTGGCGCCGCCGCGCCCCGCCGGGATGCAACAACTGCCTCCCGGCCCCGCGCTGCCACCGGATCCGAACGAGAACAACTGCGACCGCACCGCCAGCCTGCGGCCCTTCCCCACCCCCGCGCAGGCCGACGCGGCCGTCGCGGCGATCCGGGACCGCAAGCGACTCCTGGTCGGGCTGGATGTCGGCAGCAACCTGTTCTCCTTCCGCGATCCCGTCACCGGGGAGATCGCCGGCTTCGATGTGGATATCGCCGGTGAGGTGGCCCGGGACATCTTCGGCAGTCCTGCTGCAGTCGAGTATCGGATCCTGTCAGCGGCTGACCGGATTACCGCCTTGCAGGACAACACCGTCGACATCGTCGTCACGACCATGACCATGACCTGCGAGCGGCGCAAGCAGGTCTACTTCTCGACGGCCTACCTCCTTGCCTCGCAACGGATTCTCGCGCCGCGCGAATCCGAGATCGCCGGACCGTCGGATCTGTCCGGCAAGCGGGTATGCGTGGTCAGCGGCACCACGTCGCTGCGCCGTATTCAGGAAATCGATCCGCCCGCGACGATCGTCACGGTGGTGAGTTGGGCCGATTGCCTGGTGGCACTGCAGCAGCGTGAGGTTGACGCCGTCAGCACCGACGACGCCCTGCTGGCCGGCCTGGTGGCCCAGGATCCGTATCTGCACATCGTCGGGCCGAATATGGCCGACCAGCCTTACGGCATCGGCGTCAGTTTGGCCAACGCCGGCCTGGTCCGTTTCGTCAACGCCACCTTGGAGCGGATTCGTAACGACGGCACCTGGAATACCCTCTACCGCAGGTGGCTGACCGTACTCGGCCCGGCACCCGCACCACCGGCCCCGAGGTATCTGGACTGATGAGCACCGAACAGCACGACGTCGACGTCGGCACGCAGCCGGTCAGCTTCTCGGACCTGGGCATGGACTCCGTGTCGACGATGCGGGCGATGTCGACCCAGGCGGTGTTCCGGCCGAACTTCGACGACGACGAGCAGGAGACGAACCGCAGCGAGCCGAATGACATCGACGAGTCGACGGTGGCCCGGCCGGTTTCACCGACTCGGCGGCTCGGCGGAGGTCTGGTGGAGATCCCGCGGGTGCCGGAGATCGACCCGCTGGCGGCCTTGATGGTGAATCCCGTTGTCGCCGAATCGAAGCGGTTCTGTTGGAACTGCGGCCAGCCGGTCGGCCGGTCGACCTACGATCACCCGGGCGATTCCGAAGGGTTTTGCCCGCACTGCCACAGCGCTTTCTCGTTCCTGCCTCAGCTCAACCCGGGCGACATGGTCGCCGAGCAGTATGAGATCAAGGGCTGCGTGGCCCACGGCGGACTGGGCTGGGTGTATCTGGCGGTCGATCACAACGTCAACGAGCGCCCAGTCGTCCTCAAAGGCCTAGTCCATTCCGGCGACGCAGAGGCCCAGGCCATCGCGATGGCCGAGCGGCAGTTCCTGGCGGAGGTCGTGCATCCGTCGATCGTGAAGATCTACAACTTCGTCGAGCATTCCGATTCCCATGGTGAGCCGGTCGGCTACATCGTCATGGAGTACGTCGGGGGAAAGTCCCTCAAGCCAACTCGTGGCGAGAGGCTTTCGGTATCCGAGGCCATTGCCTACATGCTGGAGATCCTTCCGGCGCTGGGCTATCTGCACTCAATCGGGTTGTGCTACAACGACCTCAAGCCGGAGAACATCATGGTCACCGAGGAACAGCTGAAGCTGATCGACCTCGGTGCGGTGACACCGATCAACTCCTTTGGGTATCTCTACGGCACCCCGGGCTACCAAGCGCCGGAAATCGTCAGGACAGGACCGACGGTCGCCACCGACATCTACACGGTCGGACGCACCCTGGCGGCGCTGACGCTGAACCTGCGCACCCGCAACGGCCGCTACGTCGATGGGCTGCCGCCGGAGGATCCGACTCTGAAGAAATACGACTCCTTCGGGCGCCTGTTGCGGCGGGCAATCGACCCGGACCCCAAGCGGCGGTTCGCCAGCGCCGAGGAGATGAGTTCGCAGTTGCTCGGCGTCCTGCGCGAGGTGGTGGCCGCCGACACCGGAATACCCCGTCCGGGCCTGTCGACGGTGTTCACTCGAACCCGGTCGACCTTCGGGGTCGAACTGCTCGTCGCCCACACCGACGTATACCTCGACGGGTTGGTGCACGCCGAGAGGCTGACCGCGCCGGAGATTGTGACCGCACTTCCGGTTCCGCTGGTCGACCCCACCGATGTCGCTGCCACGCTGCTCTCCGCGACGGTGCTGTCGCAACCGGTCCAGACCCTGGATTCGTTGCGTGCCGCCCGGCACGGCAGCCTGGATTCCGAAGGTGTGGACGTGTCGGATTCGGTGGAGCTCCCGCTGATGGAGGTCCGCGCACTGCTCGACCTCGGCGACGTCGCCAAGGCGAGCCGCAAACTGGAGGATCTTTCCGAGCGGGTGGGCTGGCGTTGGCGCCTGGTGTGGTTCAAGGCGGTGTCGCAGCTACTCAGCGGCGACTTCGACTCGGCGACCAAACATTTCAACGAGGTGCTGGATATCTTTCCCGGTGAGCTCGCCCCGAAACTGGCGCTTGCGGCAACCGCGGAGTTGGCCGGCACCTCCGACGAGCGGCCCTTCTACGAGACTGTCTGGCACACCGACAACAACATCATTTCCGCGGGCTTCGGGCTGGCTCGCGCCCAGTCGATCGAGGGCGATCGCGAGGGGGCGGTCACCACACTGGATGAAGTGCCTGTCGGCTCAAGGCATTTCACGACTGCCCGATTGACCAGTGCGGTGACCCTGCTGTCCGGGCGTTCCGCGCACGAACTCAGCGAGGAGCAGATCCGCGACGCCGCACGCCGAGTCGAAGCGCTTCCCGACACCGAACCGCGGGTCCTGCAGATCCGCGCCCTGGTGTTGGGCACCGCGATGGACTGGACCGCTGACAACACCGCAGACCCCAGCCCGATCCTCGGGTTTCCGTTCACCGATCACGGGTTGCGGCTGGGCGTGGAGGCCTCGTTGCGCAGCCTGGCCCGGGTCGCCATCAGCCAGTCCCACCGTTACGCGCTTGTTGACCTGGCCAACGAAGTCCGCCCCGCCACCACGTTCTAGTGTCTGCTCGGCGGGTGGCCTAGACCACCGTAATGCTCGCCCGGGCGATGGCGAGTTCCTCGTCGGTCGGGATGACCAGCACGGTGGTCGGCGACGACTCCGTCGAGATCCGCCGCGCCCCGCGCGCCGGGCTCTCATTGAGACCCTCGTCCAGTTCGATCCCGAGCCGGCCGAGTCCGGTCAGGGCGTCCCGGCGAACCTTGGCGTCGTTCTCCCCGACGCCGGCGGTGAAGGTGATGACGTCGGCATGTCCGAGCAGCACAAGGTAGGCGCCGACGTACTTGCGCAGCCGGTGGATGTAGACCTCGTATGCCAATTGGGCGTCCTGGTCACCGGCGGCGATGCGCTGGTGCACCACCCGGAAATCGCTCTCGCCGCTGAGCCCCAGCATTCCGGAGTGCCGATTGAGCATGGTGTCGATCTCATCGATACCCATGCCGGCGGTGCGCGCCAGATAACTGATGATCCCGCCATCGATGTCGCCGGACCGGGTACCCATGACAAGGCCCTCCAGCGGGGTCAATCCCATCGAGGTGTCGATGGGCCGGCCCGCAGCGATCGCCGAGGCCGACGCACCATTACCCAGGTGCAGCACGATCTGGTTCAGCGATTCCACCGGCTTGCCGAGGAACTCCGCGGCGGCGCGGCTGACGAACTGATGTGAGGTGCCGTGGAAGCCGTAGCGACGGATGCGCCACTTCGCCGCGACCTCCCTGTCGATGGCGTAGTTGGCCGAGGCGGCAGGCAGGTCGTGGAAGAACCCGGTATCGAAAACCGCCACGTGCGGCAGGTCGGGCAACAGCCTGCGGGCCACCTCGATGCCCAGCACCGCCGGCGGGTTGTGCAGTGGCGCAAGCGGCGCCAGTTCGCGCAACTGCTCGACCATCGCGTCATCGAGGACGGTCGGGCGGTAAAGACTGGGGCCGCCGTGCACCACGCGGTGCCCGACCGCGACCAGACCCAGGTCGTCCAGGCTCTCGCCGGCTTCGGCTACCAGATCGAAGGCCAATCGCAGCGCCGCTTCGTGGTCAGCGACCCGGCCGTCGCGTTCGAGTTTGGTTTCGCCGAGCCGAAGCTTGGCCCTGGAGGTGTCCTCCCCGATGCGCTCGACAATCCCGTCGAACACCGACGTACCGGAGTCTGGTTGGACGAGTTGATATTTCAGCGACGAGGATCCCGAGTTGAGGACCAGTACGGTACCCGCCATCACGACCTCTGGGCCTGGATGGCGGTGATCGCGACGGTGTAGACGATGTCCTCCACGAGCGCTCCTCGGGACAGGTCGTTCACGGGTTTGTTCAGGCCTTGCAGAACCGGACCGATGGCGATCGCGCCGGCACTGCGCTGCACCGCCTTATAGGTGTTGTTGCCGGTGTTGAGATCCGGGAAGATCAGCACCGTAGCCCGGCCGGCAACCGCGGAGTTGGGCATCTTGGAGGCGGCTACGCTGGGTTCCACCGCGGCGTCGTACTGGATCGGCCCCTCCACCAACAGATCGGGTTCGCGCTGCCGGACCAGTTCGGTTGCGGCCCTGACTTTGTCGACGCCGGCCCCGCTGCCGGA
>CAXNJA010000083.1:0-11337 GCA_964202555.1 Mycobacterium sp.
AGGAGGCGTGCCAGAGCGGCCGAATGGGACTCACTGCTAATGAGTTGTCCCCCTTAAAGGGGACCGGAGGTTCAAATCCTCTCGCCTCCGCCGCGGTCGAATGCTCGGCCACGACAACTGAAGACCGGCGCCCGTAGCTCAACGGATAGAGCATCTGACTACGGATCAGAAGGTTAGGGGTTCGAATCCCTTCGGGCGCACTCGCTACCAGCGGAAATGCGTCGCGCGTTATGAGTTGGTTTCCCGAAATCCGCTACTTCCAGCAGCCGTTAGCGGCCGGCCCCCCGGAGAACCATGGCCTCGATCAGATCTGCTTCGCCGTGGGAGAACGGATCGGCTTCGCCGTGGGAGAACGGGTCGACGGAAGGCGACCTGCTCGTAGCGCAGGGTAGGCCACCCAGCTAATGGGCTTAGTAACGGTTGACGTTACTAACGGCTGACGTTACTGTTGGTAGGTGATCCGCTCGTTCCGGGGTAAGGACGCGGAGGCGATCTGGCAGCGTCGTTACGTCAAGAGGATCAGTCCGGAACTAATCAGACTCGCGTACAACAAGCTGACCCTGATCGATGCCGCTGGAACTATCAACGATCTGCGTGTGCCGCCCGGCAATCGGCTGGAGAAGCTGAGCGGGGACCGCGCCGGTCATTACAGCGTGCGGGTGAACGACCAATGGCGAATCTGTTTCACCTGGAGCGCCGGCGGTGCGTCGAACGTCGAGTTCGTCGACTACCACTAGAAAGGGCAGGCATATGGCTGACTTCGCACCCACCCATCCCGGGGAGATCTTGATGACGGAGTTTCTCGAGCCGATGGGCATCACTCAATACCGGATCTCCAAGGCTATCGACGTGCCACCCCGCCGTATCAACGAAATCGTGCACGGGAAACGGGCGATCACGGCTGATACTGCGCTGCGACTGTCGCGTGCGTTGGGGCTCAGCGACATGTTCTTCATCAATATGCAGGCCCGGTATGACGCCGAAATGGCTCGGGACAAGCTGGCGGTTGAACTCGGCACGATTGAACGCATCGCATGATCGTGTGGGGGTCTGCCTCCGGCGCACCGCCCGCGCCCGATCCGGCACTTGGATCCGCTACTTTCCCGGTACGAACGTCCGTGGATGCGAAGCGTAGAGGGCACCGCCCGCTCCGGGCAGCGGGCGGCCGCCGAGGTGATCGGGACGCTGCGCCGCGAGTATCTGAGACGAACGTTCGGCTCAGATCGTGTTCAATGATCCTATGTTGGGGAGCCAGATAGTCCACGAGACGATCGATGGCGAAACCGTCGTGATCAACCTGGCGACGGGCAATTACTACTCGATCGAGGGCTCCGGCGCCGACCTGTGGTCACGACTGCTGGTCGGCGAGACCGCGGAGGTGTCGGGCTCACGCCTTGCTTCCGAGCACGGAGCGGACTCGGGGGCCGTGACCTCAGCGATCCTCGCCTTCCACCGGGAACTCTTCGACGAGGGCCTGATCACAATGCCTCCACCCGATGCGCCGGGCAATGACGGCGACCTCGGCAGCTTCGAAGTCCCCCGTCTACACGTCTACAACGACCTGCAGGCCCATCTGCTGGCCGATCCGGTGCACGACGTCGAACGCGGCGCCGGCTGGCCGACTATCGCGCCGTAGCGATGAACTTCGCCGCACCCCTCGCGCCGGCGGCTCAGGATTTCCGCGAGATGGTGGTCGCCGAGGCATTGCGCGCCGCCGAGACCGCGCAACACGTGAACATGCGCATCGCGGGCGACGACCTTCGGCTTGACGTCGCGGATCCCGGCCTGGGCGCCGCGCTACTGCCCGCAATCCACCATCACGAGATCCCCGCCGCCGCTGATCCGACCCGCTTGATCGTCGGGAGTTTCCCGCTGCCACAGTTCCCCTGGGGCCCGGAGAATCTGGGGCGCGGCGGCGCCGTGGCGGGCCTGTCGCAGGGGCCGGTCCGGGCGACGGCGTCGGCGGACGACTCCAGCCTGATGCTGTGGGACGCCGGACGGCGGCTCGCGTGCTGCTGGTTCGCGAGTCTCGATGGGGTGAGGCCATGGGATCGGGCGGCCCCGTTGCGTAACGCGTTGCACTTCGCTCTGGCCGGACCGCATCGGCAACTCGTCCACGGAGCCGTCGTCGGGGTCGACGGCCGCGGCGCCCTGCTCGCAGGACCTGGCGGTTCGGGAAAGTCCACCACGACTCTCGCCGCCATCCACGCCGGGATGCAGGTGGTCGGCGATGACTATGCCGCCGTCGAACTCGACGGGCGACGGGCGCAGGCCTGGAATCTCTACTGCTCAGTCAAGATCGGCGAACGCGACGGCGGACCGCACGGAATCGACCGCCGCCAGACCCTGATCATCGGCCGCGACCTGCCCGGCGCGATGACCGAAAGCCTCACGCTGACAACGGTTCTACTACCCCGCGTCACGGGCGGTCCCGTGTCTTCGCTCACCGAAGCCAGCCCCGCAGCGGCCCTGCGGGCGCTGGCGCCGTCGACGCTTCTGCAAGCGCCGCACGACGATCACCCCGACATGGGGTTGATGGTCGCCTTGGCCCGCAGGCTGCCGGCCTACCACCTTAAACTGGGAGCCGACCAGGGCATTCCGGCGATCCGCGAAGCGCTTGCCCTATGAGCAACTTGCTGGTCGTCGATTACGAACCGCCGCAGGCCAGCCGCGACGGCGGCGCTGCGCGCATGGTGACCCTGCTGCAGTTGCTGCGCGACGAGGGCCACCGGGTGACGTTCGCCAGCCTGCGGCCCTGGCCGGTGGATCTTGTCGCCACAGCGCGGCGCCTCGAGGACCTCGGCGTCGGCATCGCCGCCCGCGACGGCCGCGTGGAGGAGTGGATGAGCCGGCACGGCCCCCATTTCGACGTGGTGATCGCTAGCCGATTGGAGGTTGCCCAGGCGATGCTCCCCCTCGCCCGGCGGCACTGCCCCGGCTGCCGGTTCGTCTACGACGCAACACATGTGGAGCACTTGAACAAGTTTCGATTGGCGAAACACACTGGGAGCCGCGCCGTGCTGTCGGCCGCCCTGCAGGACCGTAGCGCTGAAAGTGAGGTGGTCGCGGAAGCCGACGCCGTGTTCGTCACCTCCGAAGAGGATGCCGATGCGCTTCGCGCCCTTGCCGCGGAGACCGAGATTCACGTCATAACCGCGGTCGATGCCGCCAGCGATGACACCGATCTTGCCCCAGGGCCGCGGTCCGGGATCGTGTTTCTGGGCTATCTCGGCTACCGGGATAACGAGTTCGCGGTCCGACGGCTGGTCGATCGCGTCTGGCCGCTGGTGCAAGCCGAACTGGGTCCCACAACGTTGACGGTGGTCGGCGCCGCGCCACCGGACTGGCTTGTCGCGGCCGCGGACGAGCGGCCCGGCCTCAAGGTCGCCGGTCATCTGCCCGACGTCAGACCTGTTCTGCGTTCAGCGGCGGTGATGGTGGTGCCGCTGATCGGCGGTAGTGGGGTGAAAACCAAAGTGCTGCAATCCTTCGCGCGGATGGTGCCGGTGGTGGCAACTGCCGACGGGCTGCGAGGAATACCGGCGGTGCACGGCGTCCATGTGCTGCGGGGCGAGAGCGACGCCGAACTCGCCGCCGCAGTCGTCGAGATCCTGCGAAACCCGGCCCGTGGGCGGGAGATCGCCACGCAGGCCGAAACCCTCCTGCGGACGCAATTCAACATCGAAGTAAGCCGCAAGTCCCTACGGAAAGCGATGGACTCCTTTGTTTGACTTGCAAGCCGGACTTGTCATGGTCGTCTTCAACGGCATGTCTTACCTGCGGGAGGCCCTTGACTCGATCGCCTCCCAGACGCTGCAGCCCTGTGATTTCGTCGCCGTCGACGACGGATCGACCGATGGCACCGGAGATTTGTTGCGTGAGTTCGGGGCCCGCGTGATCAGGACCGAACGCCTGGGATACGCGCGCGCCTGCGACATCGCCGTTCCAACCGTCGATGGAGATGTGATCGCATGTCTGGATCACGATGACCGCTGGCGCCCGGACAAACTGGCTCGCCAGTTGTCTTTTTTGGCCGCCCAACCGGACATTGCCTTCGTCGGCGCGTTATGCGCCATGTTTCGAGATCCCGGTGTCGCGCGGCCGCCGTGGTGGAAGCCGTCGTGGGACGAAGGCATCCCCGAACCGTCGCTGGCGCCAAGTGCAACCCTCTACCGCAGAACGGCTTTCGAACGGGCCGGGGGCTTCGCGGCCGACGGGATCAAAGTCTCCGAGGATGTCGCGTGGACAGCGCGCGCCCACGATCTCGGACTGCGATCCGCCGTGATTGACGAGATCCTCGTGGAGCGACGTATCCACGCAAACAACACATCCGGCGACCAGGAGTTGAGGGTGCGTGAACACCTGGCGATCGCCTGGGCCTCGATCGCCAGGAAGCGGTCATCACACCGGGACCGCGACGAGGGGTACCCGTGACCAACGTCGCCGCCATCATCCCGGCACGTCCGGCGGAGCCGTTCCTGCGTGAAGCGGTCGAATCCGTGCTGCGGCAGCCGGAAATTGCCGAGTTGGTGATCGCGACGCACCAGAACGGCACTCCGACAGCGAATCTGGCGGTGTGCCATCCCGATTCACGGGTCCGGCTGGTGATCTCGAATGGACCGTCCGCCGGGGAGAATCTCGATGCCGGGATCGCAGCGACGGAATCCGAGTGGCTGGCATTTCTCGACGCCGACGATCTGTGGCCCGAGGGTCGCATCGCCGCCGGACTCCACGCAGCCGGCGAGGTTACCGGCTGTCAGTTGATTCTCGGCCTGCAGCAGGCGATGACCGCGGACGGCGCGCTCCTGGAGCAGCAGACGGAATGGGCCATGCTCGGTGCCGCTCTCATCACCCGGGGGGCCGCCTCGCGGCTGGGCCCCCTGGGGAACAGTCTGATCGCCCCTATGCGCTGGATGCTGCGGGCGCGCGACCTGGGCATCCCCACTGTGGAGTTGCCGGAGGTGCTGCTCTACCGGCGCGGTCACGAGGCCAACCTAACCCGCCGGCAACGCCCGGCGCTTCACCAGGAATATCTCAAACTGGCCCGCGAGCGGTCGGCCATGTACCAGCAGCACCGGAAAGACGAGTCATGAGACCAGACAGCACGTTCCGGACCCGGCTGGAGGAGCTGCGCGCCGACCACCGACCCCGGCGGGCCCCCGAGCTTTTGCCCTTCCCCACCCCGGCTCAGTTGGACCTGCTCAAGGCGGCGCTGATGCCGGTCGAGGTGGCCGCTCCCGCCTGGCGGCGCTGGAAGGCGCGCGGACTGCAACTGGAGACCGTCGACGAGGCATCCGGCCGGATGTACTCGCAACTGTGGGCCAACCGCGAGGCTGCGGAGATCGATGCCGAGGACCTGCCGCTGCTGAAGGGGGTCTACCGGCAGTCCCTCGCCCGCAATGCCGTCACCCTGACCGGCGGTCTCCAAGCGGCCGGTCTACTCACAGATGCCGGAATCCCGGTCGTCTTCATCAAGGGTGCCGCGATGATCGCCGCCGCCGAAGGGCGCCTCGGGCTGCGCCGCATCGTCGACGTCGACCTCCTGGTTCCGGAATCAGATGCCGAGCGTGCGCTTGAAATTCTGCTCGCTGCCGGCTACGAATCGGACCTCGCCCCTCCTCGATTCGCCTACACCCATGGCTGGAACTGCCACGACTCAGACGGTTGTGGCGTAGATCTGCACTGGTCGGCATTTAAGACAGCGGGCGACGACAGCGGAATCTTCCAATCCGCCATCTCGGCCACGCTTCTGCAACGACCCGTGCTGCTGCCCTCGGTCACCGACTGCCTGGTGATGGCGGTGGCCACCGCGTTTCCGGGCAACGGTTCACCGCTGCGCTGGGTGGCCGACGCGATCATGCTCTTCGAAGTCAGCGGCGGCGAAATCGACTGGGACACCGTGATCGAGCGCGCGCGACGGCCCGGCGTGAGCCTCGGATTGACCGCCGGGCTGGAGTTCCTGGCCCGCGAGTTCAGTGTGCCGGTGCCAGACCGCGTTCTAGTGCAACTGCAACGGCTTCCGTCCAACTGGCGCGAGCGCCTCGCCTACTGGTCGGCGGTCCGGGGGATACCTGCCAGGCCGGGACCGATCGAGTTTCTGGAGCGGCACTGGGCCCGGCGCCTGCACGATTCCGGCAACACACCACCCGATTTCCTGTTGTACATGGCGCAAGCAACGGGCCGCAACAACCGGCGGGAACTCCTCACGGCATGGCTGGCCAAGGCCGCTTCTCAATGCCTGCCCGCCCCCTCACCCAGGCCATAAACCCATCAATTCAGCCTGCCGCCGCGTGGGCGGACTGCGCGCTGTAGAGCGCGAGGACGTCGGGCAGGGGAGCGCCGAGTTGGATGCGGTCGACGAGGTAGGCCGCTTCATCGACACTGAGCCCGTCTATCACGGCGAAGTGATGGTTCTTGTCCAGCGATTCTCCCGGTTGATGCGCGACCGTACCCAGGACAGGGCGCGAACCGGACGACGCGCAGGCGGGATGCGGCGGTAAGCCCAGGCGGCGATACGCCATGTCAGCGACCGCTTATGGCCGAGGTGGATCCTGGCCAGGAGCAGCAGCAGTTCATCGACGACTTCCGGGTCGACGGACTCGAGGATCTCATCGACGCGAAAGGGTCTACTACGAGGGAACGTAGATCCTGGACCGCAGTTCTGCAGACCCAGGTCCACACCGTAGCGGGAGTGGAGCAATCCGGCGTCTTCTTTGTGATTCGCCCGGATTTGTTCGGCCACTTCCGGTTTCAGCACGGGCTTTGTCTGCGGTATGTGCTGTCTGGACCAATCCAAGAACTCGACGAGCCGCGCAACATCCGGCGTCAGGGTTTCGGTGCTGGTCCCGCGGGCTGCCCGATAATCCTGCATGATCTTCATGGCTTCGGCGGAATACGTGGTGTTCATTCGTAACGGAACCCGTGGCGGCGCTGTACCGAAGCACTGCTGCATGACGACGGCGAAATCGTCGATAATGTCATGGCCTTGATCGGTGGGGAACTTCCGAATGATCAACTTGCCTGGGAATGCCTGTTCCCATGTCTCCGCCATCCGCAGGAATTCGTATCTGAAGATCGCGGGGTCCTGGACGATCGGTGATCTGACTGCAATCTTGAGGTCCTGCTGCGTAACTGAGAGGAAGTAGTCAGCTGGGTCGCGAATATAGAGGACCACGTGGAACTCCCGGAAACCCAGTGACTCCAAGTCCACGCGCAGGCGTGCGGCGAGGAGGGGGGAGAGTAGGTCGCATAACGACTCCCCTGAAAGAACCGCGCCACTCGCTGCGCTGAGCTCGTCAAACAAGAAAGCGCGGTACCGCTCGCGCATTCGTCTATAGCTTTCGCCACTTGGGCCGTAGTTTTGGCGGAAACCCGGCGGTAAGTCCTCGTAGGGTTTATAGAGTGACACCAGACGTTGATGATTGTGGCCTCCCGCCCACAGCGGATAACGAACCGGCGCAAGGCTTCCGTCGTCTTGGGCGTTGGCCAGCCACCTCTGGATCGAGGTCGTTCCCGTCTTTGGTGTTCCGATATGCAGCAGGGCGGTCTTCGGCTTCATGGCGTGTCCGGCACGTTGACGGTGGAGGTCTCTCGGCTAAGCCGCGATCTGATCACCAAACCAGTCCTTCCAGTGAATCTGGCGAGGTGGCCGATTCCGGGAAGAAGTTAGCACTACGAGCCACGTTGTTGCGCGCTCCAGGAACGGGCGAACCGCTAACGCCTGGAATCCCAGGATGTACTTGTACTCGTGTAACGCTACGCGGTACGCTTGAAATTGTGATTCAGGCGTTCGCCGACAAGGACACCGAGAAGCTGTTCAACGGACGCCGAGTCAAGAAGTACAGTTCGGAACTCAGCGATCGAGCGCTCCAAAAGCTTCTGATGCTCAACGCGGCCAACCAGATCAGTGATCTCAGAATGCCGCCCGGAAACCGTCTTGAAGCCTTGGTTGGTGACCGCAAGGGCCAGCACAGCATCCGCATCAACGACCAATACCGCATCTGCTTCGGATGGGCCGCCGCCGGCCCGCGGGACGTTCAAATTGTCGACTACCACTAAGGAAAGGGCATCACCATGAGGGATATTGCACCGGTTCACCCCGGCCGGATTCTCGCCGATCAATACCTCACCGACCTAGGTCTTTCACAGCGCAAGCTAGCTGATCTGATCGACGTACCGCCGCGGCGCATCAATCAAATCGTTTTGGGTCAGCGTGCCGTCACACCCGACACGTCGTTGCGTCTCGGGAAACTGTTCGGCCAGTCTGACACTTACTGGCTGAACCTCCAGAAGCACTACGACATCGAAGTCGCACGCGAAACAGCCGACTTGAGCCGCGTTCAGGTCCTGGCGTCGTAGCCGATCCATTCGATCCAGGGCTACCCAGCTAATGGCCGTAGTAACGGTTAACGTTACGCGTGCCGCCCGGCAATCGGCTGGAGAAGCTGACCGGCGGCCGAGCCGGTCAGTACAACGTGCGGGTGAACGACCAATGGCGAATCTGCTTCACCTGGAGCGCTGGCGGTGCGTCGTGGTGACATGAAACTGCACAGCGAACTGACCGCAGGAACCATCCTCGGGCTGCAACCCCGGCCCCAAGACAGCGGGACTGTCTATGGCGTACTCGCCGGCCTCCGGCTCGCCCGGGTAACCGTCGCGCCGATCACGGGGACGATCCGCGGATTGTCGACGGAAGCGCCCGCCGGGACCCGCAACGGTCTGGCCAAGGAATCGGTGGTCAGCGTCGACAATATAGTCACGGTGCCGGTTGACGCGGTGGGCCGTCAGACTGTGTTCTTCTTTCCCGATCAGGAAGGCGCGCTCTCGATCGCCATCCGAAACGCCTTCGACCTCGACTGAATACCAACTCCGAACCTATTTTTCGACCCATCTCTCCCTGCGGGGGAGAGTGGCGAACCCCAAAGCCCTTAAATCACTGGGCCGTTGAGGGCGAACTCGGCGATCAGCGCGGTAACCTCCTCGGCGAGTTCGATCTGCGGGAAGTGTCCTGGCCCGGGCAGGATCCCGATGGTGGCGCTGGGAACGTGGGCGCGGATCAGGTCGATCCATGGTGAGTTCTGACCGGGGGCCAACGGCACACGCTTCAGCGCCGAGTCCATCGTCGTGCTCTGGATTGCCAGCACCGGAACCCCGATCCTGTCGAGGGCGCTCTCGACCTCGCCGGCGTCCCAGCCGGCCAGATCTGTCATCAAGGCCCTGCCTACCGCTGCGGGAAGGCGCATCGCCCGATCGCAGATCGCCGTGGCGAGAGCCGGATCGCTTGCCGGGAAGAACATCGACTCGAAGAACTCCCGCACAAATCGCCGGTAGCCGTCCCCGTCCAGTTGATCGGCCATAGCCCGCCGGGCTGCCGCCCGGTCGCCTCGGGCGATCCGACTGCCGTCCACCAGCACCAACCCGGCCACTGCGTCGGGTTGGCGCCGGTTGGCTTCCAGAACGACCCGGCACCCCATGCTGTGGCCCACGAGGATCGCCGGCGGCAACTCAAGCTCTGCCATCGCTCGCGCCAGACCGGCGCCGTAGGCCTCGATAGTGCATTCGGCCGGCGTGCCGGGTGTCGATCCGTGTCCGGGCAGCTCCCATTCGACGACGGTGGTTCTTGAGACAAGCGAGTCGGCCTGAGCGCGCCAGTCCGTGCGATCACAGGCGAAGCCGTGTACGAAGACCAGCGGGAGCGCGGTCACTGCAATCGCGTTGCTGCACCTGGTTTCTGGCCCACACAGTGCCAGTTAAGGGTCAACAGGTCCTCTTCTTCGGCGCGGATGTAGGAGTGGCTGTTCTCGTTCATCCGCCCCATCAGCGCGTTGGTCTTGGCTGGGATCAGGTGCAGGCGGGCGAGAAGTTTGAACGCCGTCTCGTATCTGTCGAAGAGGGCGACCTCTTTTTTGATCAGCTCCACCGCCGGCCGCCCGACCGAGGACAGCAACTCAAAGCCGGCGTCGCGGTAGGCGTCCTCCCAGTACTTGTAGTACCAGAACCCGCCGAACACGGTCAGCTCCCGGGTGTGTTGGATCAGGGTGCGCTGATGATCGTCATCGCGGTCGTAGGCATCCAGGGCGGCGACGTCGTTGATGACGAAACGCCCACCCGGCCGCAGCACTCGGAACACCTCGCTGAAGGTGAAAGCGTGATCGCTGACGTAGGTCATCGGCTGGATCGCGTACACGGCGTCGAAGGACTCGTCGTCGAACTCAAGAGCCTTGTTGAAGTCGCCGGTCTGGAAGTTCGACCGTGGCAGATTGGGTTTGCGCCAAGCCTTCTCAATCTGCGAGCGGTCCAGGTTGATTCCATACGGCGTCGCGCCGGTCAGCTCGGCGATGTGCTCGGCGATCGCGCCGCAACCGCAGCCCAACTCCAGGACCTTCTGTCCGGGCTTGAGGTTGAGGTCATCGGCGACGATCCGCTCGAAGATGATCTGGTTGGCCAGCACCGACTCGGCCGGGTCGATCTGCGGCGGCATGTACATCTTCTCCACCGAACCGAGCGTGCACAGCAGGTGGATCACCTTGTACAACTCGGTGAGTTCGTTGCTGCTGCCCTGCGGATACCCCCGCAGCGGAACGCCGTTGTCGTAGTCGGCGCGGGTGTTCTCCGGGGAGTCGACGAACAACTCGCCGTAGGAACGCATATAGGCGTTGTAGTCGTCATCGTTGATGGTCAACAGCCCCCGCAGGGCGCCGAGGCGGTCGCGGATCGTGGTCGGCCTGTGCTTCAAGGCTTCTCCCGCGGTGTAGGGCCGAGGCACGCTCACCTGATCGCGAACCGGACACCTCAGTGGCCTGAACCTACCGCACGGACCTGCCTCGGGGATCGGTGAAACTACTGCATTCCCCGCCATTTCGAAGGGGCTGGCATTGATCCCGCTAACCCTGGGAGGGCGAGTAAGCACCGACCCGGTTGCACGCCCACGGTTGTCGACTTCGACGCCCCGGTCCGCGCACCGGCAAACCCCGCGTGCATAAACCTGGCTTACGATAGGTCGGACCATTTGAACTTCAACCTCGCCGGCCACCGCGCTATGGGAAGTGGATTTCTGATGCCGGCCCTCCCGGTCTCGAAGCCTCCCAGGCTTCGGCGGCGGCGGTTTTGAATCCGGTAAGCGCGCATTGTACGGCGCGGATTCGGAACAGAACGACGGTGGGTTCCGCCAACGAAGAAGTAGTCTGCAAAGCACGTGAGCAGCGAGTAGAAGACGGCGGAGCGAAGATGGCGAAGTTGGTACCGGAAGAACTTATGGCCGAAGCGTGCCGGCTCGCGGAGGAGTCGGTCGTCAACGGATGGGGCGGCCCTTTCGGGGCGGTGATCGTCAAAGACGGT
>CAXNJA010000084.1:0-11276 GCA_964202555.1 Mycobacterium sp.
GAGTGCGACGAGGTGGTCGAGTACCGCGACATCGCCAAGGCCTACGAGGCCGAGGACGGCCAGACGGTGGTGATCACCGACGAGGACATCGCCACCCTGCCCGAGGAACGCAGCCACGAGATCAACGTGCTGGAGTTCGTCCCGGCAACCGACATCGACCCGCTGATGTATGACAAAAGCTATTTTCTGGAGCCGGATGGCAAGTCCGCGAAATCCTATGTGCTACTTGCCAAAGCACTCAGCGAGACCGACCGGGTGGCCATCGTCCACTTCGCGCTGCGCAGCAAGACCCGGCTGGCGGCACTGCGGGTCAAGGACTTCTCCAAGCGCAAAGTGATGGTTGTGCACACCCTGCTGTGGCCCGACGAGATCCGTGATCCCGACTTCCCTTCCCTGGACACCGACGTCGAGGTTCGCGCACCCGAGTTGAAGATGGCCGGGCAGGTGGTCGAGTCGATGACCGACGACTTCCATCCCGAGCAGTACACCGACACCTACCAGGAACAACTGCAGGAAATGGTGGAGGCCAAACTGTCCGGCGGGCAGGCCTTCGCCACCACCGAGGCCCCGGCCAAACTCGACGACACCGAAGACGTCTCGGATCTACTGGCCAAACTGGAAGCCAGTGTGCGGCGCCGCCGGGAGGAGTCGGCCGCCCGCACGAAGGCCGAACCGTCAGACGAACCGGCGGCAAAGGGTCCCGCCAAGAAAGCACCCGCCAAGAAAGCACCTGCCAAGGCACCCGCCAAAGCGGCGGCTAAAAAAGCACCCGCCAAGGCCGCCGCGAAGGCCCCCGCCAAGCGGTAACCAAAAAGTAGAACGTGTTATAGAAACGTTCGACATTTCGGGTTCGCCCCGACCCCACACCTTGTTACGGTGGTCTCGACAAGGCAAAACCGCCCGAAGAGAGACCACGTGATCCTCGACAAATTCCGCCTCGATGGACAAGTAGCCGTAGTCACCGGGGCCGGGCGCGGCCTAGGGGCTGCCATTGCCGTCGCCTTCGCCGAAGTCGGGGCCGACGTCGTCATCGCCTCGCGCACCCAAGCGGATTTGGAGGCGGTCGCCGCACAGGTCGCCGCCACCGGCCGGCGCGCCCACATCGTCGTGGCCGACCTGGCCCAGCCGGAGAAGACCGCCGAACTCGCCGCCGCCGCGGTGGAGGCGTTCGGCAGGCTCGACATCGTCGTCAACAACGTTGGTGGCAGCATGCCCAATACCCTGCTGACCACGACGGTCAAAGAGATGCGGGACGCCTTCACCTTCAATGTGCTGACCGCCCACGCCCTGACCGTGGCGGCGGCCCCGTTGATGCTGGAGCACGCCGGCGTGGGCTCGATCATCAACATCAGTTCCACCATGGGCCGGTTGGCGGGGCGTGGTTTCGCCGCCTACAGCACAGCCAAAGCCGCCCTGGCCCACTACACCCGCCTCTCGGCACTGGATCTGTGCCCCCGCATCCGGGTCAACGCCATCGCCCCAGGCTCGATCATGACCTCGGCGCTGGAGATCGTGGCGTCCAACGACGCCCTGCGCGAACCGATGGAGAAGGCCACCCCGTTGCGCCGTCTCGGCGAACCCGATGACATCGCCGCCGCGGCGGTCTACCTGGCCTCCTCCGCCGCCAGTTTCCTGACCGGCAAGATGCTCGAGGTCGATGGCGGACTGATCGTGCCCAACCTGGACCTGCCCATCCCCGACCTGTAAGCCCGACCTGTAAGCCCGACCTGTAAGCCCCGACCTCAGAGGAGCACCATGCCAATCCGCGTCGCACAGATCGGCACCGGCAACGTCGGCGCCCACGCCCTGCGATCCGTCATCGCCAACCCGGACTACGAACTGACCGGGGTATGGGTGTCTTCGGAGAGCAAGGCCGGCAAGGACGCCGCCGAACTCGTCGGACTGGACACCATGACGGGAATCAAGGCCAGCACCGATCTGGATGCGGTGCTGGCCACCAAGCCGGACTGCGCCGTCTACAACGCGATGGCCGACAACCGTTTGGTCGAGGCCCTTGAGGATTACCGCCGCATCCTGGCGGCCGGGGTCAACGTGGTGGGCAGCGGCCCGGTATTCCTGCAGTGGCCCTGGCAGGTGATCCCTGACGAGATGATCAAACCCCTCGAAGATGCTGCCCGCCAAGGCAAGTCGAGCCTGTTTGTCAACGGAATCGACCCGGGCTTCGCCAACGACCTGGTACCGCTGGCGTTGATGGGGACCTGCCAGAGCATCGAGCAGGTGCGCTGTATGGAGATCGTCAACTACGCCACCTACGACAGTGCGACGGTGATGTTCGACGTGATGGGCTTCGGCAAGCCGATGGATGAGATCCCGATGTTGCTGCAGCCGGGCGTACTGAGCATCGGGTGGGGTTCGGTGGTGCGGCAACTGGCGGCCGGACTCGGCGTGGAACTCGACGGCCTGGAGGAGATGTACATCCGCGAACCGGCGCCCGACGCGTTCGACATCTCCAGCGGCCACATCGCTAAAGGCACCGCGGCAGCCCTGCGTTTCGAAGTGATGGGCATGGTCAAAGGCGCCCCGGTGGTGGTGCTCGAACACATCACCCGCCTGCGCGACGACCTGTGCCCGGACTGGCCGCAACCCGCCCAGGAGGGCGGCAACTACCGGGTAGAGATCACCGGGGAGCCGTGCTACGCGCTGGACCTGTGCCTGTCCAGCCCTAACGGCGACCATAACCACGCCGGGGTTCTGGCCACCGCAACGCGCATCGTGAACGCGATCCCCGCCGTGGTGGCCGCCGAACCGGGGATCCGCACCACCCTGGATCTGCCTCTGATCACCGGCAAAGGCTTGTACGCTGGGACGTAAGGGGTCGCAACTGTCCCGGCTACGGAGGACGCCATGGCGCGCATGCTGCTGATGGTTGTGCCGATCCTGATATTGGGCACCGGTTTACTGGCTTCGCCCGCTTCGTCCGCACCCCGCTGCGCCGATACCGCCCCCTTCACCCGGGTGTGCGCGAGTCCCGGGCATACCGCGATCACCACCACGCCTAATCCCAACATGACGCCCAACGCCGGTTGGGGATTCGGCTGGGGCACACCGGTGATCGGCCTCGGGGGCGGCGGCGCGTGGATCGGGTTCTGAGCCCTGACTGAGATCGCGGCCCGGGCCCGTCCGGGTTGGACACTGCTCGGGCCCGCGTTCGTCGCCGCCATCGCCTACGTCGACCCCGGCAACATCGCCGCCAATGTCAGCGCCGGGTCCCAGTTCGGCTTCCTGCTGGTGTGGGTGATCGTCGTCGCCAATCTGATGGCCGCACTGGTGCAGTACCTGAGCGCGAAACTGGGACTGGTGACCGGGCAGACGCTGCCCGAGGCCGTGCGGGACCGCACCAGTACGCCTGGTCGGATCGCCTACTGGGTGCAGGCCGAACTGGTGGCCATTGCCACCGACGTCGCCGAGATCATCGGTGGTGCGCTGGCACTGCACTTGCTGTTCGGACTGCCATTGGTGCTCGGCGGGGTCATCACCGGTGTGGTGTCGCTGGCCCTGCTGCTGATCGGGGACTTGCGCGGTCAGCGGGTCTTCGAACGGGTCATCACCGGCCTGCTGCTGATCATCACGATCGGCTTTCTGGCCAGCCTGGTGGTCAACCCGCCGCCGGCCGCGGCGGTGGCCGACGGGCTGATCCCGCGGTTCGACGGGGTCGACAGCGTCCTGCTGGCCACCGCAATGCTGGGCGCGACCGTCATGCCGCACGCCGTCTATCTGCACTCCGGACTGGCCCGGGACCGCCACGGCCATCCGCCGGCCGGTCCGGACCGAGCTCGGCTGCTGCGGGTGACGCGGTGGGACGTCGGCATAGCGATGCTGGTGGCCGGCACCGTCAACCTGGCCTTGCTGCTGGTGGCGGCGACCAACCTGCGGGGCAAGGACGGCACCGACACCATCGAAGGCGCGCACGCCGCGGTCGGCGAAGTCCTCGGCCCGGGAGTCGCCCTGTTTTTCGCGATCGGACTGCTGGCTTCGGGGCTGGCGTCGACGTCGGTGGGCGCCTACGCCGGCGCGATGATCATGCAGGGGTTGCTGCGCAAGAAGTTTCCGCTCCTGGTGCGTCGCCTGGTCACCCTCGTTCCCGCGCTGCTGGTGCTGGCCAGTGGCGTTGACCCGACCCGGGCGCTGGTGCTGTCCCAGGTGGTGTTGTCCTTCGGGATCCCGTTCGCCCTGGTGCCACTGGTCCGGATGACGGGGAACCGAGCCCTGATGGGTGCCGACGTGAATCGGACGGTGACTTCGGCGCTGGCGTGGCTGGTCGCCGCCCTGATCACGATGCTCAACGTGGCGCTGATCTACCTGACCCTGACCTGATCAGCCGGGCGCAGGCACCGTCCCGACAGCGCACTGAATTCGAATTTTCCGGAAATCGACCCATCCGCAGATTCGAGTTTTATCCTCTCAATCCACCGGCCGCTTCGTAACCTGGCCGGCCAGCCGCCGAGGAGGAAAAGGTTCCATGAGCGCAGCACAATTCATGGGCCGGGTCGGCGGCATCGCCGCAGCACTCGGCGTCGGCGTCGCGATCCTGAGCGGACCCGCCGTAGCAGGTGCCGAGACCGACGGATCGAACAACTCCTCGCGGGCGTCGGCCAGTTCGTCGCGTTCGGATTCCGCCAATTCGTCACGTTCGGACTCCGCCGCGCCGACCCGGCGTGGCATGAGCGCGGCCAGGGCCGAGGCGTCGACGCCGACCCGGGGCCGGGTGACGCGCGAGGTCACCGAGTCGGTCCCGGAGGCGCCGCCGGTGAGCGATGCCGCCGCATCAGCACCCCCCGAGGCACTGGCAACCCCGGCCGTCTCCGCGGTGCCCGCACCGGCCGCAGCCACGCTGACCCTGCCCGCTCCGTCGGCCGCGCTTCCGGCGCCTTCTGCGACCGTCGCGGCCCCGTCGGCCGCCGCCCCGGTCTCGCCGGTCCCGCCGAGTCCGACGGCCACGACCGTCACCCCGTACGGCGTGCTGGGCGACTGGATGATCAACAAGGAGGGTGAGGTCGCCGACTGGGTGGGCCAGCCTTACTGCGGCGAGGGCTCGACCAAGAAGACCTGCACACCGGAAACCCCGGGCGCCAAGACCATGCAGGAGCCGATCAACACGGTGTTCCAGGTCAAGGCCCGGTCCCTGTACGAGGCGCAACTGCAGCTGAACTGGTCGCTGGTGGTGTCGGGCTTCGGGCCGTCGCCCTTCAGCAGCATCGGCTACTCGGGCATCGTCGGTGACAAGCAGTTCAAGCAGGCGCCCAAGGGCGGGCCGCTGGGACTGGGCTTCCTCCTGCCCCTGCCGGGCGAACTGTTCCAGAACGGTCTGACCGGGTCGCTCCTCGGCATCGGCCCGGCCTACCGCGACAACCTGTTCCTGCTGACCAACTCGCACCTGCGCACCTTCGGCGGTCAGTCGGATGGCAAGGGTAACTTCATCTTCACCGCATCGGTGAGCGAGGAGGCATTCGATGCCTCCACCGGCCTGCCGAGCCACTCCTTCGAATCGTATGACCAGGCTCGCCAGAAGCTGGTGACCAACATGACGAAGGCCTCGTGGATCTCGTTCGCGTCCAACCAGGGCCTGATCGAGATGGACAACGCGATCAACCCGGACAACCCGGAGTACACCACGGGCGATCACGACGGCAAGGCGCAGGTCATCGCGATCGGCTCGCTGTTCGGATCCAGCCCGGTTCGGACCTGGTTCTAACTTCCGACAGTCCCTGGACCGACCCCCAGACCGACCCGGTCTGGGGGTCGGTTGGTCTGATCGCCACGCGGGTCCGCAGCGCCGGCCCAGCCGAGAGACCTGGATCACAGATGGGCAACCCATCCGCAGGCGGCACCGCTCCGAATGACGAGTGTGGAAACCACAGGGACCTCCCAGCCGGGCGCCGGCGTGACATTCAGGCCGCCCCCTGATGTGACCCCCGCGGTGTACCCGATCCGCGTCACGCATCTGCACCGGGCACCCGTGCAGCACTACGCCGAGCACCGCAGCTACGCCTGGTACGTCGACATCGACGACCTGCCACAAGTGTCGTGGTGGCTTCGGCCCTTCGCGCGCTTCGAGGCGGCCGATCACCTCGACGGCGCCCCGGACCACACGCTGCGGCATCGGGTCGATGCGTTCCTGGCACGCCACGGGGTTCACATCCCCGGCGGTCGGGTCACCGCACTGCTGATGCCCCGCGTTCTGGGCCGCGCGTTCAACCCACTCAGCGTGTTCTGGTGCCAGGACTCCGCCGGAATCACCCGGTGCGTGATCGCCGAGGCGCAAGATGTGGACGGCCAACGGCGGGCATTCCTGCTGCCGGCCGCCGAGGACGGCCCGGCGGCGGTGACCGACGAACTTCGGGGCGCACCGTTCGCCGGTGACGGCGGCTACTTCCTGGTTCGGGTGCCCCGGCCTGACGAGGCGCTGGACCTGACTGTCTCGCTGCACCGGAACAACCAAGCTGCCCTGGTGGCCACCTGGCGCGGTTCACGCCGTCGTGCGAGCGCGGGCCAGGTTCTGCTACTGCAGCTGTCAAACCCGCTGGCGCCGCAGATGGCCCGCTTGGGCCTCCAGTTGCAGGCGATGGTGTTGCGCTGGCGCGGGATGCAGATGTCGCCGCGGTCGCTGACCGCCGGACAAGCCACGCGAAACTCCACCCACGCGCGGGCGGGCGGATGGGCGGCACAGAGTTATTCGTGGGCGACGTCGTGACCAACCTGCTCGACTATCCCGCTACGCTGCTATTCGATGGAATCGATAACCACGGGCGCACGGTGGTGAGCGCACCGGACCTGGACGCGCTGCTACGCCGTGTTGCCCAGCACGATTCAGCCGCGTTCGCCGAGTTGTACGACGCCACCCGATCCCGGGTTTACGGGATGGTGTGCCGGGTGCTGCGCGACCGTGGCTACAGCGAAGAGACCACCCAGGATGTCTACCTGCAGGTCTGGCGCACCGCGGAGAGCTACGACCCGGCCTCGGGCAGCGCGCTGGCCTGGCTGTTGACCCTTGCCCATCGCCGGGCCGTCGACCGGGTGCGCGCCGAACAAGCTGCCTCCCAGCGTGACTCGCGTTACGGCGCAGCGAACGTCGAACGCGACACCGACAATGTCACCGACGCAGTGATCTCCGGTGAGGATCGGCAGCGGGTGGCGGCCTGTCTGAACAACCTGACCGACGTGCAGCGCGAATGCATCGAATTGGCCTACTACCAGGGGATGACCTACGTGCAGGTCTCCGAACGGCTGTCGGCGAACCTCGCAACGGTCAAGTCGCGGATGCGCGATGGGTTGCGCGGTCTGCGTAACTGCCTGGGTGTTCGGTGAGGTTGCGGCGATGACTCACACCTACGGCGACCACGCTGGAGACCTGCTGGAGTTGGCGGCGCCCTACGCACTGCACGCGGTGTCGGAATCAGAACGCTTCGACATCGAGCGGCGACTGGCCACCGCGGGCCTGCCGGTCGCCGACGCCTTCTACGACGAGGTGCGCGCGGTCCGGGAAACCATGGCGGTGGTCTCGGCGGCCAGCGCCGAAGAACCACCGGCAGATCTACGGGCTCGCCTACTGTCCTCGATCGCCGACGACAACGTACGAACCCTGCCCACCGCAACACGTTCGGGCGGGCGCTGGCGGACCGCGGTGCTGTCTGCCGCGGCGGCCGTCACGGTGGGCATGACCGCGTTCGGCGTCGGCTTGGCGTTGCGGCCGGCGGCGCCGCCGCCGCAGTCCACCGCCCAGCAGGTTTTCTCCGCCTCCGACGTCCACACCGTTTCCGGAGCGATCCCGGCCGGGGGCACAGCGACGGTGGTGTTCTCCCGCGACCGCAATGCCGGGGTTTTGGTGATGAATGATGTGCCGCCACCGGCTCCGGGCACGGTGTATCAGATGTGGCTGGTGAGTGACTCCGGGGCGTCGTTGGCAGGCACCATGGACGCCGAGGCGGTCGCCCCGTCAACCACCGCGGTGTTGGAAAACCTTGGCCAGTCAACCAAATTGGCGTTCACGGTGGAACCCGCATCGGGTTCGACCCAACCCACCGGCCAACTCATCGCTGAGTTACCGCTCACCTGATCGTCTCGGCTGGGGCCATCCCCCAAGTCGTGACCAGGGGCGCTTAACATGGCCAGATGGCCAGGGAGTTCCGCTTCGGGATCGGTCTGCGCTCCATCGGGTCGGCACAACGGCTCCGAGACAGGGTGCGCCAGTTCGCCGACCTTGGCTACGACGTCGTCCACTTCCCCGATCACCTCGGCGCACCGGCACCGCTGCCGGCGATGGTGGCGGCCGCCGCGGCCTCACCTGGCATCCGGGTCGGCACCTACGTCCTCAACGCCGCCTTCTACCGACCCGCCTTGCTCGCCCGCGACATCGGTGACGTCAACCTGCTCTGCGAGGACCGCTTGGAAGCCGGACTCGGTACCGGATACGTCCGAGAGGAGTTCGAGGCTGCCGGAATCCCCTACCCCAGCGCCGGTGAACGCGTCGAACATCTGGGCCGCACTGTGGAGCATCTGCGGCGGGCCGCACCGGATGTTCCGCTGTTGATCGCCGGCAACGGCGACCGGGTGCTGACGTTGGCAGCACAGCAGGCCGACATCATCGGGTTCAGTGCGGGGCCTGCCGGCTCGCACGCCGCCGATCCGCTGGCTGAGCGAATCGCTTTGGTACGCAAGGCGGCTGGGGCCCGCTTCAACGATCTTGAACTGAACCTGGCGATCACGGCGGTGCCCACCGATCCCTCCGGCGTCCCTGATCTCACGCTCACCCGAGCCTATGCCCCAGGTCACTCCGACAAGGAGTTGATGGCGATGCCCAGTGTGCTCAGCGGCTCACCGCGGCGCATCGCCGATACCCTCATCGCGCAACGCGATACATACGGTATGACCTATTTCACGGTCCAGGACTACCATGGCAAATACTTCGCACAAGTCATAAATGCTCTGCGCTGATCGATCATCCGGGAATGCATCGTTCACCATGGAGACCTGATGGCAGTGTTTACGACGACGCCGATGGGCGAAAGGTGGTGACGACAGTGCACCAAAGCATCTACAGTGCCGCTCACAAGACGGTCCGAGTAGCGTCTTGGATTCGTAGAAATTATCCCCGGAGTGCACCCGATCGTGGTCACAGCTACCTGATCGCGCTCTGCGGCACCGACTACGCGGCCCGATAAGCAGAGCCAGGGTCAGCAGGGCGGGGTCGGCGAGCTCGAAGGCGGTAAGCTGCCAGCCGGTCCGCCCTCGTAGCTCAGGGGATAGAGCACGGCTCTCCTAAAGCCGGTGTCGCAGGTTCGAATCCTGCCGGGGGCACGTCAGAGGAGTTTTTTGGCCCTGTTAGGACTTGAATCCATCGTTTATTCATCGTTTACGGCGGGGTTTCCGAGGCGCGACTGCGTTGTCGAGTGCGTTAGCGACTTCCTTGTGGACGCGCCCCCGCGCCCAGTAGGTGTCCTGGGTCTCCGACACGCGCGAGTGTCCGAGATGGTCTGCTCCGATTCGAGCCGACAGACCGGCCTCGTCGATAAGGGTGGCGACGCCCTTCCGGAACGAGTGGCTGGTGATGTCTTCTAAGCCAAGCTCTTTGCGCGCTGCGGCCCAGTCATCGTTGAAGTTATCTGGATCGCGGAGGGTCCCCGTTGAGCTTGGGAAAATCGTGGTTTGCTCGCCCCACCACTCTCTGGCACGCCGATTCTCCAGCATTGAGATGGCGAACTGCGGGAGGGCAATCGTCCTTCGCGCTGCTTCGGTCTTGGGTTTAGGCACACGACGCAGCCCTTCGCCGGCCTTCCGGACCACGATCCATCCGATGGCGATGGTCCCGGCTATCGGATCAAAATCTGGCCAACCCAAGCCGAGCAACTCTGCCCTCCTGATTCCGGTGGCGATCAAGAGGGTGACCGGGTCGACGAGGTCATAACGCTGGCACGTTGCCGACTCGCCAAGCTTGACGAAGAGGATGGGTAATTCCTCAGCCGTCAAGGCGCGAGCGCCTTTCGGGCCCGGCGGCAGACGAATCGGCGATACGTCCCGAACTGGGTTGGACGGCAACGCGTTCGCCATGACAGCAAGGTGCAGTGCACCTTGCAGCAAGGTCTTGGCGTGGATCGCCATGCCTGTCTTGTGGGCGTTCCGCATCTTGCGAATCGCGGCGTCAACGCGGGCCGGGGTGCAATCCTCCACTCTTAGCCCGGCGATTTGCTTGCCCAACTTGGTAGCGCAGTAGTTGTAGGTGTCGATAGTCCTGATAGCGCGCCCATCTTCTTCCAGGCGGTCGATGTGCTGGCGAATCAGGTCGATTACCTTTGTGCCCCCGTTGATCTCCCCAGATGTAGTCCGGCGCTCAGTGAGTACCTCCATGAGGGCGTCTTCGGCGGCTTTTCCGTACTTGTCCCCAGCTGGACCGCGCCGTTCAACAATCCGGGTGACACCATCGGTATCGCGGAACCGGCAACGGGCGACCCACTGCCCCTCGCCCACCTGGATTCGATTGACGCTGCCGTGATGACCGATCCGCAGCGGCGGTCTACCCGCCATGGGTATCCAGCTCTCGGATAGTGGCGGCCAGCTCAACCGACTCCTCTAGCGCCTTGATTGCGGCTTCGTCGCCAGGCGCGGCATGTCTGATCAGTTTTTTCGCGTAAGCGAGCTTCTCCTCAAGCTCCCAGATTGCCTCAGCCTTTCGAAACCGCCGAACGTTGGTCTGATAGGTGTCCCGTTCATGGGAAACGGAATCGTCCGAGACAGATTCCTCGCCCCACCCGACCAGCCCTGCGGAAAACCATTTGAGCGCCCACATCTGCGTGGCCATGGCACCCGGGAGGAACTCCGTCTTGTCCCGGTAGGGACCCGGATAGACCAAAAGGATGGGCGCGGTGTTGAGCGCCCGGGCGAGCAACATCAGTTCGGTGATGGTGACGAAATTGCGCCGGCCGTTCTCAATATCGGCCACGACCGACCGGGAGATCCCCGGCCCCATCTCGCTGATCCTGTCGGCAAGGGCCTGGGCTGAGATGCCTTCGGCGTTTCGAAGTCTGCGCACTTCAGAGGCTATTTGCGCGACGGTCCGCTGATCCCAGGGAGCCCTTGCTGCGTTACTCATACTCAAATCGTATGGGTGGTCTTGAGAAGTATCAACAGATGCTCAACGCTGAGTTCATGGAACACAACTTATTGAGAACCAATGAGCAGTCGCAGCAGCCTGCCGCCGCTCAGTCCGACCCCTGGCTCACCCGCGAGGACCTCGCGGAAAGGCTCAAGCTCCCCAAATCGAC
>CAXNJA010000085.1:0-11266 GCA_964202555.1 Mycobacterium sp.
CGTAACACCACGCCGGACCGCACCGATAGTGCGGGTATGCGATTTGTGACAGTGGCGGCCGCCGTGGTGGCCACCGGCATCGTTGGGGCCGTCCCGGCGGTGGCCGATCCGGCCGCCCCGACGACCACCGAGCCGACTGCCGCCGCGCCTGCCGAGGCCACCAGCACCGCCCCGACCAGTACCGCCCCGTCGGGCACCCCGACGAGCACTGAGGCCACCAGCACCGCCCCGGCGAGCACCCCGACGAGCACCCCGACGAGCACCCCGACAAGTACCGCCCCGACAAGTACTGCGGCCACCAGCACGGCCCCGGCGGGGGGCCGTCAGGTGACGTATACGGTCACCACCACCAGCGACCTGACCGCGAACATCTACTACGTCACCGGCGACCCGCCCAGTCAGGCCGAGGCCAACGATCCGAAATTCATGCCGATGGCCCGCACGCTGGTAGGTCCCGGCGCGCCCTGGACGTTCCAGACCAACCTCGATGACCCCAACCAGTGGGCGTTCGTCAGCGCAAGTGGCGGCCTGCGGGTGAATCCGCAATTCCGCTGCGAGATTGCCGTCGACGGCCAGGTCGTGGTGTCGCAGCAGGGCGGCAGCGGCGTGCAATGCGCGCTGCGGCCCTGGTAGGGGAGACGGTGAGGGCGATCAGCCCAGGTCTCGAGCGCTGAAGGTGTCGCACTTGTTCGGGTCACCCGTCTGATACCCGACGGTGAACCACTTCTGCCGCTGAGCCGACGAACCGTGGGTCCAGGTGTGTGGGGTGACCCGGCCGGTGGCCTGCTTCTGGATGTGATCGTCGCCGACTGAGGCCGCCGCCGACAACGCGTCAGCGATGTCTTTGTCGCTCAACGGCTGCAGGTAGGTCACGTCGGTTCCGGGCTGCTTGGTGATCGCCGCGTAGTGGGCCCACACCCCGGCGTAGCAGTCGGCCTGCAGTTCCGAACGCACCCCAGCCCCCTGGGCGCCTTGAGCGCCCCTGCCTTGGGACTTCTGAAGATCACCGGTCAGGTTCTGGACGTGATGGCCGTACTCGTGGGCCACGACGTACTCCTGGGCCAACGGGCCACCGCTGGAGCCGAACTCCCTTTTGAGTACGTCGAAGAAGTCGGTGTCAAAATAGGCGGTGTAGTCAGCCGGGCAGTAGAACGGGCCGATGTCGCTGTCAGCAGCCCCGCATCCGGTGTTGATCTGGCCCTTGAAGAGCGTCATTTTCGGTCGCTGGTACCCGGGAAGTAGTTGTTCCCACACGGTATCCACCGAGTTGCCGGTGGCGACCACCCGGCACTCGACGTACTTGTTCGCGTCCGCCCCTGTTTTGCACTTGCTCAGGTCATAGCTGGACTGGCCGCCCTGTGACGGGCCGGGACCGACCGACTGCTGTTGAAGCACCGGCCCCGGGTCGACGCCGAGGAACAGGGCGATCAGCATGATCGCCAGGCCGCCGACACCGCCGCCGACCGCGATCCCGCGGCCACCACCGCGACCGCCTCTGGTGGAGGTGTTGCTGGTGTCGATACGCATGCCTTCGTTGAAGGTCATGACTGCTCCTCGTCATTTCACCCGTCGGCCGGGCGCTTGCCATCGTCCAGTTTGCCACAGCGGGGATCACCGGTGGCCTGCTCGAACGCCGCGTCCAACGCCGCCGAACCCACCTCATAGACTTGGCAGTCGTTCACCGGTTTGAATTCACCGTCAGATTCAGGAGATCTTGTGCTGCGCAGTCATGCCGCCGGCTCGTTGCGGGCCACCGATGCGGGGCAGAAGGTCGTTTTGGCGGGCTGGGTGGCACGCCGTCGCGACCACGGCGGGGTGATCTTCATCGACCTGCGTGACTCGGGAGATGGCCCCGGGGTCGCACAGGTGGTGTTCCGCGAACCAGACGTGCTCGCCCAGGCGCACCGCTTGCGTGCGGAGTTCTGTGTCGCCGTCGAAGGTGTTGTCGAGATCCGCCCCGAGGGCAACGCCAACGCAGAGATCCCGACCGGAGAGATCGAGGTCAATGCAACGGTGCTGACGGTCTTGGGGGAGAGCGCAGCACTGCCGTTCCAACTCGACGAACCGGCTGGCGAGGAGGCCCGCCTGCGGCACCGCTACCTGGACATGCGCCGTGGCGGCGGAACCGGGGACGCGCTGCGGCTGCGGTCCAGGGTCAACGCCGCCGCCCGCGCGGTGCTCTCCGGCCACGACTTCATCGAGATCGAGACACCGACACTGACCCGGTCGACGCCGGAGGGCGCCCGGGATTTCCTGGTGCCGGCCCGGTTGCAACCGGGCAGCTTCTACGCGCTGCCGCAGAGCCCGCAGTTGTTCAAGCAGTTGCTCATGGTCGGCGGCATGGAGCGCTACTACCAGATCGCCCGCTGCTACCGCGACGAGGATTTCCGCGCCGATCGCCAACCCGAGTTCACCCAACTCGACATGGAGATGAGCTTCGTCGACACCGACGACGTCATCGCCGTCGCCGAGGAAATCCTGGCCGCGCTGTGGGCGTTGATCGGCGTCGATCTGCCGCGTCCCATCCCGCGGATGAGCTACGCCGACGCCATGCGCCGATTCGGTTCGGACAAGCCGGATCTTCGATTCGGCCTCGAACTCGTCGAGTGCACCGACTACTTCGCCGACACCCCGTTCCGGGTGTTCCAGGCGCCCTACGTCGCAGCGGTGGTGATGCCCGGCGGTGGATCCCAGCCGCGCCGCACCCTCGACGGCTGGCAGGAATGGGCCAAGCAGCGCGGACACAAGGGCTTGGCCTACGTGCTGATCGGGGAGGACGGCACCCTGAGCGGCCCGGTCGCCAAGAACCTCTCCGACGCCGAGCGCGACGGGCTGGCCGCCCACGTCGGTGCGAAACCCGGTGACTGCGTGTTCTTTTCGGCTGGACCGGCCAAGGCCTCCCGGGCGCTGCTGGGGGCGACCCGCGGCGAGATCGCCCACCGACTGGACATGATCGACGAGAAGGCCTGGGCTTTCGTCTGGATCGTCGACCCGCCGCTGTTCGAACCGGCCGACGACGCCACCGCCTCCGGTGACGTCGCGGTGGGTTCGGGTGCGTGGACGGCTGTGCACCACGCCTTCACCGCGCCTAAACCCGAACACGCAGGGGCCATCACCACCGATCCCGGCGCCGTCCTGGCCGACGCCTACGACATCGTCTGCAACGGTCACGAGATCGGCGGTGGATCGATCCGCATCCACCGCCGCGATGTGCAGGAGCAGGTGTTCTCGGTGATGGGCATCGACGCGGCCGAGGCTGCCGAGAAGTTCGGATTCCTGTTGGAGGCCTTCACCTTCGGCGCGCCCCCGCACGGCGGGATAGCGTTCGGCTGGGACCGGATCACCGCCCTTCTTTTCGGCGCGGACTCCATCCGCGATGTCATTGCTTTCCCGAAGTCCGGTGGCGGTGTCGATCCGCTGACCGACGCTCCCGCGCCGATCACTGCCCAGCAGCGCAAGGAGTCCGGGATGGACCACAAGCCGCAGGCCTGAGGTGCCCATCTCCCACCCGGCGGACTGCACCCTGGCCTACATCGACCAGGCCTCCTTCCTCGGTCTGCGGGCGCTGGGTCGCGGTCCGCTGGTGCAGTTCAGTTGGATCTACGAGCGTCCGGTCGATCTGGATGGTTTGCGGCGACTACACCGCAACCTCGGGCACGGTCTGCTCGGACGGCTCATCGAGCGTTCCGCGGTGCCGTTCGGGCGGCACCACTGGGTCGCCTGGGCCGGACCGCCGGACCTCGCGGTCACCAACGCGCCTCGGCCGCGGGATCAAGCCACCGCGTGGCTCGATGAACAACTGGCGCTCCCCATCGACCCCGAGCACGGCCCCGGATGGCGGTTGGCGGTGCAAACGCTGACCGGCGGCGGTGCGGCCGTCACACTCATCGCCTCCCACGCGGTCTGCGACGGCCTGGGCCTGGGGCTGGCGGTTGCCGAAGCCGCCCAGGGCATCACCCGTGATCTTGGCTACCCGCCGCCGAAGGCCCGCACCCGCGGTCAGGCCTGGCGCCAGGACATCCGCGAGGTCCTGCGCTCGGTACCCGACATCGCCCGGGCGGCGGCCGCCGCGGTCCGGCTGGCGGGGCGCAACACAGACGACTTCTCCTCATCGGCAGCGCGGTCGGCCCCGGCGGCCACGCTGCACGGTTCGCAACGCGTCACGATCCCGGCGCTGGCGGTGTTCATCGACGAGGCCCAGTGGGACCGCCGCGCAGAAAGCCTTGGCGGGACGAGTAATTCGTTGTTCGCCGGAATCGCCGCGCGGCTCGGCCACATCATCGGGCGGGTGGACGACGCCGAGCAGGTCAAATTGTCCTTCCCGGTCAGTGAGCGAACCGAAGGCGACACCCGGGCCAACGCCCTGACCGCCATGATGCTCACCGTTGATCCGGCCGGGGTCGCCGAGAGCCTGGCCGGGGTCCGCGCGGAGATCAAGAGAGGCCTGACAGCACTGTCGGCGACCCGTAACGAACTGCTGGCGCCGCTTCCGCTGACCCCGTTGGTGCCCCAGCGGCTGGCACGCAAACTGGAGGGCCTGGCGTTGGGCTCCGGTTCGCCGGTCGGCTGCTCCAACCTCGGGGCGTTGGATCCGGCCGTCAACCGGCCCGACGGCACCGACGCCGATTATTTCTGGATGCGTCAGATGGAATCCCAGATCACCCCCGACATCTTGAACCTGCTGGGCGGGACGCTGTACCTGGCCTCCGGACGGCTGCACGGCCAGGTGTTCCTGGCCGCCTCCGGGTGGGAAGCGGACTGCGCCAACTCCACCCGGCGGCTGGCCGAGCAGGTCACTCGAGCGCTCGAGGACTTCGGCCTTTCCGGCACCCGAGAGGCAACCCTGACCAGCCCGTGACGTGCCCATGACGCGCGTCACAACGGTTTAGCATGACCAGACTGTTAGTCCTACTATGTTGTGGTGACAGTCGCGGGGTTCCACCAGGCTCGGCCGCGTCGTGCGGAGGGGAGCGCCGCGTGACGGTGGACAGCCCCGAGGCGCTCGTTCCGGACGAGGAAATCCCCGGCGAGAACCACCAGACCCCAGTTCAGACCCAGCCCAGCCGCCGGGACAAGCGACGGGCGAAAGCGAACGCAAGAGCCACCCGGAAGGCCGCCGCCCAGGCCAGGGCGGTGGAGAAGACACTGGCCAAGGGCAAACGACACCGGCGCAGTCTTGGTTACTGGCTGATGCGACTGCTCCGCAAGACCTGGATGCCGCTGGTGATCCTGGCGGTGGTGGCGGTGGGGGCGTTCACCGTCGACCGCCTGCACGGCGTGTTCGGAAAAACCGAGACCACCCGGCCCGGCAGCGGGTTGGCCAACGACCCGCAGCCGTTCGACCCGAAAACTGTGGTCTACGAGATCTTCGGCCCTCCGGGGTCGGTCGCCACCGTCAACTACCTCAACCTCGACGCTGAACCTCAGATCGCCCGGGACGTCGTCCTGCCGTGGTCGCTGACGCTGACCACCAATGCCCCGGCCGCCGCGGCCAACATCGTCGCCCAGGGCAACAGCGACACCATCGGGTGCCGGATCACCGTGGACGACGAGATCAAGGCCGAACGAGTCTCCACCGGCGTCAGCGCTCAGACGTTCTGCATCGTCAAGTCCGGATGATCACGCTGCCGCACGCCCACCCGGAGGCGCAGCGCCCGACTCGTCCATCTATCGCCCGCCTGATCCGCTGGCTTGCCCTACCCATCATCCTCGGCTGGCTTGCCTTGGCGGCGTACACCAATGTCGCGGTGCCCCAGATCGAGGTCGTCGGCCAGGCGCAGGCAGTGCCGATGGCGGCACAGGACGCTCCGTCGACCGTCGCGATGAACCGAATCGGCACGGTGTTCGGGGAGTTTGACTCCAACACCGCGGTAATGATCGTGCTGGAGGGAGAGCAGCCACTGGGGGCCGAGGCTCACCGGTACTACGACGAGATCGTTGCCCGGCTCAACGCCGATACCAAGCATGTCGAGCACATCCAGGACTTCTGGGGTGACCCGCTTACTGCGGCCGGCTCCCAAAGCGCCGACGGCATGGCGGCCTATGTGCAGGTCTACCTGGCCGGCAACATGGGCGAGGGGCTGGCCAACGAGTCGGTGGAAGCCACCAAGACCATCGTCCAGAGCGTGCCCGCCCCACCCGGGGTGAAGAGTTACGTCACCGGTCCCTCGGCACTCATCGCCGACACCCACATCGCCGGTGATCGCAGCCTGCACCTGATCACGATGCTCACCTTCGGTGTCATCACGGTCATGCTGCTCTTCGTCTACCGGTCGGTGGTCACGGTTCTGCTGGCGATGTTCATGGTGTTCCTCGGGTTGGCCGTCGCGCGGGGCGTGGTGGCCTTCGCCGGCCACTACCAACTGATCGGACTGTCGACGTTCGCGGTGAACCTGCTGACCATGATGGCGATCGCGGCCGGCACCGACTACGTGATCTTCCTGTTCGGTCGCTACCAGGAGGCCAGGGCCAAAGGCGAAGACAAGGAATCGGCCTACTACGAGATGTTCCGCGGGACGGCGCACGTCGTCCTGGGATCGGGCCTGACTATCGCGGGGGCCATGCTGTGCCTGCACTTCACCAGGCTGCCGACATTCCAATCTCTGGGTGTACCGCTGTTCATCGGGATGCTGGTGGTGGTCGCAGCGGCGCTGACGCTGGGACCGGCGATGGTGACGGTGGCGAGCTACCTGGGGGCGCTGGAACCCAAGCGGGCTATGCGGGTCCGGTTCTGGCGGCGGCTGGGTACCGCTGTCGTCCGCTGGCCGGGGCCCATCCTGGTGGCGACGATCGCACTGTGTCTGGTAGGCCTGCTGGCTCTGCCCGGCTACCGCACCGACTACAACGACCGCAACTACCTGCCCTCCGACATCCCCGCCGCCGAGGGATACGCGGCCGCAGAACGCCACTTCCCAGCCGCCCGGCTCAGTCCGGAACTGCTGATGGTGGAGACCGATCGCGACCTGCGCAACTCAGCGGACTTCCTGGTGATCGACCGGATCGCCAAGTCGATGTTCCACCAACCCGGCATCGGTCGGGTGCAGACCATCACCCGACCATTGGGCACCCCGGTTGAGCACAGTTCCATCCCGTTCATGCTCGGTATGCAGGGGACCATCCAGAGCCTGAACATGTCCTTCCTGCAGGACCGCATGAAGGACATGCTCAGGATGGGCGACGACATGCAGGCCAGCGTCGACAGCATGCAGAAGATGTACGACCTGATGGGCGAACTGAACGCCCTCACCGGTTCCATGGTCGGCAAGATGAACCTGACCTACGAAGACGTCCGGGAACTGCGCGACCACATCGCCGACTTCGACGACTTCTTCCGGCCGATGCGCAACTATTTCTATTGGGAACCGCACTGTTTCAACATTCCGGTATGCGCGGCGATCCGGTCGGTCTTCGACACCCTCGACGGCATCAACGCCACCACCGACGACATCAAGTCCCTGCTGCCGGTGCTGGCTCAGCTTGATGGACTGACCGCGGAAATGCGCACCGTGATGCCGCCGATGATCGCAACCCTGAAGTCCATGCGCCTCATGCAGTTGACCATGCAGAGCACCCAATCCGGCATGTATGACCAGATGCAGGAAATGCAGGAGAACCAGAACGCCATGGGAAAGGCGTTCGACGAGGCCAAGAACGACGACACGTTCTATCTCCCACCGGAGGTGTTCGACAACCCCGACTTCCAGCGCGGCATGAAGATGTTTTTGTCGCCGGATGGAAAAGCGGTGCGGTTCATCATCTCCCATGAGGGAGACCCGATGTCACCGGAAGGTCTCACCCGCGTCGACACCATCCGCAACGCCGCCTTCGAGGCGATCAAGGGCACGCCACTGGAGGGTTCCCGGATCTATCTTGCCGGCACCGCGACCAGCTTCAAGGACATGCAGGACGGAGCCAACTACGACCTGCTGATCGCCGGGGTCGCCGCGCTGTGTCTGATTTTCGTCATCATGCTCGTCCTCACCCGCAGTGTCGTCGCCGCCGCGGTCATCGTCGGCACGGTCGTGGTGTCACTGGGCACCTCGTTCGGGTTGTCCATCCTGATCTGGCAGCACCTTCTCGGCCATCCGCTGCACTGGATGGTGCTGGCAATGTCGGTGATCATCCTGCTGGCCGTCGGATCGGACTACAACCTGCTGCTGGTATCCCGGTTCAAAGAGGAGATCCACGCCGGGTTGCATACCGGAATCATCCGGTCCATGGCCGGAACCGGTTCGGTGGTCACCTCCGCGGGATTGGTGTTCGCGATGACGATGGCGGCCATGGCGTTCAGCGAACTGAAAATCCTGGCCCAGGTCGGCACCACCATTGGTCTGGGGCTGCTCTTCGACACTTTGGTGATCCGGTCCTTCATGACCCCTGCAATCGCGGCTCTACTCGGCCGCTGGTTCTGGTGGCCGCAGGTCGTGCGGCAACGTCCGGCCCATCAGCCGTGGCCGTCACCCACGACGGCGACGCCTGTCCACGCTGACGCGTCGTCCTGACACCCGCTGCCGGGCACCCGCTGCCCGGCACCCGCCGTATGGGTGTTTTAGGCCTCGCGGGCGATTCGTCACATAACGAAACACCCGGCACGGAAGCTGAGTGCTCCGTGCCGGGTGTCCCGGTATTGAGTAGTGCTGTCAGCGGGTCTTGTTGCGACCCTTCATGACCATGCCCACCACAGCGGTCAGGACGGCGCCGCCGATCCCGCCGCCGCCCAGGCCGCCGAGGATGCTGGCGATGTCCATGCCACCGCCGCCACCGCCGAGCAGACCGGAGAGAGCGCCGCCGCCGAGCAGCCCGCCCAGCGCGCCGGTAACGCTGTTACCGCCGACTCCGAGGCTGTTCTTCGCGGCACCGGCGGCATTACCGCCGAGTGCCCCGCCCAGGGCTCCTAGTAGCCATGCTTCCATCTGATACTCCTTCGAGTTGGGTTGAGGAACGGCCTACCGGCTAGCGATCGCCCTGGAGGTGATCCGGGGTGAGGTCGCTCTTATCGGCACGACTTTCCTTGCCGTCGACCGCGTTGTTCTCGTAGGTGACCTGGATGGTTGTCTCAGCGGGGGTCTGGGTCTCGTACCGAACCACCGTTTCGACCTCATCATGGTGAATCGCGTCGTGGATCTCCGCCTTCACTTCGCGAATCTCCTCGCGGACCCGCTCCACCGGACGAACGACCGGCTTGGGGGCCGGCGGCGGAGGCGGCGGGGTCTTGACGACCGGCTTGGGAGCCGGACGCGGGGGAGCAGGCGGAGCGACCGGCTTGGCAACCGGAGCCGGACGCGGCGGCGGCGGAGGCGTGACGACCTTCTTGACCTCCGGAGCCGGACGCGGCGCGACCTTCACCGGGGCAACCTCAACCGTCTTCTTCTTGAACAGCCGCGGCAGGAAGCCCAGCAAGCCGAGCAGGCCGAGGATCGGGATCAGCCACCACAGCTTGAAGCCACCCTCCTTCTCGACCTTGGGAGCCGCTGTGCCAGTGGACTTGCTCATCGACGTGGTCCCTTCTACGCCAAATCCGGGGATCTTGCCGGCCAGGGCGGCCGGGATGGTCAACAGGCCGGCGGCCTTGGACCACTGGATCTCAGTGCCCTCGGGACCGGCGAACTTACCGGTCTGCACGCCGTCGACTACCGACATGTCGGCACTGGGGTAACCGAACGGCCCGGTGATGCCACCGGACTGACGCCACGCTTCGAGCACCTTGCCCTTGAGGACGGTTGCGCCCTGCTGCGGGTTCCAGTAGATCGAGGCTCCTTCGGGCGCGGAGAAGTCGTTGAAACGGCCCACTCCGTCACCGGTATCGCTCTCGTCGTTCTTGGGGAAGCCCAAATCGCTGGAGGGCCCGCCCAGAGCGGTGTACCGCTCGAGGATCTGGCCGTACATCACATGCGCGCCGGAGTCCTTCGAGTAGAAGATCGCTCCACCCTGGTAGTCCTGCTTGGCGCCGCCCTTGACGTCCTCGGCCGCACCGATCGCCGGGCCGAGCAGCGAGCCTTCGCCGCCGAATGTGCTGTAACGGTCGTTGATGGCGTCCACCGCTTCGGTTGACGGCGCAGCGAACGCGATCTGCGGGGTAGCCAGCATGGTGCCGGCGACCACGAAGATCCCGCCCAGTGCGAGCGAGACGCCGCGGCGACGCGGCGACACAGTTGGTGTCACTTCATTTACTCCTTTTAGATGTTTCCCCACGACGTGGGGTCTTTGGTTGGGGCTGACTGTATTGACTTGGCCGTGCGCAGGTTACCGAATGCGGATGACGCCGGGGCGGGAGGGGGTTTCGACCGCCCCGGCGCCATGCTCTCCGGTGCCGGCTTATCAGGGCCGACGGTGCCGCGGATCATCCTCCCGGTAGTTCGGATCGCTCGGATCGAGGTTGTAGGCCTCGCGGGCCCGGAACACGGTGGACTCGTCGCCCACGATGTCATCGTCGGGATGCTCGCCAGTGGCTCGCTCCACCCACTCCACCTCGCGGGTGCCCCGCTCGATGTACTCAGCCTCGACCTCGGTGGCCTTGCCCATGACGCGCCGGGTGACGTGGATCTCCTCGGTGCCGTGCTCGACGACCCGTTGGACCTCCTTCTCCACGTACTTGTGGACGATCACCGGCTTCTCGACGACGATCTCGACGATCCGCTCCACCGGCTTCTCGACGATCTTCTCGACCTCGATGTAGACCGGCTTCTCGACGATCTTCTCGACCCTGGTCTCGACCGGGCGCTCGACGATCACCTCATTGACGTATTCGACCTCACGCTCGACGACCTTCTCGACAAGCACGGGGCTGGTGACGACCTTCTCCAGCACCTTCTCCACGGGCCGATCGATGACCTTCTCGACGATGCGCGGCCGCTCGACAATCTTCTCAACGATCCGATCGACCTGCCGGTCAATGACCTTCTCGATGATGTTCGGCCGTTCGACGATCTTCTCGACGATGCGGTCGACGGGACGCTCGATGACCTTCTCGACGATGTTGGGCTTCTCGACGATCTTCTCGACGATGCGGTCGACGGAGCGCTCGATGACCTTCTCGACGATGTTGACCTTCTCGACGATCTTCTCGACGATGCGGTCGACGGGACGCTCGATGACCTTCTCGACGATGTTGGGCTTCTCGACGATCTTCTCGACCACCCGGTCGACGGAACGCTCCAGCACCTTCTCGACGATGTTGGGCTTCTCGACGATCTTCTCGACGACGCGGTCGACGGGACGCTCGATGACCTTCTCGACGATGTTGGGCTTCTCGACGATCTTCTCGACG
>CAXNJA010000086.1:0-11170 GCA_964202555.1 Mycobacterium sp.
ACACCGACACCGAGGCCCCGACCGGACGGACGAACCGGGCCCCGGCCGCCGTCTCCGATTCACCGGAGCCAGAGCGGAACACGGCTCGGCGGTCCAGCGCCCAGCGGCCGTCCGCCTAGACAAGACACAAATGACCGAGAAGATCGAAAAGACAGAAATGACCGAAATGACAAAGGATTTTCAGATGCGGAAGATGACCCGTTCACTGGGGATGATCGTCGCGGCGGCAGCCTCGGCCGCGGCGCTCGCGTTTTCGGCGGCCACCGCCGAAGCGGCCAACAAGGTTCTGATGGTCAACGGCATGGGTGCGGGCAACCTGACCGACCTCGCCATGGCCAACATCCTGGGCGGCGCGTACGGCGGCACGAATTGGAAGCGTGAGAACGTCCCGTGGCCACAGCAGGCACGCCCGCTGTCCGGCAGGAACAGTCTCACGATGACTGATTCCATCAAAGTGGGCACCACCAACCTCGACGCGGCGATCGCCAGATCGCTGACTGAGGTCGGCCCGGGCGAGAAAGTCACCGTCGTCGGCCTTTCTGCCGGCGCTCTGGTGGTCGACGAGCAGATCCGACTGCTGGATTCGCGTACCAATTCTCCCTCCTCGAGCAAGCTCGACTTCGTCGTGATCGCCGACTCGAGCCGGGCCGGGTTCAACAAGAACCGCTATGACGCCACCATCGGCTACCAGTACAGGGTGCCGGTGGAGTCGAAGTACAACGTCACGGTGGTCACCGGTCAGTACGACGGCTACGCGGACCCGCCGGATCGGCCCAACCCGGTCGCTATCGCCAACGCCGCCGCAGGATCTCAACTCGTCCACATTCCGTCGATGCTGTCTCCGTTGAGCGCGGTCCCCGCCTCCAACATCACCACCGCCACGAACGCCAAGGGTGGCGTCACCAAGAGTTACCTCGTCCCGACGAAAACACTCCCGCTGGTGGCGCTCAATCCCAGGCTGAAGGCCCAGGAAGCCACCCTGCGCAAGCAGATCGACGCCGCTTACATCCGGAATGATCCGAAGAAGACATCAGCGGCGACCACCGTCGCCGGACTGGCACCCGCCCCCGCCGATACGGTCTCCGTTCCGAAGGTGGCCGCCGAGCCGGCGAAGATAGCCGCGGCCACGAGCTCAGGCCGGTCGGAAGCCCGAACCGGCCGGGCACCCGCCCGAAGCGCAAGCGGCCGGTAGCCCCTAAACCGCCGCCTTGAGTTCCAGCTGCGCCAGTCGCAGCAGGTTGTGCCGCGGCGAATGGGTGTCGAGTCCAACCAGCGCCGTTCCATCGGCCAGAATGACCATCCCCTCGGGGTTCTCCGGGCGGCCGGCGATACGCCAGACCGCTTCGGCATCAATCGTGCCGCCCGCGGACTCGAGATTGTCGGGCAGGCGGGCTATCGCGCTGCCCTGATCGGACAGTAGGTACAGGCACCCGTCGGGTCCGATGGTGGCTTCGCTGATGTCGGGAAGCTCTTTACTCAGACGCCCGCCGAGCCACCACGTCGCCAGCAACGTCAACGTCGCATCGCCGGCGGCGGGGGCAACCGGGATTGACCCGCGCCGCCAGCCGACCGGTGCGTCACCAGTCGGACCGAACTCCAGGATCGCCGACGGGTCCTTCTCCTTCACCACCAGCAGGTGGCCCTTCTCTGCCAACACGAGCGACTCGCCGCGCGAAGATCGGTCGCCCAGCCACGCCTCGTGCAGCCGATGCCCCTCCGGGATGTCCAGCCGCAGAGTTCCCAGCAGGGCAGGTGCGGAGACGTCGATGTTCAGGACGCGGGCCGGCTGTTCCTGCAACACCAGCACGGTGTGATCGCCGGTGGCGACCAGCGCCTCGAACTGGGTGCCACCGTCGGGCAGGTTCAGATCGGCGAGGTCAACTCCCCGCCATTGCGGTGGCCACGACCCCAGGGGCGCGCAGAAGATGGAAGGTTCCCGGTCCCCCACCGCAAGAAGGTCGCCACCGCGCAACGCCAGACCGGACAGTTCCCGCAACGGGACGTCAGCGACATCTCGGACGGCGAGTTTCGGCGTCTTTCCCACGACAAGAAGCGTATTCAGGGGTGACCGGGCGCTGGGCCGGTATTGCGGAATGGGGGGTTCCGTTAGGACGTCCGGCGCCCGGTCACTCGAGGTGAACCTAACAGCGGGAACATCGACGGGATTACCTCTGCGGTTCCGCCCTGTGGATCAATGCCGGGAATCTACCGTCCGAGCCGGGACGGTAGGCCCGGACCGCCACTACGGCCGCGGCCGGAATCGCTGCGTACAGGTGCGGGAACAGCATCGACTCCGGATCACCCGGCACGCCCGGCTCCCAGCGCAACGGTGCGCTCAGGACGGCGGGGTCGACGTAGAGCACGACGAGGTCCTGGCGGCCGGCGAAGAGCCGATTAGCCGGCAGATGCACCTGATACTGGGCAGAAAGATGGACGTAGCCGACGTCGGCCAGCGACTGCGGACACACCTCCCCCGCCAACCCGGCCGCTTCCCATTCCGGTAAGGAGCAGAGGTGAACGAGCAGGTTTTCGTCGCCCATGTGGTCACCCTGCCCGAACGGCGGAGCGCAGCGGGTGAGACACGACACATCAATGCGGCCCGGGAACAACGCAGCGGCCCGAAACGTCTGAGACAGTAGACGTACCCCGGGTCGCCGCGGGGGCGCTGAGCACCTTTGGAGGAGCCCATGAACGCAACGCTGACCAGTCCGGAACTGACCAGTGCTGACCGCTGCGACCGCTGCGGGGCGGCCGCCCGCGTGCGGGCCACTCTCCCCTCCGGCGCGGAATTGTTGTTCTGCCAGCACCACGCCAACGAGCACCAGGCCCGGCTGATCGCGCTCGATGCGGTCATCGAAGTAAGTCAGGCCGACGCTTAAGCATCAGCGACCACCTCGGACTGCCGTGTGACCGCGGACCGCGCGCCGCTGCCTCCAACGCGTCATCACGCGTTGCGCATCGCCAAGCGAACCATCTCCAAGAGTTGGGATGACTCGATCTTCTCCGAGTCCGCCCAGGCCGGATTCTGGTCGGTGCTGTCCCTGCCCCCACTTCTGCTTGGGATGCTGGGCAGCCTGGCCTTCATCGCGCCGCTATTCGGGCCGGACACTCTGAGCACCATCCAGAGCCAGCTGATCAGCACCTCGAACAGCTTCTTCTCCAAGAACATCGTTACCGAGATCATCGAACCGACGGTGCGGGACATCGCACAGGGGTCGCGCGGCGAGGTGGTCTCGCTGGGGTTCGTGATCAGTTTGTGGGCCGGATCCTCGGCGATCTCGGCGTTCGTCGACTCCGTGGTGGAGGCGCACGACCAGACCCCGCTGCGGCATCCGGTGCGGCAGCGTTTCTTCGCCCTCGGCCTCTACATGGTGATGCTGGTGGGGGTCATCGCCGCGGCCCCACTGCTGGCGCTGGGGCCGCGCAAAATCGCCGAGTACATCCCGGACAACTGGGACCACATCCTGCGCTTCGGCTACTACCCGATGCTGATACTGGCGCTGGTGGCCGCCGTGACCGTGCTCTACCGGGTGTCGCTGCCCGAACCGTTGCCCACCCACCGACTGGTGTGGGGTGCAGTGCTGGCCACCGCGGTGTTCGTGGTGGCGACCGCCGGACTGCGGGTCTATCTGCAATCCATCACCCGTACGGGCTACACCTACGGCGCGTTGGCCACTCCGATCGCTTTCCTGCTGTTTGCCTTCTTCCTCGGCTTCGCCATCATGATCGGCGCCGAGTTGAACGCTGCGATCCAAGAGGAATGGCCGGCCCCTGAGACCCACCTGAACCGCTGGCGGGCGCGGTGGCGCAACGGCAGAAGCGGGGACCCGGACACCCGCAGGGTCGGGCCCGACGAAGCGGTCGCCGCAGCGCCCGAGAAGCAACCGACGGTGGTTGTCAGCCCTTCGTGAGCGACTCGTAGATCCGCTTGCAATCCGGGCACACCGGCGAACCGGGCTTCGCGGATCGGGTCACCGGGAACACCTCGCCGCAGAGGGCGACGACGTGTGTGCCCATCACGGCACTTTCGGCGATCTTGTTCTTCTTGACGTAGTGAAAATGCTTGGGTCGGTCGTCGTCGGTGCCGTCATCGACGCGTTCGTCGCTGTCGGTGCGCTCGATCGTATCGGTCTGCATAGCGCCATTGTGCCCCGTCACGGCGCCGGGTGAAATGGGCGGTGTCAGACAGCCGTAAGAAAAGCACCCTCGTTTGACCCTGCCCCCGTGTGGAACAGTAGGGAAATGGAACGTGAGTTGGGTTTCGATGACGAGGGTCGCCCTGTACTCATCACCCGCGCCGCGTACTCCTACGAGGAGCAGCACCGGGCCCGCGTGCGCAAGTACCTGAAGTTGATGATCTGGCGCATACCGGCTTTCATTGCTGCGGCTGTCGCCTACAACATTTGGCAGAACGGCCTTCTCTCCCTTGCGATTCTGGCTGTATCCATTCCTCTTCCGTGGATGGCGGTGCTGATCGCCAACGACCGGCCGCCGCGTACGGCTGAGGAGCCGCGGCGATTCCCGGACGCTGCTGAGAGCACTGCACTGTTTCCACGCGCCGAGCGTCCCGCGCTGCAGGCCGGTGCCACACCGACCGCCCAACCGCATGCCGCCCACCAGGGCGACGAACATCCCCGCTGAATCGCAGGACCACGCTTTCTCAGCACATTCTTAGAGCTGGCCCGCGTCGTCGCAGTTCAGAGGGTGTGAGGTGGCACATTCGTGGGAACTCTTCCCCGACGTCACGCGTTGGACGGTTCAAGAGCAGGAGCCGATCAGGAGGCACCCCATGGCAAACGCCACCACCACCCGGTTTGACCGCGACCTGGACGCCCAGAGTCCAGCCGCCGACCTTGTGCGCGTGTATTTGAACGGGATCGGCAAAACTGCTCTGCTGACCGCCGCGGACGAGGTGGAACTGGCCAAGCGGATCGAGGCGGGTCTGTACGCCCAGCACCTGCTCGAAACCCGTAAGCGCCTGAGCGACAAGCGCAAACGTGAGCTCGCCACGGTTGCGCGCGATGGGCAGGTAGCCCGCCGGCATCTGCTTGAGGCCAACCTGCGCCTTGTTGTGTCGCTGGCAAAGCGCTACACCGGCCGGGGCATGCCGCTGCTGGATCTGATCCAAGAGGGCAACCTGGGTCTGATCCGCGCGATGGAGAAGTTCGACTACACCAAGGGATTCAAGTTTTCGACCTACGCCACTTGGTGGATCCGGCAGGCCATCACCCGCGGAATGGCCGACCAGAGCCGCACGATTCGGCTGCCGGTGCATCTGGTGGAGCAGGTCAACAAACTGGCCCGGATCAAGCGGGAGTTGCACCAGAGCCTCGGCCGTGAGGCCACCGATGACGAACTGGCCGAGGAATCCGGCATTCCGGTGGAGAAGATCAACGATCTGCTCGAGCACAGTCGAGATCCGGTCAGTCTCGACATGCCGGTCGGCAGCGACGAGGAGGCACCCCTGGGCGACTTCATCGAGGACGCCGAGGCGATGTCGGCGGAGAACGCCGTGATCGCTGAACTGCTGCACACCGACATCCGGCACGTCCTGGCCACACTCGACGAACGGGAGCAACAGGTCATCCGGTTGCGCTTCGGCCTCGACGACGGCCAGCCTCGCACCCTCGATCAGATCGGCAAGTTGTTCGGCCTGTCCCGAGAGCGGGTTCGCCAGATCGAGCGCGAAGTGATGACCAAGCTGCGCAACGGCGAGCGGGCCGAGAAACTGCGCTCCTACGCAAGCTGACCCAGCGCCGGCGGGCAACGCCCCCGTCCCCCTCGGGTCGACACCACCTGTGGCAGACCATTCGCGCAGCTAGGCATATAGACTCGCCGGTGCGAAGAAGGGTGCCCTCATGAACGATTTGGTCGACACCACAGAGATGTATCTGCGCACCATCTATGACCTCGAGGAGGAGGGGGTGGTGCCGCTGCGGGCACGGATCGCTGAGCGCCTCGAGCAAAGCGGGCCGACGGTCAGCCAGACCGTGTCTCGGATGGAGCGCGACGGCCTGCTGACGGTAGCCGGCGATCGGCATCTGGAGCTCACTGAAAAGGGCCGGCGGCTGGCGATTGCGGTGATGCGCAAGCACCGGTTGGCCGAGCGTCTGCTTGTCGACATCATCGGCCTGCCGTGGGAGGAGGTGCACGCCGAGGCCTGTCGGTGGGAGCACGTGATGAGCGAGGACGTTGAGCGCCGCCTGGTGCAGGTGCTGGAACGACCGACCGTCTCCCCGTTCGGCAACCCGATCCCCGGGCTGGGACTTCTGGGCCTGCCCGAGCAGGACCACGAAGCCGACGGCACCGACCTGGTGCGGCTCACCGAATTGCCGGCCGGGGATTCGGTGGCCGTGGTGGTGCGGCAACTTACCGAGCATGTCCAGGGTGACGTGGCGCTGATCGGACGCCTCAAGGAGGCGGGGGTGGTTCCCAACGCCCGGGTACTGGTGCAGACCGGCCCCCACGGCGACGTCACGATCGTGGTGGGTGGGCACGAGAATGTGGAACTTCCGCACGACATGGCCCACGCGGTGAAGGTGCAGAAGGTCTAGCCAGCCCGCCCGAACAGCCGGCGCGGCGGCAGTCGTACGCCCAGCCGCTTGGCCAGCCGGTAGCCGGTTCCCGTCAGCTCTCTGATCTGTTCGGGTCGCATGCCAGATTGCAGGGCGACATCGAGCATCCCGGCCTTTCCCCGGGATGTCGGCGTGTTGCAAGGGGCATGTCGGGTCAGCGGGGTAGCTTCAACGTCCAATGAACGACATCACCAGTCTCGAGCATGACTGGTTGCTGGCATGGGCTCGGTCTGACAGCAATCCGCCAGCAATGTTTCACCCTTTGTTGGATGAATTTTCGAATCTCGAAAAGCTGGAAATTGCAAACGCAATACCTTCCAACACCCCAATTTTGGTGTCGCCAGATGGTGAATGTGACGTTCGACTGTGCAAATTCTTCCTGTCGCCACATTTCACCCGCCTCCGGAATTCCACGAAGCAGTCGTATGCCAAGGACCTTCGTCTGTGGTTGAGATATCTGGATTCGCGCCGTAAGGACTGGGCAGAGGCAAGCCCGGACGATGTGAACGTCTACTGGTTGTGGCGCTCGCGCAGCGACATCAATGAGGATGCCGTCGGTGGTTCAAAGATGAACCGCGAGCTGGCCGCGATATCACTCCTGTACCGGTGGGCTTCTCACCCAAGCCGCGGATACATCGAGTTCAATCCCATCGAGCGTGAATCCCTTAGCCCACAGGACAACGGTCGTTCAGTAGTCCCGAGGACGCCAGTTCGTTCCAAGAATGTGGTAGGCAGCCGGGTGAAATGGCTGACACCGCAGACGTTTCGGTTGTGGCGCCAGGTCGGCATTGAGGGGTACACCCTGGAGAACCTGCGAGATGAGGTGTTTCGCGGTCGCACCGTCTTACGTAATCGGGCGATGGTTGACTTGCTCTACGGTTCAGGACTTCGAATCACGGAGGCAGGCGCCCTCTTGTTGCCTGAAATTCCTGTACGAGGACGTGGGCCGGGGTTCAACGAGGCCCAACTATCGGCAGCGATTGCCAAAGGTGGCCGGTCGAGAACGTGGTATCTCTTCGACGATGCTTCGGCACTTGTTGACAGCTACCTCTCAGTGACTCGTCGAGCTGCGGTTGATCGAGCCCGCAACGAGGGTCGATACGACGATCGCTCGGTCATCGCAGTTGATGACGTCCGTGCCACAACGCATTCGATTGAGTACCGATTCAATGGGTCCTGGCATGACCACAACCGAGTCGACATCGCACGCCGGCGCCGGATGTTTATTGACAACGGCGATGGTCTGGAGCCTATGTGGTTGTGGCTCAACGAAGGAGGCCTACCAATGAGCACAGACTCCTGGACCGATGTGTTAAATACCGCTAATGAGCGCGTGGCGAAGTTGTTCAAAGTAGGACGCCTCAACGGGACTATCGACCGAAACATGGGTGCGCCGAGGATCAGCCCGCACAGCCTTCGCCATTCGTTTGCATTGTTCATGCTGATCGCACTGCATCGTGCGATTGACGAGCGAACAGGAAACAACCATGCCACTGATTACGACGAGGAGCGGTACCGGTCAGCCTGGGACATGGTCCGTGACCTCCTGGGACATCGCAGTGTCGAAACGACACGCGAGTGTTACCTCGCCCCTCTGAACGGGATTCGTTTGCGATCGGTGATTGATGAGCCTGATCTTCAAAGAGCCTTGAGCGGCCTTGCCAGAGTCGATTCGCGCATCGTTGATGTGACAGTGACGCCGTGAGCCGGGGACGCCGCCAGGCATCATTGCCGCCCGTCGACTTCATTGGCGAGCCAAACATTGCCGCAGACGGTATGACGTTCACAGGCTTCAACGAGGACGGCACCGAGACCTGCGTGGTGTCCTTTGCCAACTACCCGGGTGCCAGACAACTAAGGGTCGAAATCACCGCTGCGTTAGCCAAACTCAACGGTCCACGAGGGGTGTGGCGGTCAGTGGTGACCCTCGACAACGGCCAGGACCACACGAGATTGTTCCTTAAATGGCTGGATACCGAGGGCCATCGGCCCTCGTCTGTTGGCGACATCACCGTCGGAATGTGGGACGCATTCGTGCTAGGACGAGGCAGTCACAACGCTGCCCTGCGAAGTGTTCGAACAATCGCGACCGTTCTCAAGGCAGTTCCAACGACCTCGCCTGAGCTCGTGACGGCGACGCAACGACGGTTCGGAACCGTACCGACGCCTATTCAGGAGTCGTATAGCGAGGACGCGTTCCGGCGAATCCGGCGACAGTCGCGCAAGGTCATTCATACCGCTTCCCTACGCATTTCTCGCAACTATGACTTGCTCTTACGCTACCGGTCAGGGGCCCTATTGAAGCCCTCGGCGGAGGCCAAAGCCATTGTCCTGGGAGAGATTCTTGACGCGGGGCAAGCCAGCACAACAGCCGGCTACGAAATCTTCGGAGCTTTCTTCGCCGTTAATCATCACAACAATCGCAATAGGCATAGGAATACCCGAATACTCCGCCAACAACTGTTCTTGACCCCACAAGAGGCGTGGGCGGCAGCGGTGCTCTTGGCAGTGGAGTCAGGCTGGAACCGATCAGTCATCGACAAGCTGGATTTGCCTGACAACAGTGTCGGCGCAGGCGATGCGATTGGCATCTTGAACGTGACCCTACATAAACCGCGCCGCGCTCGTCTTCAGCACTCCAGCACAACGGAACTCGCCACGAACGATGTTGGTCGGGCGCTGGATTGGATTGTCACCGCGACCGAACCAGCGAGAGAGGCGCTTCAGCAGTCGGACAAGTCCACCGACCGCCTGCTTGTCTATGACAATTGGGGACTGAAGGCTAAGCGCTTTAACTTAGGAATCCCCTATCCCCCATCCGCGGGGACCGCGGTCTTGCCAACTATTCGGTCCGTCGCTCCAGACCTCTTTGATGTTTCCTTTCGGAAGCTCCGACGAACCCACCAGGTGGTGTTTGACAAGTCACCCACCCTAAACACCCGGCGCACGCATCAGGACACCTATGTGCGCAATGACCAGGCCACTCACGACCGGGCGGTTGAAGTCGTTACCGCGGGATTGACTGATGCGGTCGCGAATGCGGAAACCTACTTGGCCTTACGGGTCGTCGCTGACACCGACGTCAGCGAGGAAATCCGTTCTGGTAGAGCCGATACCGCCATTGCGGCCTGCAACGATTTCACCCACCACCCCATCAGCGGTAGGACATGTACTGATTCTTTTCTCGCGTGCCTCGGATGCTCCAATTCCGTCGCCACTCCAAGACATCTGTCGCGTCTCGTTCTTCTTTATGACGCCTTGGAGGAACTTGGCTCCGTCGTCAGTCCCGATGACTGGCGCGCACGTTGGGAATTGCACTTTGCTCGGCTGAATTCTCTACTGGACCGCTACACCACTGAGGCCGAACGGATTGCGGCACGCAATGACTCCAAAGATTCCGATCGGCTCATGATCAGCAGGCTATTAGCAGGAGGATTTTCGGCCGCATGACCACCGCGATCAAGCATGCCGCCGACCGCAACGACTGGGCCATGCGCCAGACAGAGCCGTTTATCCTTCCCTCGCGTATCCAAGATGCGAGTATCCCGGTCGCCCGATTCAATGACGCCCGCTGGGACCTCTCACCCCTCGGTCTATTGCATTGTTCACGAGCACTGAGAATCATCTGGGACCGATTTCCGGAGTCACTTCGAGACGGATTTCGCCGGGCAGCATGGCTACACGTCAACACTCCGACACCGGCTGTGCTTCTCGATAGGCCAGGAACCTGTGCCATTGAATGGGCAAGCGCCACAAGCCTCCACGACTGCGTGTCCATGCAATGGTGCTGGTTCGCATTGCGGCTTGAAGAGCGCGGGATCAGCCGCCTGAGCGACGTTACTCGTGCTGACTTGGAGTGGTTCGCCACCCGTGTCCTTGAGGCCGATAACGGAACTGCACGCAAGGCCGGGCTTCTCCGTTCGGTCACGCGTCTCTGGGCTTACGCAACCGATCTCCCAAGCGAAGATGCCCTCATAATCCCACCTTGGGTTGACGAGCCCCTCAGCGATTTTCTTCCCTCCAGCTCCGGCGCTCCCGAGAACGCAACACCGGTCATCCATCCATCGACCATGGCACCGTTGTTGTGGTGGGCTCAGCGCATGTTGGAGCTAGCCGACGACATCTACGCCGCCTCGCACCACTGGCAATTGCTCCTTGAGGCGGTGCCGGATGGTTATACATCCCACAGGCAAGCGAGCGAGTTACTCACAAGCTTGGCCGACGCAGGCTTTACTCCCTTTCCCGAGCGGCCCAACAAGCCCGGTTTTATTGACCTGCAATACCTCGCAGCCATCTCGCGCACAGGTGTAAGCCCCCGTAGCCTCACATCGGCACTACAGAGCGCCCGCGCAAGGGGCGTTGCCTTCGAGAGTGATTCCTCAGTTCCCACTCCTCTCGATAGCCCAATCACCAGAACAGTTGACGGAAAGCCCTGGTGCGACGTCATCAACAAGAACGACTTACCCCGCCTACAACAGGCGGTGATAGGCGCTGCTCTAGTGGTCGTCGGTTACCTGACAGGGATGCGGCCGCACGAGGTTCTAGCTCTGCGGCGAGGCTGCTGCACCCGTGAAAGGGTTGATGCGACGACCGTC
>CAXNJA010000087.1:0-11046 GCA_964202555.1 Mycobacterium sp.
GCCAAGGTCGCCGAGCACACCTACGTCGTCACCGGATACCCGGAAGTGCTTGCGCTGGCGCATGATCCGCGGATCAGCTCAGACATCGGCCGCAGCCCGTCCGGGCTGTTCGGGGAGAGCGACGCCAAACTCGAGACCGCAGAAGCCGCCCAGGCCAAAGACAGCAGCATGCTGGTGTCCGACCCGCCCGGCCACGACACGATGCGCCGTCAGTTCATGCGCCACTTCGGGCCGCCGCACACCCCGGACCTGATCCCGTCCATGGCCGACTTCGTCACCGACCTCGCCAACGAACTGCTGGACACGGTGAAGGCCGGCGGCGGCACCCGGATGGATGTCGTCGACGACTTCTCCTACCCGATTCCGGTGTCGGTGATCTTCCGGGTGATGGGCGCACCGATCGAAGACGAGCCGAAGTTCCACGCCTGGGTGGTGGACTTCATGCAGGGCGCCGACGTGGGGCCGGAACGCGACACCACCGAGGGCAAGGCCGCCGTGCAGAAGGCCGCCACGAGCATGACCGAACTGGATGCCTACGTGCGCGCACTGGTCGAGCGCCTGGCCCGCGAGCCCGGTCCGGGACTGCTGTCAGCGGTACTGCACGACGAAGGTCCGGACGGGCCGGTGTCGCACGACGTGGCCGCAGCAAACGCCATGCTGCTCCTGATCGCCGGGCACGACTCCACCGTCAACACCATCACCAATTGCGTGATGACGCTGCTGCGCAACCCCGGCTCGTGGGACCTGTTGCGGGACAACCCCGAACTGGTCCCCCGCACCGTCGAGGAGGTGCAGCGGCTGCAGGGGGCCGTGCAGTTCTTCCCGAGCCGCTGGGCCACCGCCGACATCGAGATCGCCGGGACCCGGATCCCAGCCGGCTCGGCGGTGTTCCTGGTCTACGCAGCCGCCAACCGCGACCCGCGGCGGTTCCCGTCCCCGGACCGGTTCGACCCGATGCGGGAGAACAACGAACACCTCGGTTTCGGCAGCGGAATCCACACCTGCTTCGGCGGGCCACTGGCGCGGCTTGAGGTGAACCTGGCGCTGGAGGTCTTCCTGCGGCGGGTGAGATCGCCGCGACTGGTGGTCGACCCGCCGCCCTACCGCCACAACCAGGTGTTCCGCGGGCCACGGCACCTGTGGGTGGACTTCGCCGACATCGACTAGCCGCGACGATGGCAGGCTAGACAGGTGAGCGTCGAGCGGTTCTCGCCACTGACCCGGCGTTGGTTCGCGGGCACCTTCCCCGCACCGACCCCGGCGCAGGCGCGGGCCTGGGAGGCGATCGCCGACGGGGACGACACCCTGGTGATCGCGCCGACCGGTTCCGGTAAGACGCTGGCAGCATTCCTGTGGGCCATCGACCGGCTCGCCCATGAGCCCGGCGCAGGCACCCGGGTGCTGTACATCTCCCCGCTCAAGGCCCTGGCCATCGACGTGGAACGCAACCTGCGCACCCCGCTTGCCGGGATCTCCCGCATCGCCGCTCAGGACGGCCGGCCGGCACCGCAAATCACCGTGGGAGTCCGCTCCGGCGACACTCCCCCGGCAGCCCGAAGGCAACTCATCACCAATCCGCCCGACATCCTGATCACCACCCCGGAATCGCTGTTCTTGATGCTCACCTCGGCGGCCCGCGAAACGTTGGCCACTGTGCAAACCGTGATCATCGATGAGGTGCACGCCGTCGCGGGCACCAAACGCGGAGCGCACCTGGCGCTGTCGCTGGAACGCCTGGACGCCCTGCTGGCAGGTCCGGCCCAGCGGATCGGGTTGTCAGCGACCGTGCGCCCGCCGGAGGAGGTCGGACGTTTCCTCACCGGAGGCCGGCCGGTGAGCATCGTCAACCCCCCGGCCGCCAAGACCTTTGATCTGGCCGTGCAGGTGCCCGTGCCGGACATGGCCAACCTGGAGAACAACACCATCTGGCCGGACGTCGAAGCCCGCATCGTCGATCTGATCGAGGCGCACACCTCCACCATCGTGTTCGCCAACTCACGGCGGCTCGCCGAACGGCTCACCGCCCGCATCAACGAAATCCACGCCGAGAGATCCGGCGTCGAACTACCCACCCCACCGGCGGCGATCATGGCCTCCAACCAGATTCAGGGCGCCGAACCGCTGCTGGCCCGCGCCCACCACGGGTCGGTGTCCAAGGAGCAGCGCGCCGCGGTGGAGGACGACCTCAAAACCGGACGACTGAAGGCGGTCGTCGCCACATCGAGCCTGGAACTCGGCATCGACATGGGTGCTGTCGACCTGGTCATCCAGGTCGAAGCGCCGCCGTCGGTAGCCAGCGGACTGCAGCGGGTGGGTCGGGCCGGGCACCAGGTCGGGGAGATCTCCTCCGGCGTGCTGCTGCCCAAACACCGCACCGACCTCATCGGCTGCGCGGTCAGCGTCCAGCGCATGCTCACCGGCGAGATCGAGACGATGAAGGTCCCCGCCAATCCGCTCGACGTGCTGGCCCAGCACACAGTGGCCGCCTGCGCCCTGGAACCGATCAGCGCCGACGCCTGGTTCGACTCCGTGCGGCGCAGCGCCCCGTTCGCCGCGCTGCCGCGCAGCGCCTTCGAGGCGACGCTGGATCTGCTGTCCGGTAAGTACCCGTCCACCGAGTTCGCCGAACTTCGCCCACGGCTGCTCTATGACCGCGACACCGGCACGCTGACCGCCCGGCCCGGCGCGCAACGACTGGCGGTGACCTCCGGCGGTACGATCCCCGACCGCGGCCTGTTCACGGTCTATCTGGCCTCCGAGACCGAAAAGCCCTCCCGGGTAGGCGAACTGGACGAGGAGATGGTCTACGAGTCCCGGCCCGGCGACGTCATCTCACTGGGGGCGACCAGTTGGAGGATCGTCGAGATCACCCATGACCGGGTGCTCGTCGTACCGGCACCCGGCCAACCTGCCCGGCTGCCGTTCTGGCGCGGGGACGACGCCGGCCGTCCAGCCGAATTGGGCGCAGCGATCGGGAAGTTCACCGGCGAACTCGCCGGACTGGACCGCCCCGAGTTCCAGAAGCGTTGCAGTGAAAACGGATTGGATGCCTACGCCTGCGACAATCTGTGGCGGCTACTGGAGGACCAACGCGCTGCCACCACCACCGTCCCCAGCGACACCACGCTGCTGGTGGAACGGTTCCGCGATGAACTCGGCGACTGGCGGGTGATCCTGCACTCCCCCTACGGCCTGAAGGTGCACGGCCCCTTGGCGCTGGCAGTCGGCCGTCGGCTGGCCGAGCGCTACGGCATCGACGAGAAACCCACCGCCAACAATGACGGCATCGTGGTCCGACTGCCCGACACCGACGAGTCGCCCCCTGGTGCTGACCTTTTCGTCTTCGAGCCCGAGGAGATCGAGCCGCTGGTGACCGCCGAGGTCGGCGGATCGGCGCTCTTCGCCTCGCGCTTCCGAGAGTGCGCCGCCCGTGCGCTGCTGCTGCCGCGGCGCCACCCCGGAAAGCGGTCACCGCTGTGGCATCAGCGACAGCGGGCAGCCCAGTTACTCGACGTCGCCAAGAAATACCCCGACTTCCCGATCATTCTGGAGACGGTGCGGGAATGCCTCCAGGACGTCTACGACGTCCCCACCCTGACCGGACTGATGGCGCAGATCGCCCAGCGTCGGGTCCGGCTGCTGGAGGTCGAGACACCCACGCCGTCACCGTTCGCCGCGTCGCTGCTGTTCGGCTACGTCGGGGCATTCATGTACGAGGGCGACAGCCCACTTGCCGAGCGCCGAGCCGCCGCTCTGTCGCTGGATACCGCGCTGCTGGCCGAACTGCTCGGCCGGGTGGAACTGCGTGAACTGCTTGACCCCGACGTCATGGCGGCCACCGGGCGGCAACTGCAGCATCTGGCCGAGGACCGCCGCGCCCGCGACGCCGAGGGGGTAGCCGACCTGCTGCGCCTGCTCGGCCCATTGACCGAGGACGAAATCGCCGAGCGCGCCACGGTATCCGACGTCGGAGCCTGGCTGGACGGGCTGCGGGCAGCCAAGCGGGCGCTCACCGTCTCCTACGCCGACTGCAACTGGTGGGTGGCCGTCGAGGACATCGGCCGGTTGCGCGACGCCGTCGGGGTGGCGGTGCCGGTCGGGGTACCGGCCGAGTTCACCGATTCGGTGGCCGATCCGCTCGGTGAACTGCTGGGCCGTTACGCGCGCACCCGGGGGCCGTTCAGCACCGCGGCGGCCGCGGCCCGATTCGGCCTCGGCGTGCGGATCGCGGCCGATGCCCTCAACCGAATGTCGCTGGACGGCAAACTCGTTCGCGGCGACTTCAGTGCCACCCTCAACGACACCAGCGGCCAGTGGTGCGACAAAGAGGTGCTGCGGATTCTGCGGCGCCGATCCCTTGCCGCCCTGCGCGCCCAGGTGGAACCGGTCACCCCGGCGGCCTACGCCCGGTTCCTGCCGGCCTGGCAGCAGATCGGCGCCGGCGGCGGCGGGGTGGACGCCCTGGCCGCGGTCATCGAACAATTGGCCGGAGCCACCGTCCCGGCTTCTGCAGTGGAGCCGCTGATCTTCGGCCCGCGGGTCCGCGACTACCAACCGGCCATGCTTGACGAACTGCTGGCCTCCGGCGAAGTGGTGTGGTCGGGTGCGGGGTCGCTCTCGGGCAGCGACGGGTGGGTGAGCTTCCACACCGCGGACACCGCGCCGCTGACCCTTCCCGAACCGGCCGCCATCGAGCTCTCGGCCACGCACCGCGCGATCCTCGATGTGCTCGGCGAGCCCGGAGAGTCGCGCGGCGCCTTCTTCTTCCGGCAGTTCACCGGCGGACCACTATCCACCGGCCTCACCGAGGACGCCGTGAAAGCCGCACTGTGGGAATTGATCTGGGCGGGCTGGATCAGCGGTGACACCTTCGCCCCGGTACGCGCATTGCTGACCGGCGGGCGCAGGCCCGGCACCCGGCGTCCGGCCACCGCGGCGCATCGGCACCGCCGCGCTCCGCGGCTGAGCCGGTACTCCGTCGCCCACGCCCAGGCCACGCCGACCGACCCGACGGTGGCCGGCCGCTGGTCGGCGCTGCCGGCCAGGGAGCCGGACTCCACCCTGCGGGCGCACTTCACCGCCGAACTCTTGATGAACCGCTACGGGGTACTGACCAGAAACTGCGTGGGCGACGGTGTCCCGGGTGGATTCTCGATGCTCTACAAGGTGCTCACCGCCTTCGAGGACGCCGGGCGCTGCCAGCGCGGCTATTTCATCGAGTCGCTGGGCGGTTCCCAGTTCGCCGCAGCCTCGACGGTGGACCGGTTGCGCGGCTACGCCGACACCGTCGACCAGCAGCAGCCGGAATATCACGCCCTTGTCCTGGCCGCCGCCGACCCGGCCAACCCGTACGGCCTCGCCCTGCCCTGGCCGCCGGGCCCCGACCGTTCGACCGGCCACCGGCCGGGCCGCAAGGCCGGTGCGCTGGTGGTGCTCGTCGACGGTGAACTGGTGTGGTTTCTGGAGCGCGGTGGGCGATCGCTGCTGAACTTCCACACCGATCCGCTGGCCCAGCAGGCAGCCGCTGCGGCGCTGGCCGGCATGGTGGGCAGCGGACGACTCGCCGGACTGGTGGTGGAGAAACTCGACGGAGTCGCGGTGCTCGAAGCCGCTCACACCGACACCGCCGCAGCACTGCTGGCCGCCGGATTCGCGCGTACCCCGCGCGGGATGCGGATGCGCTGAGCGTATGCCCGAGGGTGACACCGTCTTTCGCACCGCTGCGGCGCTGCGCGATGCCCTGGTCGGCCGGACCCTGACCGGATGCGACATCCGGGTTCCGCGCTACGCCACCGTCGACCTGAGCGGTCAGACGGTCGACGAGGTGATCAGCCGGGGTAAGCATCTGTTCATCCGGGTCGGTCCGGGCAGCATTCACTCGCACCTGAAAATGGACGGCAGTTGGCGGATCGCCCCGCGTGGGGTTCCCGATCACAAGATCCGAATCCTGTTGAGGGTGGGCGCAATCACCGCTGCGGGCATCGACCTGGGTGTGCTGGAAGTACTCGACCGCTCCAATGATATGGCGTCCGTCGAGCATCTCGGCCCGGACCTGCTCGGACCGGACTGGGACGCACCGCGGGCGGCCGCCAACCTCACCGCCGAACCCGACCGGCCGATCGCGGCCGCCTTGCTCGATCAGCGGGTGATGGCCGGGGTGGGCAACGTCTACTGCAATGAGCTGTGTTTCCTGTTCGGCCGACTGCCCACCAGCCCCGTCAGCGCACTGCCCGATCCGCTGCGCCTGGTCACTCGAGCGCGAGAGATGTTGTGGGCCAACCGGTTGCGGTCAGGGCGAACAACCACCGGAAACACCCGTCCGGGTCAGGAGCTGTGGGTGTACGGCCGTGGGCGCAAGCCGTGCCGCCGGTGCGGCACCCGAATCGAACGCGCCGAACAGACCGACTCCGAGCGGGTCAGCTACTGGTGCCCGGCGTGCCAGTCTTGACGCTGTCGGACTTCACTTGGGCCATCACCTCGGTGATGACGCCCTCGATCTCGTTGATGGTGCTCTTGTCGAGGCGCAGTTCACGGAACGCGCTGGCGCTCTGGAGCGTCAACTCCATCGGCTCACGGCCGTGCGGGTAGACCACCGCGAGGATGACAGCGGTGCCGGCCTCCAGTGCCTCGCCGACCTCGTGGTGCAGATGGGTGTGCAACTCATGCTGGGCGAAGACACCCAGCAGGCCGCCCGCAGCGGCACCGACCAGCAACGACAGGCCCAGCGGGGGTGCAAACAGCCCGACAAGGGCTCCCAGCCCGGTGCCCACACCGACCGCAACCTTGCCATGCCGGTTGGTGGCCTCAACGACCTCAGCCACCCCGTCGGCGTTGTTACTCACCAACGCGGCGGCCCGCATCTCCATGCCGTGTTTGAGCCTGCGCTCCACTTCGTCGAAGTCGACCTGAGCGGTTTCCAGATCGCGGTACGCCGCGATGAGAACCAGTTCGTGATCGTCGTCGCCGTTCTTCCCCAGCATTTTTCCAGGCTATGCCCGCCAGAGGTCACCGACCAGGGCACAAAGGCACTGACTGAAGGCGATGGCGTGAGTCCCACCGCATCACCTCCCGACTGAGCGGATCGCAGAACTCCAGTCGGTGCGCCACCAGTTGCAGCGGTCGCGAGAAGTCCTCCGGGTCGCAATCTTTCACGCACGGGTACAACGGATCGTTGTCGATCGGCAGACCCAGGCCGGCCATATGCACTCGCAGCTGATGGGTTCGCCCGGTCCGTGGCGTCAACCGATAGAGCCCACCGCCGAGCGGCTCGAGGAATGTCTCGGCGTTGGGCTCGCCCGATTCCACCGTCGCCTGCAGAACCCCGCGCCGTTTGACGATGCGATTCGAAACAGTCTGCGCAGCAGGCAAACCGGGCTCTACGCTCGATCGGGCGAGGTAGTTCTTCGTCACCTCCCCGCGGGCGAACAAGCTCTGATACGCCCCCCGAACCTCGCGCCGCACGGTGAACAGCAGCACCCCGGCGGTCAGCCGATCCAGCCGATGCGCGGGGCTGAGCTCAGGGGTGTCCAGATCGCGGCGCAGCCGCACCAGCGCGGTCTGGGCGACGTGCCGTCCACGCGGCATGGTGGCCAAAAAGTGCGGCTTGTCCACCACCAGGATGTTGTCGTCGCGGTAGAGCACCGGGATGTCGAAGGGCACCTCGACTTCCTCGGGCAAATCCCGGTAGAGGTAGACCACCGCACCGGCCGGCAGTTCGGTCATGCCGTCCACCACCGAGCCTCGGGCGTCCACCACCCCGCCGGCGAGAACTACTGCGCGGGCGTCGGAACCGAAACGCCGGCTGAACTCCTCAGCGACGTTGCCGCCCTGCAGTCGCAGCCGCGCCGGCCCCAGACCGTCGCGCACCGGCAGCGGGGCCGCTGCCCGACGGCGGTGCCCCATCAGGGGTGCCCCATCAGGCCAGGGGCACCGGCTCGAGAATCTCTGCCCGTGCCTCCGGCGCCGCCGCCCGCAGTGCGTCGGCCGACTCGTCGTCGGGCTGGGTCTGCGACCGGACCTCCGCCTCCACCCGGGCGGTGTAGGTGTCGACCTCGGTGTCGATGTCGTTCTGGCTCCAGCCCAGGATCGGCGCGACGATCTCAGCCACCTCCCGGGCGCAGTCCACACCGCGGTGCGGGTACTCGATGGAGATGCGCATCCGCCGGGTCATGATGTCCTCGAGGTGCAGTGCACCTTCGGCGGCGGCGGCGTAGGCGGCCTCGACCCGGAGGTAGATCGGTGCTGCGGCGATCGGTTCGAGCAGGTCGGGACGACCGTCGGCCAGACCCAGAACCTCCCCGATCAGCGATCCGTACCGGTCCAGCAAGTGCTTCACCCGGTACGGATGCAGGTTGTACTGCTCACCGACGCTGTCGGTCTGGTTGATCAGGGCGAAGTAACCGTCGGCGCCCAGCAGTGGCACCTTCTCGGTGATCGACGGCGCCACCCGCGACGGCACGAAGTCCGCGGCTGCGTCCACGGCGTCGGCACCCATCACCCGGTAGGTGGTGTACTTGCCGCCGGCGATTGCCACCAGTCCGGGGGTGGGCGAGGCCACCGCATGTTCGCGGGACAACTTGGAGGTCTCCTCGCTCTCCCCTGCCAGCAGGGGCCGAAGGCCGGCGTACACCCCGTCGATGTCGTCGTGGGTCAACGGCGTCACCAGCACGGTGTTGACGTGATCGAGGATGTAGTCGATGTCGGCTTTGGTGGCCGCCGGGTGGGCCAGATCGAGGTTCCAATCGGTGTCGGTGGTGCCGATGATCCAGTGCGTTCCCCACGGGATGATGAACAGCACCGACTTCTCGGTGCGCAGGATGATCGCCACCTCGCTGACGATGCGGTCCCGCGGGACCACGATGTGCACACCCTTGGACGCCCGCACCCGGAACCGGCCGCGCTGCTTGGACAGCGCCTGGATCTCATCAGTCCACACCCCGGTGGCGTTGATGACCACGTGGCCGCGGACGTTGGTGAGTAGACCGTTCTCCGAGTCGCGCACCGTCACCCCGACCACCCGGTCGCCTTCAGTCATTAGCGCGGTCACCTGGGTGGAGTTGCGCACCACCGCCCCGTAGTGCGCGGCGGTGCGGGCCACCATCATGGTGTGCCGAGCGTCGTCCACCACCGTGTCGTAGTAGCGGATTCCGCCGACGAGCGACTTGCGCTTGAGTCCGGGCGCCAGCCGCAGCGCGGCGGATCGGGTCAGGTGTTTCTGCGCCGGAACGGATTTCGAGCCGCCGAGTTGGTCGTAGAGGAAAATGCCGGCCGCGATGTAGGGCCGCTCCCACACCCGGTGGGTCAGCGGGAAGAGGAACGGCAATGGCTTGACCAGGTGCGGCGCCAGCGTGCTCAGCGACAGTTCGCGCTCGTGCAGAGCCTCCCGAACCAGGCCGAACTCCAACTGCTCCAGATAGCGCAGACCGCCGTGGAACATCTTGGAACTGCGGCTTGAGGTGCCCGAGGCGAAATCGCGGGCCTCGACCAGGGCGACGCTCAAGCCGCGGGTGGCGGCATCGAGTGCGGCGCCGGCGCCGACCACTCCACCTCCGATGACCACGACGTCGAACTGCTCACTGCCCAGCCGTTCCCAGGCCTCCTCGCGCTGCGCGGGCCCGAGAAAAGTCTGGCCACTGCCCGGCCGCAGGATGGGGTCGTTCATGTCGCTCCCAGGTGAAGTTACTGATGAGTACGGTCAGGTTAGTCCAGATCGTCGTGCGCCATCAGCCTTCGCGCGGCTTCGACGATCGAGCCCGACAACGACGGGTAGACCGACAGGGTCTGGGCCAGATCGGTCACCGAGATGCGGTTCTGCACCGCCAGTGCGATCGGCAGAATCAGTTCCGAGGCGATCGGCGCCACCACAACTCCGCCGATCACCACACCGGTGGCCGGTCGGCAGAAGATCTTGACGAAACCCCGGCGCAGCAGCGACATTTTCGCCCGGGCGTTGGTGCTCAGCGGCAGCATCAGGGTGCGAGCCGGGACGGCTCCGCTGTCGATGGCGGTCTGCGGCACCCCGACCGCGGCGATCTCAGGTCGGGTGAAGGTCGCCGACGCCACCGTGCGCAGCCGGATCGGCGCCACCCCCTCGCCCAGGGCGTGATACATCGCGATCCGGCCCTGCATGGCCGCGACCGACGCCAGCGGCAGCAGGCCGGTGCAGTCACCGGCGGCGTAGATCCCGGGGGCGGGGGTACGCGAGACCCGGTCGACCGGGATGTAACCGCCGGGGCCGAGTTCGATGCCGACCCGCTCCAAACCCAGACCGGTGGTATTGGGAACCGAGCCGACCGTCATCAGCGCGTGGCTGCCCTCTACGGTGCGGCCGTCGGCCATGGTCACGCGCACGCCGTCACCGCTGCCCGACGCCGTCCGCACCACCGAGTCGGCGCGGGCGTTCTTCACCAGCGTCACGCCGCGCTCGGCGAACACCGCCTCGAGCACCGCCGCGGCGTCGCTGTCCTCATGCGGCAGGATCTGGTCGCGGCTGGCCACCACGGTGACCGGGACGCCCAGTTCGGTGTAGGCGTTGCAGAACTCCGCGCCCGTCACGCCCGATCCGACGATCACCAGATGTTCGGGCAGTTCGGTCAGGTCGTAGACCTGCCGCCAATTCAAGATCCGCTCGCCGTCGGGCACCGCACCCGGCAGCACGCGCGGGGTGGCACCGGTGGCGATGAGCACCACGTCGGCCTTGAGCACCCCGGTCTTTCCGTCCGGAGTGGTGACCCGGACCCGATGGTGGGCCATGCCGGTGACGTCGTCGATCAGTTCGCCGCGACCGGCCACCACGGTGACCTTCTCGCACAGCAGTTGGGCACCGATGTCGGCGGACTGCGAGCGGGCCAGCGTCTTGACCCGATTGTTGATCTGCGGCAGCGAGATCTTGGCGTCCGCGATGCCGATGTCGAAGCCCAGACCGGAGGCGCGGCGCAGTTCGGTGCGCACGCCGGTGGAGGCGATGAAGGTTTTGGACGGCACACAGTCGAAGAGCACGCAGGCCCCGCCGATCCCGTCGGAGTCCACCACGGTGACCGCGCTGTC
>CAXNJA010000088.1:0-11010 GCA_964202555.1 Mycobacterium sp.
TTGACCAAGATCCGTTGCGGGGTTTACACGAAGACTGAAGTCGTCACCACAGGGTGGCTACCCCGGGGCAGCCGTCGAAGGCGGGATCTCCGGTGATGATCACCATTGACTCCATCATTGCCTGCGCGGCGAGCATGCGGTCGAACGGATCGCGATGGTTCCATTCCAGACGCCCGGCAAGCAGGGCATGGTCCTCGGCCACCGAAAGTCTCATAACGCCAAGACGATCGAGGTGCTTTGCGTAGGCGCCCAGGAGAACGTCAGCCTGCGGCAGTTTCCCCAGTCGATGCTTCGTGGCGATCTCCCACGCCGAAACCGCGGAGACGACGAGTTGCGATGAACGGTTCTCGATGAGCTCACGCGCTGTTCGCCCGAGGCGAGTCGGCTCTGTCAGAGCCCACAGCGTGACGTGCGTATCGAGCAGGTAGGTCAACTGTTGCCCTCCCAGGCCACGAGTTCCTCTTCGGGCAGGGCATCGAGAAACTCGTCCGGCACCGAGTAGGACACGAATCCCATCTCTCGCGACTCCTGCGGCTCCATCGGAACCAGTCGTGCCGCCGGCCGATCGCCGCGTGCAATGACGAACTCCTCACCCCGTTCGACGGCGGCCAGAAGCGCCGAGAGATGCGTCTTCGCATACTGCACTTTGACCTGCTTCATAGTGCGATCGTAAGCAGCTGACCAGGGTCGGTCAACCAACGTTGGTCAACCTATGAGGTGAGCACGACCAGGTACTGCCCGCCGCCAGCCTGGATCCGCGATTGGACGTGAAGACTGGGAGTTAACCGGCTCAAGCGGTCCACCAACCATTCGGCAGTCGCGACTGCATCGGCTTCGGTTGGGCATCGACCCATGGCTTCGCTGCCACGCTTTCGGGCCAACCGCTCGGCACTGGTGACGATTGAAGCGGGGTCTGCAACAAAGAGTTCCTTGGGCCACTGAACTATTGGAGCGACGGCACCCTTCTTGGTGTTGCATCCGCGGTGCGCGAGCCTCTCGGTACCGAAGATCGATTCGGTTCCCTTGCCTTTGGCTTTGCGCTGAGTAGTCATGCTGTCAATGCTCGGACCGCGGTCGTCGTTCACCGACATGTCGCGGTCGACGGCCTCATCGCAGAGCCAGCACCGCCAGCCATCGGACTCTCCGACATCGTCAAGCCGAGTCATCGTGCCTCTTTGACTCAGGGTTTCGCGAGCTCCCACAGATCCCGGCCACGATGAAGTCTAGGAGATCCTCCAGTGCGTCGGCCCGCGTGGAGCCGGGCGGAAGTTTCGCCGCTCCATCAAGACACAGTCGGGCGAAGCCATGCACGGTGACCCAGGCGTTCAGTTCGGCCCCGGGTCGACGAGACGCGGCGAGGACACCGCTGCTCACCAGATCGTCTATGGCGCTGCCGAGTAAGGCGTAGGTGCCGGCCTCGTCCTCGGCCGGGTCCCCTGGAGCCACGGTGATGGCACCGTTTCGGCCGAACATCACCTCGAAAAGATCGGGATGGGCCAGGGCGAACTGCACATAGGCCCGACCAGTCGCCTTGAACCGGTTGACGGCCAATTTCGCGGGGCCCTTGCCGTCCCGGGCGGCATTCATGGCGCGCCGCATCCGCTGGGCCAGCTTCTCGAAACCGTGCGCAGCGACGGCGCTCAACAGGTCGGACTTGTCGTTGAAGTGCCGGTAGGCGGCGTTGGCCGAGACTCCTACCTCGCGCGCGGCAGCACGCAGACTGAACTCGCCGATTCCGTCGTCCTCAATGAGGCGCACGGCAGTGAGGACCAACGCGTTGCGCAAATCCCCGTGGTGGTAGGCGTTCTTCGGCACCGTCACACCCTTCACCGTCACACCCTTCACCGTCACACCTCTCATGTTGACAGTGTAAACACCATGAGTAAAGTTCACGTTGGTCAACATCCCGGCATCGAACATGTCTGCCCACATCCAGGAGTGCCCATGAACCTCGAGAACCAGACCGCGCTGATCACCGGTTCCAGTGGCGGAATCGGTGAGGATTTCGCCGTCGCGTTCGCCAAGCGCAAGGTCAATCTTGTCCTCGTCGCACGGCGCGAGGACAAGCTGGCCCAGTTGCGCGCCCGGCTGCTGGAACAGCACCCGGGACTGACCATCGACATCGTCACCGCCGACCTCTCGGTGCCCGGTTCGGCGGCCGAACTGGCCACCACGGTCGGCGCCCTCGGGCGCAAGATCGACATCTTGGTCAACAACGCCGGCGTCGGTCTGCACGGCGACTTCGTCACGCAGGGCGTCGCGGAGAACTCCGCACAGATCCAGTTGAACTGCGTGACGCTCGTCGAACTCACCGGGTTATTCATGCCCGCGATGACGAAGGCCGGGCGCGGACTGGTCATCAACGTCGCCTCAACGGCGGCCTTCCAGCCCACCCCCGGGATGGCCGTCTACGGTGCCACCAAGGCATTCGTGTTGTCCTTCACCGAGGCCCTGTGGCAGGAGACGAAGTCGACCGGAGTTCGGGTGTTCGCGCTCTGCCCGGGCGCCACCGAGACGGAGTTCTTCGCCCGCACCGGCGAGGAGTTCCTGACCAGCGGCCGACAGACCTCCCAGCAGGTCGTCGACACCGCGATGGCCACCATTGACAAGTCGACGCCGACGGTCGTTTCGGGGCTGAAGAATTCGGTGCTGGCCAGTGCCTATCGGTTCACGCCGAGAAAGATCATGCTTTCGGTGTCACAGCGGATCATGGAGGCGAACTAGCTCGGCCGCCCCCTAGTCCAGCCGCCCCGCGTCGATCACCCGCAGCACCGCCGCGCCGTCGGCATCGGAGGCCTCCAGATCCACCTCCACCTCGATACCCCAGTCGTGGTCGCCGGCCGGGTCGTCGAGGATCTGGCGCACCCGCCACAATTCGGGCCGACGGTCGATGATGAGCAGGGCCGGCCCGCGGGCATCAGCCCCGATACCGACGTCGTCGTGCTCGGCGAAGTAGTCCTCGATGACCTCCTGCCATCGGTCGGCCGACCATCCCGATCCGGAATCCAACTCGCCCAGGTCGTCCCAGCGCTGCCGCGCGAACAGCTCCACCCGCCGGAACAGGGCGTTGCGGACCATCGCGGTGAATGCGCGCTCGTTGCCGGTCAGCGGCCGCGGGCGGGCCGGCACGGCCACCGGCGCCGTCAGCGGCTGATCGGGGCTGGTGAGCTGCTCCCACTCGTCGAGCAGGCTGGAGTCGACCTGGCGCACCAGCTCGCCGAGCCACTCGACGATGTCGGTGAGCTCCTCGGTCCGGGCGGCGGCGGGCACTCCGGAGCGCAGCGCCTTGAACGCATCCGACAGGTAGCGCAGCACCGCGCCTTCCGAGCGGACCAGTCCGTAGACGCTGACGTACTCCCGGAAAGTCATTGCCCGTTCCCACATCTCGCGCACCACCGACTTCGGCGACAACCGCCCGTCGGCGGCCCACGGGTTGGTCTGCAGGTACACCTCGTAGGCGTGGGCCAGCAGCTCCTCAAGCGGCTTGGGATAGCTCACGTCATCGAGCAGCGCGATGCGCTCGTCGTACTCGATGCCCTCGGCTTTCATCTGCGCCACAGCCTCGCCGCGCGCCTTCTTCAGCTGCGCCGCCAGAATCTGCCGGGGGTCCTCCAGCGTCGCCTCGATCACCGAAACGACATCGCGGGCAAAGGTTTCCGATGCCGGGTCCAAGGCCTCGATGGCGGCCAGGGCGAAGGTGGACAACGGCTGGTTGAGTGCGAAGTCACGGGGCAGATCCACCGTCAGGCGGTAGCGGCGCCCGTCGTCCTCGGGTTCGTCAAGGCGCTCGAGCACCCCGGCTTGCAGCAGTGAGCGTGCGATCCCGACCGCCTCGCGGATGTGCTGGAGTTGGCGCTTGCGGGGTTCGTGATTGTCGGTGAGTAACCGGCGCATCGCGACGAACGGGTCACCGGGGCGGTCGACGACGTCGAGGATCATCGCCGTCGAGACCCGCATATTGGACGTCAACGGTTCCGGAGCCGCCTCGACGAGGCGGGTCATGGTGTTCTCGCCCCATGGAACCATGCCCTCGGGGACTTTGCGGCGCACCAGTTTGCGGCGCTTCTTGGGATCGTCGGCGACCTTGGCGAACTGCTTGAGGTTCTCTACCTCGTGGTCGGGGGCCTGCACGATCACGGTGCCCGCGGTGTCGTAGCCGGCCCGCCCGGCCCGACCGGCTATCTGGTGGAATTCGCGCGCGTTGAGCAGCCGGCTGCGGGTGCCGTCGTATTTCGACAACGCCGAGAAGACGACTGTGCGGATCGGCACGTTGATGCCGACCCCGAGCGTGTCGGTGCCGCAGATGACCTTCAGCAGCCCGGCCTGGGCGAGCTGCTCGACCAGCCGGCGGTACTTGGGCAGCATCCCGGCGTGGTGGACCCCGATGCCGTGGCGCACCAGCCGCGACAGCGTCGAGCCGAATGCGGTGGAGAACCGGAACCCGCCGATCAGCTCGGCGATCGCGGCCTTCTCGTCCTTGCTGCACACGTTGACACTCATCAGCGCCTGGGCCCGTTCCAGCGCGGACTGCTGGGTGAAGTGCACGACGTAGACCGGGGACTGGCGGGTGTCGAGCAGTTCGGCGATCGTCTCGTGCATCGGTGTCGTTGCGTACGAGTAGTACAGCGGCACAGGGCGTTCGGCGTTCGCGACCAGTGCGGTGGGCCGACCGGTGCGCCGGGTGAGGTCCTCGCGCAGCGACGTCACGTCGCCGAGGGTGGCCGACATCAGCAGGAACTGGGCTCTGGGCAACTCCAGCAGTGGCACCTGCCAGGCCCACCCGCGGTCGGGGTCGCCGTAGAAGTGGAACTCGTCCATCACGACCAGGCTCGGCTCATCTCCCAGTCCGGCGCCTGACCCACCCTCCCGCAGCGCGATGTTGGCCAGCACCTCGGCGGTGCAGGCGATGATCGGCGCACCGGCGTTAACCGCGGCGTCGCCGGTGAGCATGCCGACGTTGGTCGCCCCGAAGACCGCGCACAGACCGAAGAACTTCTCGCTGACCAACGCCTTGATCGGCGCGGTGTAATAGCTGCGCCGCCCGGCCGCCAGCGCGGCGTATTGCGCGCCGGTGGCCACCAGCGACTTCCCCGAGCCGGTCGGGGTGGCCAGGATGACGTTGGCGCCGCTGAGAAGTTCGATCAGCGCTTCCTGCTGCGCCGGGTACAGGGGCGTTTCGCACGCCTGGGCCCAGGCGGCGAAGCAGGTGAGTAACTCATCGGGGTCACCGGCGGTGGCGCGCAGCGCCGACAGGTCGCCGGGATCGTCGAGCAGGGTGGGGGTGTCGGCGGCCACCGGCCGGCTAGAGATGAACGGCCGACTGGGTGCCGTTTAGCGCTCTTTGCGCCAGTGCTCTTCGTAGGTCTCGATCTCGTGCGGCTCGTCCATGTCGGCGGCGATGGTCGCCCGGTCGCGCTTGATCGTCACCCTCAGGGCCATCCAAATCAGACCGATGATGACCAGGGCGGAGAAGATGATGGCGAGAGGGAGCATGTCCACTGGCGTTGACCTCACATTCGTCGGAGCGGCGACCCGGGCGTCGGAACATCTCGTGGGTACTGCGTGGCGTCATTATTGGTGGTGTACCGGTCTTCATGAGGCCCTTTGGCGATTAAGAGTTCATGACGTTTCGTGGTTGGGGCACGACGCCGAACGCAACGGGTCCCACAAGACGCCGAACGCAGCAGCCACAAGCATGGCCTGCCTGTGCCCGGCTCCGAGCGACACCAGTTCGCTCGAACGCCGCGGTGAGCCCTTCAGGCGGCCGTTGTCGCTCGGAGGCGGGCACCAGGGGTGCCCCTATTTTTTCGGAGACCGCCCAGTCCGGCGGCGTTGCAGCGGCCGCGCGGGTCCGTCGCCCGACCGCCCGGCAGCGCTGTTCGCTCAGTTTTTTTTAAGGTGCGAGCAATCCGGCCGGGATTCGGCTCCGAATAAGGGGTGATAACCGGCCAACCTGGCCGGCTTCTGACACACACCGGCCAGCAGGCCGGGGAGGGGTTTTTCACCGTGTATTCGATGATCAAATGGATCGGGCCGGGCGCCGTCGTAGGCGGCCTGGGTGCTGCGATGTTCTGCGGCGCGGGCCTGGCCAGCGCCGACACCGGCAACGAGGCCCGTTCGGCAGACCGCGGCGCCAACGCCAGCGCAACGGCGTCCGCGTCTGAAACCCCGGCCCGCAAGGCTCGCTCCGGCCCCGCCCGCGGCGCCCGTGTCGCGGCTCCGGAGGCCCCGGCCTCCCGGATCGGAGCCGTCCCGGCTTCGGAGTCGGCCCTAGAGTCGGCCCTAGAGTCGGCCCCTGAGTCGGCCCCAGAGTCGGTGTCGGTCCCTGAGTCGGCCCCTGAGTCGGTGTCGGTCCCTGAGTTGGCCCCTGAGACGGCCCCCGTGTCGGTGTCGACCCCCGTGTCGGCGTCGGTCCCCGTCGCGCAAGCGCGGACGCAGCGCGGCCGGGTCCAGCCGGTCGCGGCCCTGCAGGTCAACGACGAACCGCCGGCGTCGCCGGTGCGCGTCGCTGCCGCACCACCGGCCGCCGCTATCGCCGCCACGGCGCCCACCGCCGCCGCCACCGCGGCCCCGGTGCCTGTGGTGCCCTCGAGCGTGCCCGTCGACCCGGCGCAGTTCGCCGGGACCTACTACGAGCAGGGCAGCGTCAAACAGTTCTTCTCCCTCGGCCTGGTCAACACCAAAGCGGTGTACACCGTCCGGCCCGACGGCACCCTTGGCGTCCGCAACTCCGGGAACTACTTCTTCAAGTGGGGTCCGAGGTCCTCGATCAGCGGCGCGGCCGTCCCGGTCAACCCCATCAACACCGCACTCAACGTCGGCTTCGGCGGGTCGACCCCGTCGAAGAACCCGCCCGGCAACTACCTGATCCTCGACCGCGCCCCGGACTACAGCTGGGTCATCGTCAGCGACTCGAGCGGCCGTAGCGGTTTCATCCTGACCCGCGACCAGACCATCGACCCGAAGACCTACCAGCAGCTCGTCGGTCAGGCCCGGGCGCTGGGGGTACGGGGGCGCATCACCCCGACGTATCAGTTCCCCGGCTGAGTCGGGCGGGCCGCGCATCGCCGTGACCACCCCCGCCGACGGCGACCAGGGCGGCCTGGAGCAGGTCTCCTCCGCCGACCGGGTGCCGTCGCTGACCGGACTGCGGGCGGTGGCGGCCCTGGCGGTGGTGGGCACCCATGCCGCCTTCGGCACCGGCGCCCTCAACCGCGGCTATCCGGGAATGCTGTTGGGGCGCCTCGACATTGGTGTGGCGATCTTCTTCGTGCTGTCCGGGCTGCTGCTGTTCGGGCCGTGGGTGCGTGCGGCGGCGGCGGGCACCGCCGCACCCTCGGTCCGCGACTACGGCCGAAACCGGCTGCGCCGGATCCTGCCGGCCTACCTGCTCACCGTCCTGGTCGCGTACCTGCTCTACGAACTGCGGCCGATCGAGCCCAATCCGGGGCACACCTGGGCCGGGCTGATCCGCAACCTCACCCTCACCCAGATTTACGGCGACTACTTCACCGGCTTTCAGCATCAGGGCCTGACGCAGATGTGGAGCCTGGCCGTCGAGGTCGCGTTCTATCTGCTGTTGCCGGTGTTGGCCTGGATCCTGCTGACAGCGGTGTGCCGGGGGCGGTGGCGGCCGCGGCGGCTGCTGTTCGGGTTAGCCGCGGTGGCGGCGATCAGCCCGCTGTGGTTGGTGGTGCTGCGCACCACCGACTGGCTGCCGGCCGCCGCGGGGATGTGGCTGCCGCACTATCTGGTGTGGTTCGCCGGCGGGATGGTGCTGGCGGTGCTGCAGACCCTCGGGGTGCGCTGCCGGTGGCCGGTGGTGGTGCCGGCCGCCGTGGCCGGCTACCTGCTGGTGGCGACCCCGGTCGCCGGCTCGTTCAGCGCCAAGGCCCCGGGCCTGGACGCTGACCTGGCCAGAACCCTGTTGTACGCCGCGATCGCCACCCTGGTGGTCGCGCCGGCTGCTCTACCCGTGTCGGCGCAGGGGGACCTCTACGCGCGGCTGCTGGGCAGCGGGCCGATGGTGCGCCTGGGGGAGATCTCCTACGAGATTTTCCTGGTGCACGTGATCGTGATGGAGATTGCGCTGACGGTGGTGCTGGGCTGGCCGGTGTTCACCGGTTCGGCCGCGGTGCTGTTCGCGGTGACCGTGGTGCTCAGCGTGCCGGTGGCCTGGGCGCTGCACCGGCTGACGCGAGCACCTACAACTGCGATACCCGTCCGCTGTCCACCATCCACGACCGATCCAGCCGGACGTTCTGCAGCATCCGACGGTCGTGGGTGACCAGCAGCAGCGCGCCGTCGTAGCTTTCCAGCGCCTGCTCCAATTGTTCGATGGCGGCCAGATCAAGATGGTTCGTCGGCTCGTCGAGGACCAGAACGTTGGTGCCGCAAGCCTGCAGAAGCGCAAGTCCGGCGCGGGTCCGTTCACCGGGCGACAGTTCGTCGACCTCGCGTTCGACGTGGTCGGCGCGCAGGCCGAACTTGGCGAGCAGGGTTCGCACATCGGCGGTCGGCCACGATGGCACCCGCTGCTCGAACCGGTCGACGAGACGGCCGGGGCCGGTGAAGTCCGCACGAGCCTGATCGATCTCGCCGATGGCCACATTGGCGCCCAGACTAGCCCGGCCCTCATCGGGTTCTCGACGGCCGAGTAGGAGCCGCAGCAATGTCGATTTGCCGGCGCCGTTGGGTCCGGTGATGCCGATCCGTTCCCCAGCATCGACCTGTAGCGAAACCGGGCCAAGGACGAAGTCGCCCTGTCGCACAACGGCATTCTCCAGTGTCGCGACCACCGAACTCGACCGGGGCGCGGTGCCGATGGTGAATTCCAGCGTCCATTCCTTACGAGGTTCGGCGACCTCCTCGAGGCGGGCGATCCGGCTCTCCATCTGCCGCACCTTCTGCGCCTGCTTCTCGCTTGACTCAGTGGCGGCCCGGCGCCGGATCTTGTCGTTGTCCGGTGACTTGCGCATGGCATTGCGGACACCCTGACTCGACCACTCCCGCTGGGTGCGTGCGCGCGCGACCAGGTCGGCCTTCTTCTCGGCGAACTCGTCGTACTGCTCGCGCCGGTGCCGACGGCCGACCTCCCGCTCCTCCAGATAGCTGTCGTAACCGCCACCGAAAACGGTGGTGGTGTTCTGCGCCAAGTCCAATTCCAGGACGCGGGTTACGCTGCGGGCCAGGAACTCCCGGTCATGGCTCACCAGCACCACACCACCCCGCAGGTCGCGGACGAAGTCCTCCAGTCGGGCCAGGCCGTCGAGGTCGAGATCGTTCGTCGGCTCGTCGAGTAGGGCGATGTCGAACCGGGACAGCATCAGCGCCGCCAATCCGACCCGCGCCGCCTGCCCGCCCGACAACGCCGTCATTGGCGTTGAATCCGGTTGTACCGCATCGCAGTCCAGTCCCAGGTCGGCCAGCACGGCGGGAAGACGCTCCTCGAGGTCCGCCGCGCCGGTCACCAGCCAGCGGTCCAGCGCCGCGGAGTAGACGTCAGCCGGATCCGCATCCGCGGACACCTCGCCGGCATCTGCCAGGGACGCGGCCGCGGCATCCATGGCCAGGGTCGCCGCGGCGCAGCCGGTGCGCCGGGCGATGTAGCCGGCAACAGTCTCGCCGGGCACCCGTTGGTGCTCCTGGGGCAACCACCCCACGAACGCATCGGCGGGTGCCAGGCTGACCGTGCCCTCCAGTGGCTCGACGTCACCGGCCAGGATTCTCAGCAGGGTGCTCTTGCCGGCGCCGTTGACGCCCACGACGCCGACTACATCACCCGGTGCAACGGTGAGGTCCAGACCCTCGAAGAGGGTCCGGTGGGCGAATCCGCCGGCCACATTCTTCGCGACAAGGGTTGCGGTCATGGCGCTATCGTCGCACCAGCAATAGGGTTCTGCTTATGCACATTCGCGGCGTACTCGTTTCGACAGTTGTCTTGACCCTCCTGGCGGCGGGATGCGCCACCACAGAGCCCGCACCGGCTCCCACTGAGTCGGCGCCGTCGACCGCAGCGTCGGCGCCCCCGACCGAAACCGTTGCCGAGCCCACCACGTGCCCCCCGCAGGACGGCAATCAGATCAAGATCAACGGCGATGGCATCTCGTGTGCCGATGCCTACTCGATCGCGGCGAAGTACGACCTGCAGGGCGAGAAGTACCAGGAGATCGACTCGACCGGCACGTGGACCTGCTACACCGGCAACGCCGAGAGCCGGCCGATGATCTTCCAGTGCGTTTCCGGGCAGGAGACCGACTTCAGCGTCTACCCGGCATCGTGACCCCGGCGGCCAAGTAACGTCGGGCCGATGAAACTCGGAATCTTCGGCGGCGCCGTCAACAGCGGAACACTGGACGACATCGTGGCCGAGGCCGCGTCAGCCGAAGGCGACGGATTCGCCTCGTACTGGACGCCACACATCTTCGGCCACGACGCGTTGACCGCGTTGGCGGTGGTGGGCACCCAGGTGCCGCGCATCGAACTGGGAACCGGGGTGGTGCCGACGTTTCCGCGTCACCCGCACGCGCTGGCCCAGCAGAGTCACACGGTGGCCGCCGCATCGGGCAACCGCTTCACCCTGGGTATCGGGCTGAGCCACAAGATCGTCATCGAGAACATGTTCGGCTTGAGCTACGACAAGCCGGTGCGTCACCTGCGGGAGTACCTCAGTGTCTTAATGCCGTTGTCGCGCAACGAACCTGCCAACTTCGACGGCGAGATGTACCGGGTGCACGCCGGTGTCAGCGCCAAGGGTTCGGCAGGTTTCGGTGTGGTGGTGGCCGCTCTGGGTGAGCAGATGCTGCGGGTCACCGCGGCCATGGCCGACGGCACCCTGACCTGGTGCACGGGTCCGGTGACCCTGGCCGAGCACATCGTCCCGACCATCACCCGGGCCGCCGAGGAGTTCGGCCGCCCGGCGCCCCGCGTCATCGCGGCGCTGCCGGTCTGTGTCACCGCCGACCGCGACGGTGCGTCGGCCCGCGCGGCGGAGGCGTTCGCCGGATACGG
>CAXNJA010000089.1:0-10861 GCA_964202555.1 Mycobacterium sp.
GTCCACGCCCGGGCCGCCAACGCCTCAGCCGCAGATCCGGGACCCGCGTCGGTGCCGACCTCAGCATCACGAATCCTGTCCCACATCCGTTATGCACTGGCAACGCTGTAACCCCGACAGTAAGGACACCAACTCATGCCGCACGTCAAATATCGGTCCCCGTCGATCGCCCCGGCCTACACCGGCCGGCTGTCCACCGACCCCATCCCGTCGCTGCGTCTGCCCGACGAGGCCATGGAGCCCGCGGCGGCGTACCGGTTCATCCACGACGAACTGATGCTCGACGGGAGTTCCCGGCTGAATCTGGCGACTTTCGTCACCACCTGGATGGACCCTGAAGCCGAGCGGCTGATGGCCGAGACGTTCGACAAGAACATGATCGACAAGGACGAGTACCCGGCCACCGCCGCAATCGAATCACGCTGTGTGGCAATGGTTGCCGACCTCTTCCACGCCGAGAATCTGCGCGACGACGACGCCGCCAGCGCAGTCGGGGCCTCCACGATCGGGTCCTCCGAGGCGGTGATGCTGGGCGGTCTGGCGCTGAAGTGGCGGTGGAAGCAGCGGGTGGGCGGCAAAGACGGCAACGGCTGGAAGACCCGCACCCCGAATCTGGTGATGGGCTCCAACGTGCAGGTGGTGTGGGAGAAGTTCTGCCGCTACTTCGAGGTCGAACCCCGCTACCTGCCGATGGGGGAGGACCGCTACGTGATCACCCCGGAACAGGTGGTCGAGGCCGTCGATGAGGACACCATCGGTGTGATCGGCATCGTCGGCACCACCTACACCGGCGAGCTGGAACCGATCGCCGCGATCTGCGCGGCCCTGGACAAGCTGCAGAAGAAGAAGGGCCTCGACATTCCCGTCCACGTCGACGCCGCCAGCGGCGGATTCGTCGTCCCGTTCCTCCAACCCGACCTGAAGTGGGACTTCCGGCTGCCGCGGGTGGTGTCGATCAACGTCAGCGGCCACAAATACGGCCTTACCTATCCCGGCATCGGTTTTGTGGTGTGGCGCAACGCCGATCACCTCCCCGAGGAACTCGTCTTCCGGGTCAACTATCTCGGTGGCGACATGCCCACCTTCACGCTGAACTTCTCCAGGCCGGGCAACCAGGTGATCGGCCAGTACTACAACTTCCTGCGCCTGGGGCGGGCCGGTTACACGCATGTGATGCAGACCCTCTCGGCCACCGCCCGCTGGTTCTCCGACCAGTTGAAGAACTCCCACCACTTCGACGTCATCTCAGACGGCTCCGATATCCCGGTCGTGGCCTTCAAACTCTCCGGTGAGTTCGGTTACACCGAGTTCGACGTGTCCGCGGCGCTGCGTTCCTACGGGTGGCAGGTTCCGGCGTACACCATGCCCGACGGTGCGGCCGATGTGTCGGTGTTGCGGGTGGTCGTGCGGGAGGGATTCTCGGCAGACTTGGCCCGCTCGCTGTGGGAGGACCTGCACAAGGTGCTCGACCATCTCGACGCGATCCAACCGGAGGGCCACTTCACCCAGGAACATTTTGCGCACTGACCGTGCGCGGGGAAGCACTTTGCGCACTGACCGTGGGCGGGGTCTGTGGGTAGTCGGCCCGTCCGTTCTGGGAGAATCGACGGAGGTGACATGACCATGCAGACCACGCCGTTGACTCCCCCCACTCCGCCGGCTGCCGCCGCAGTCAGCGGCGAGGCGGTGGTGGACCTCGATGCGGTGGTCCACAACGTGCAGGTGCTGCGCGAGCACGCCGGTTCCGCAGCGGTGATGGCGGTGGTCAAGGCCGACGGCTACGGCCACGGCGCCTGTCGAGCGGCCCGCGCCGCGCTACGGGCCGGGGCGGCCGAACTGGGCGTCGCCACCATCGCCGAGGCGCTGGAACTGCGCCGCGACGGAATCACCGCCCCGGTGTTGGCGTGGCTGCATCCACCGGGCGTCGACTTCGCGCCCGCACTGGCCGCCGACATCCAGATCGGGATCTCCTCGACCCGCCAACTCGACGAGGTCTTGGAGGCGGTGCGGCGCACCGGCACCACCGCCCAACTCACGGTGGAGGTCGACACCGGGCTGAACCGCAACGGGGTCGGCGCGCGGGAGTACCCGGATGTCCTCGACGCGTTGCGTCGCGCCGCAGCCGATGATGCGATCCGAGTTTGCGGCATCATGTCCCATCTCGCCAGCGGCGACGAGCCGCACAACCCGGTCAATAATCTTCAGGCACAACGATTCACCGCGATGATCGCCGAGGCCCGCAGCCGTGGAGTGGATTTCGAGGTCGCCCATCTGGCGAACTCCCCAGCGGCGATGACTCGTCCGGATTTCTGCTTCGACATGGTCCGCCCGGGTATCGCGGTCTATGGGCTCAGCCCGATCCCGGAACGGGGAGACATGGGGCTGCGTCCGGCGATGACGCTGAAATGCCCGGTCTCCCTGGTCAAGTCGCTGCGGGCGGGGGAGGGTGTGTCCTACGGCCACACCTGGATTGCCGAGCGCGACACCACCGTTGCGCTGCTTCCGATCGGCTACGCCGACGGCGTCAGCCGGGCCCTCAGCGGGCGGATCGACGTGCTGATCAACGGGAGGTTGCGGCCCAACGTCGGCCGGATCTGCATGGACCAGTTCGTCGTCGACCTCGGCCCGGACGCCACCGGCGTCGCCGAGGGTGACGAGGCGATCCTGTTCGGCCCGGGCGCCTCCGGTGAGGCGACCGCCCAGGACTGGGCTGACATGTTGCGCACCATCCACTACGAAGTCGTCACCAGCCCCCGTGGTCGGGTCGTTCGGACCTATCGGGAAACCGGCGCCGATGGCTGACAAACCCCGCCGGGCCAGACTGCGCCGTGGCCGGCCCACCGTATCCGCCATTTCCGACGGCACGGTCGCGGCGGGCAGAGCGGTGACCGGGAAGAAGGCCGGCTTGATGGCCGGTGTCGCCGGGCTCGGTGCGGTCAGCACGGCCGCGGGGCTCTCAGCGGCCAAGGCGTTGCGGCAACGTAAGGCCATCCGCGACGCCTACGAGGGTGAAGACTTCGCTTTACTGGAGGCCGACCGCGGCTGCGTGATCACCACCACCGACGGTATCCCGTTGGTGGTGAGAGAGGTCGGGCCGATCACGGCGCCGCTGACGGTGGTCTTCTCGCACGGATTCTGCACGCGGATGGGATCGTTCCACTTTCAGCGTTCCGCCCTGGCCGAGCGATGGGGTGACCAGGTTCGCATGGTGTTCTACGACCAGCGCGGGCACGGTCAGTCCGGGGCGGCTCCCTTCGACACCTATACCGTCGAGCAACTCGGCCGGGATCTGGAAACCGTTCTGCAGGTGCTGGTCCCACGCGGGCCGGTGGTGCTGGTGGGTCACTCCATGGGCGGGATGACGGTGCTGTCCCACGCCCGGCAGTTTCCGCAGCATTACGGCCGGCGCATCGTGGGCGCGGCGCTCATCTCCTCCGCAGCCGAAGGGGTGGCGCGTTCCCCGTTGGGGGAGATCCTGCGAAACCCGGCTCTGGAAGCGGTCCGGTTCGCGGCCCGCTATTCGCCGAACCTGGTGCACCGCACCCGGGGTGCCATCCGGTCGGCGCTGCGACCGATCCTGAAAACCGCGTCGTTCGGCGATCACGCGATCAGTCCCAGTGTGGTGGCCTTCGCCGAGGAAATGATCCACGACACCGAGATCGACACCCTGGTCGCGTTCCTGCACGCACTGGAGGTCCATGACGAGACCGCCGCCCTCCCGGTCCTGGCCCGCATCCCCACCTTGATCGCCTGCGGTGGCCGGGATCTGCTCACCCCGGTCAAGAACTCCGAGGAGATGGCCGCCGCACTGCCCGATTCGCTCCTGGTGATCATCCCCGGTGCCGCCCACATGGTGCAGATGGAGCGACCCGAGGTCATCAACGACGCCCTGGTTCGACTGGTGGAGCGGGCGACACCGTCGCGGCTGGTGGCGTTCGCCCGGCGGTTGCGAGACCGGATTGAGTGATCTGCAACTCGACGCCGGGACGGCGTCACTGCCGACCGTTTCCGACACCGTCGACCTGGGCGCACAGCTCGGACGGCAACTGCGCGCCGGTGATGTGGTGGTGCTGTCGGGTCCGCTGGGGGCCGGGAAAACCGCGCTGGCCAAAGGGATTGCGGAGGGGATGGACGTCGAGGGTCCGGTCACCTCACCGACATTCGTGCTGGCCCGGGTGCACCGCCCCCGGACGGCCGGGAACGCGGAAATGGTCCACGTCGACGTCTACCGCCTGCTCGACCACTCCGCTGATCTCATCGCCGAATTGGACTCCCTGGACCTCGATACCGATCTCGACGACGCGGTCGTGGTGGTCGAGTGGGGCGAGGGACTCGTCGAACGGCTTGCCGAGCGTCATCTGCGCATCGATCTGAAGCGCCTGCCGGACAGCGACATCCGGACCGCGACCTGGCGCTGGAGCGCGCCGTGATCCGCACCGTGCTGGCCATCGACACCGCCACCGCTGCGGTGATCACCGGTGTAGTGCGCCGCCGAGACGACGGCCAGATCGACACCCTCGCTGAGTGCATCACGGCCGGGGCGCACGCTCACGCCGAGCAACTGACCCCGAATGTTCTTGCGGCGGTTGGCGATGCGGGCCTCACGCTTGAGCAGGTGGACGCGGTGGTCGTGGGCTGCGGGCCGGGGCCGTTCACCGGACTGCGGGTCGGGATGGCGACCGCGGCGGCCTACGGCCACGCGCTGGGGGTTCCGGTTCACGGGGTGTGCTCGCTGGACGCCATCGGCGGGAGCACGACCGGTGAAGTGCTGGTGGTCACCGACGCGCGCCGCCGCGAGGTGTACTGGGCCCGCTACCGCGACGGGTCGCGCATCGAGGGGCCCTCGGTTTCTGCCGCCGCCGATGTCGATACCGGCGGCGTCGGCGCGGCCGCCGGATCCCCGGCTCAGTGCGCGTTGTTCGACCTGCCGATGGTCCCTCCCGAGCGACCGAGTGCCGCAGGTCTGGTTGCCGCCGTCCCGGGATGGAACGCCGAACCCGCCGCACTGATACCGCTGTACTTGCGTCGACCCGACGCCAAAACCCTGGCCGAACGTGGGCTCACCCGGTGACGATCCACTACGGCGAATTGACTCGCGGCGACGCCGCACGGTGCGCCGAGTTGGAGAACGTGCTCTTCGGCGGCGACGATCCCTGGCCCGAGGTGGCATTCGTCCGGGAGATCGCCGCGGGACACAACCGCTACGTCGCCGCCCGGGTGAACGACGAACTCGTCGGCTACGCCGGAATCGCCCGACTCGGCCGGACCTCGCCTTTCGAATACGAGATCCACACCATCGGCGTCGACCCCGCCTATCAGCGCCACGGCATCGGCCGGGCCATGATGGACCGGCTGCTGGCCTGGACCGAACCCGGCTCGGCGGTGTTCCTGGAAGTCCGCACCGACAACGAACCGGCGATCACCCTCTACCGCAGCCTTGGATTCGGCACCGTCGGGGTGCGTAAACGCTACTACCGGGCCAGCGGCGCCGACGCCTACACCATGCGACGGGACCCGACATGAGCTCACCGGTGACCTCGCCGATGAAGACGGTGCTCGCCATCGAAACCTCCTGCGACGAAACGGGAGTGGGCATCGCAGCCCTGGCCGGCGATGGCACGGTAACGCTGCTGGCCGACGAGGTGGCCTCCAGTGTCGACGAACACGCCCGATTCGGCGGTGTGGTGCCGGAGGTGGCATCCCGCGCGCATCTGGAGGCGCTGGGCCCCACCATGCGCCGCGCCCTGAGGGTCGCTGGAATCGAACGGCCGGACGTCGTCGCGGCCACCATCGGACCTGGTCTGGCCGGTGCGCTGATGGTCGGGGTCGCCGCCGCCAAGGCCTACGCGGCAGCCTGGGGGGTGCCGTTCTACGCCGTCAATCACCTCGGCGGACATCTGGCGGCCGACGTCTACGACCACGGACCGCTGCCGGAATGTGTGGGCCTGCTGGTCTCGGGTGGGCACACCCATCTGTTGCATGTGCGGTCGTTGGCGCTGCCGATCGTTGAACTCGGCAGCACCGTCGACGACGCCGCGGGGGAGGCCTACGACAAGGTCGCCCGACTGCTGGGACTGGGCTATCCAGGCGGCAGGGTGCTCGACGACCTCGCCCGCACCGGCAACCGGGACGCCATCGTCTTTCCCCGCGGGATGACCGGTCCGCGGGATGCCCCCTACGCATTCAGCTTCTCCGGGCTCAAGACCGCGGTGGCCCGCTACGTCGAGTCCCACCCCGACGCCGACTCCGCCGATGTCGCCGCCGGTTTCCAGGAGGCCGTCGCCGACGTTCTCACCGCCAAGGCGGTGCGGGCGGCGACCGACACAGGCGTGTCCACGCTGTTGATCGCCGGCGGGGTAGCTGCCAATTCCCGGCTGCGGGAGCTGGCCGAAGAGCGCTGTGCCGCAGCCGGTGTGGCCCTACGGGTTCCGCGGCCGCGGTTGTGCACCGATAATGGCGCAATGATCGCCTCCTTCGCCGCACATCTGGTGGCGGCCGGTTCGGCGCCCTCGGCGCTGGATGTGGCCAGCGATCCGGGCCTGCCGGTGGTGCAGGGTCAGGTCGCGTGAGTAAGGGAGAGCAGCGCGTGGGCGAGTCGCGCGCGAGTTTCACCGACCGTTCGGAGATCACCGACCTGCTCTACCGCTACGCCGAGTTGATCGACGACGGCGACTTCGACGGTGTCGGGGAATTGCTGGCCAGGGCCGCGTTCGGCGGCCCGCGCACCCCGACGGTGACCGGTGCGTCCGCCATCGCCCGCCTGTTCGCGAGGACCACCCGCCGGTTCCCGCAACCGCAGGTGGGCAGACACCGCGCCGACCCCGGTACGCCCCGGACCCGCCATCTGGTGCTGAATCCGATCGTCGACGTAGACGGCGACACCGCCACCGCGCGATCGACGTTCTGTGTCGTCCAGGTGACCGACCGGGTGCCGTTGCAACCGATCGTCGTCGGCCGCTACTACGACAGATTCGCGTTGTCTCCGGAAGGCTGGCACTTCACCGAACGCATCGCCGATGTCGAGATGATCGGCGATGTCTCCGATCACCTGTTGATCGATCCTCGCGGCTACGACTTCGCCCTCGGCGAATCGCAGGCACCCCCCCTTGAGTGCTAGCACTCTCCGGTATAGAGTGCTAGGTGGCAGGCGGACAACCCCTGTGCCGGCACCCGCGACGACGGCGCCAGGGCACGGACGAATGCCGATCACCTGGTGAAATCGGTTCGGGGAACAGCCCCGGGCCCGCGACCATGAACAGTGGAGGACCACGTGGCGAGCGTGAACATCAGGCCACTCGAGGACAAGATCCTCGTCCAGGCCAACGAGGCTGAGACGACCACCGCGTCGGGTCTCGTCATTCCTGACACCGCCAAGGAGAAGCCGCAGGAAGGCACCGTCGTCGCCGTCGGCCCCGGCCGTTGGGACGAGGACGGCGAGAAGCGGATCCCGCTTGACGTCGCCGAGGGCGACACCGTCATCTACAGCAAGTACGGCGGCACCGAGATCAAGTACAACGGCGAGGAGTACTTGATTCTGTCGGCCCGCGACGTGCTGGCGGTCGTCAACAAGTAAGTAGCAGTAAGCAGTAAGTGCACCGCCCCGGAAATCCCCGCGTTAACCTCGGGCGATTTCCGGGGCGGAACATTCTGTTACACAGGCCAAGATCACACAGGCCGATTAGCCAGGCCACTTAGCTAAGTAGGACAGGACCAGATGAGCAAGCAGATCGAGTTCAACGAGACCGCCCGGCGTGCACTGGAGGCCGGTGCGGACAAACTGGCCGACGTCGTGCGCGTCACCCTCGGCCCACGCGGCCGGCACGTGGTGCTGAGCAAGGCCTGGGGCGGCCCGACGGTGACCAACGACGGTGTCACCATCGCCCGGGAGATCGACCTGGAGGATCCGTTCGAGAATCTCGGTGCTCAACTGGTCAAGTCGGTGGCCACCAAGACCAACGATGTCGCCGGCGATGGCACCACGACCGCCACCGTGCTGGCCCAGGCGATGATCAAAAGGGGCCTGCGCAACGTCGCGGCCGGCGCCAATCCCATTGCGCTGGGCGTCGGCATCGGCAAGGCCGCCGACGCCGTCTCCCAGGCGTTGCTGGACGCGGCGACGCCGGTGGCCGGTAAGACCGGTATCGCCCAGGTCGCCACGGTCTCCTGCCGCGACGAAGAGATCGGCGAGATGGTCGGGGAGGCGATGACCAAGGTCGGTACCGACGGGGTCGTCAGCGTCGAGGAGTCCAAGACCATGGAAACCACCCTGGAGATCACCGAGGGCATCGGCTTCGACAAGGGCTTCGTCTCGGCCTACTTCATCAACGACTTCGATTCCCAGGAGGCCGTCCTGGAAGACGCCCTGGTGCTGCTGCACCGAGACAAGGTCAGTTCGCTGCCCGATCTGCTGCCACTGCTGGAGAAGGTTGCACAGGCCGGTAAGCCGCTGCTCATCGTCGCCGAAGATGTTGAGGGTGAGGCGCTGTCGACGCTGGTGGTCAACGCCATCCGTAAGACGCTGAAGGCGGTCGCGGTCAAGGCGCCGTTCTTCGGGGATCGCCGCAAGGCCTTCCTGGAGGACCTGGCCGTAGTCACCGGCGGGCAGGTGGTCAACCCTGACGTCGGCCTGTTGCTGCGTGAGGTCGGCCTGGACGTGCTGGGCACCGCGCGTCGCGTCGTGGTCAGCAAGGACAGCACCGTCATCGTCGACGGAGGCGGTACCCACGACGCCATCGCCGACCGGGTCAAACAACTCAAGGGCGAGATCGAGACCACCGACTCCGACTGGGACAAGGAGAAACTGCAGGAGCGGTTGGCCAAACTGGCCGGCGGCGTGGCAGTGGTGAAGGTCGGCGCAGCCACCGAGACCGCGGTTCAGGAACGCAAGCACCGGGTCGAAGACGCGGTCTCCGCGGCCAAGGCTGCGGTGGAGGAGGGCATCGTGCCCGGTGGTGGCAGCGCGCTGGTGCAGGCCCGTGCCGCGTTGAAGCCGTTGCGGGACAGCCTCTCCGGTGACCAGGCGGTGGGCGTGGACGTCTTCTCCGATGCGTTGTCGGCGCCACTGTTCTGGATCGCGACGAACGCCGGGATGGATGGTGCCGTGGTGGTCAACAAGGTCTCCGAACTGCCCGCCGGCCACGGCTTCAACGCCGCGACGTTGACCTACGGTGACCTGTTGGCCGACGGTGTCATCGACCCGGTGAAGGTCACCCGATCGGCCGTCCTTAACGCCGCGTCGGTGGCGCGCATGGTGCTGACCACCGAGACGGCCATTGTTGAGAAGCCGGTTCACCAGGACGAGGGCGGGCACGGCCACCACGGTCACGCCCACTGACCTCAGCAGAGGGGGCGCACCGACGTGGGTGCGCCCCTTTTCTGTGCCCCCGCCACCATGGCGCAGGGGCATCGCCAGGGTTCCGCGAACTGATCGCCGGGCTTGTTGCGCGGGCTTGTCGCCTTGCTGTGATTTCTGAACCGTAAGATCGTCCTCGTGGCACGGACATCGATGGGCGGGCGCTGGCTGGCCGCAGTGGCCTCAGTCGTCGTCTCCGTCGCCATGTTCTACGCGCAGGGGAAAAAGCCGGACGTCGAGGCATCTGCAACCCCGCCGGCAACCGAAGCCGGACCTGTGGTGGCCGGCCTGCCGAATACCGCACCGGCCCTGCCCGGCCACGGCGGTCCGACAGATCGGCCGCCCGCAGAGGCCGGCGCGCCGGTGCTGGCCAGCTCGACCGAAGTCGATCTGATGATGGCCAATGCGCCCCAGGCGGCCCCGGATTTCCAGTTTCCGCTGTCGCTGGGCGCCGCGCCCGAGCAAGGGTTACAGGTCCACACAATTTGGACGGCCCGTGCCATCAGCACGATGTTTCTGGAGATCAAGACCATCGGAGGGTTTCGGCAGGACCCACTGCCCTGGCATCCCAACGGCCTGGCGATCGACGTCATGATCCCCGACCACGACACCCCCGAGGGCATCGAACTGGGCAACCAGATCGCCGGATACGTCCTGGCGAATGCGAAACGCTGGGGAGTGCTGCACGTGATCTGGCGTCAGGGCATCTACCCGGGCATCGGCGCGCCGAGTTGGACCGCGGATTACGGCAACCCAACCTCCAACCATTTCGATCACCTCCACATCGCCACTGACGGTGGCGGTTACCCGACCGGGCGTGAGACCTACTACCTCGGGTCGATGGAAACGAGCTGACCGCCGCCACCATGGCGCCTGATCTACCCGCCGTCCCCGTGACGCAATCCTTACGAGCTGGTCAATAATCGTGCTGGGTACTGGTCTCTGCCCTACCTTGGGATCGGGCGGCGCTCGCTTAATCCCCCATCCGCAGCGCTTGCCCGGTCTGGCAGGGTGTCCGGATGGGGGGAGTTCGGGCACCCTGCCCCCTGAATCGACGTTCGCATCTCCCCATTCTGCGGGTGGCCTGTCCCGGTGACAGGCTCGCGTGGTTAGCTGGTTTCAAGCCCAGCGGAGAGGAGTCGACGTGTTGCTGATCTTGCGCCTCGTTCCGGTAGTTGCTCTCACCGTGACTGCCGCCGCGTTGGTGGCGGCTCCGACAGCAGCCGCAGACTGCAACACCGTCACCGGAAGCACGTTGTGCGCCAGTGGCACGGTGAGCGGCAGTTCGGGAGCGCCCACCAGTGTGCCCGTCTACAACCCGTATCCCTGCTACGGCAATCCAGGGTGTGACTTCTACGACGACTACAACCCGGGCCTGATCTTCGATCTCTCGCCGGACTTCGGCAACCGCCCCCAACCCCGCTGATTCGAAGGAGTCCCTGTGCTGAAGATCCGTGTGCTTCACGGCGTGATTACTGTCGGCGCGCTCGCCGGTGCACTGCTGGCGAC
>CAXNJA010000090.1:0-10851 GCA_964202555.1 Mycobacterium sp.
TGTCTGGTGGGGATGGCCGGTTCGCCATGTGAGAGCGCCAGACCCTCCCACGGCAGGCCGCGCAGACCCGTGGCGACCAGGGCGCGGGCGGCGTCCAGATCAGGGCGCACCAGCAGTTCGCCGTCGCGGGCCAGGGGCACCGTCAGCTCACGGGCGGCCTCGCTGGTCTGTGGGCGCGAACCGGCCGGGTACACCAATTCCTCGATCACCGTGCCGGACGGGCGGGACAGCCGCAGGGCGGCCTTGCGGCCCCCGTGGGACTCCTTGCGCAGGCTGCGTTTCTGCACCGGGATCCCGTCCACCTCGACCAGTTTGTAGACCATGGAGGCGGTGGGAGCCCCCGACCCGGTCACCACCGAGGTGCCCACCCCGTAGGCGTCGACGGGGTCGGCCCGCAGTGCGGCGATGGCGTGCTCGTCGAGGTCGCCGGACACCACGATCCGGGTTGTCGTCGCGCCCAGGGAGTCGAGTTGGGCGCGAGCCTGGCGAGCCAGCACCCCGAGATCCCCGGAGTCGATCCGGACCGCGCCCAGATCGGTGCCGGCGGCGGCGATCGCGTTGGCCACGCCGCGGTGGACGTCGTAGGTGTCGACGAGCAGGGTGGTGGATTGGCCCAGCGCGGCGACCTGGGCGCGGAACGCGGCCTGTTCCCAGTCGTCGGTGCTGCCGTCGGCGGTGGTGTGCAGCAGGGTGAAGGCGTGCGCCGAGGTGCCCAACGCCGGAATCTCGTACCTTTGCTGTGCTGCGAGATTCGAGGTGCCGGTGAAGCCGGCGATGTAGGCGGCCCGGGCTGAGGCGACCGCGGCCTGCTCATGGGTGCGCCGGGAGCCCATCTCGATCAGCGGCCGGCCGTGGGCGGCGCTGACCATCCGGGCGGCCGCCGAGGCCACCGCGGTGTCATGGTTGAGGATCGACAGCGCCAGGGTCTCCAGCAGCACGCATTCGGCGAAGGTGCCGGTGACCGAGAGCACCGGGGAACCGGGGAAATACAACTCGCCCTCGGCGTAGCCGTCGATATCCCCGCGGAACCGGTACTCCCGCAGGTAGTCCAGGGTGGCCGGGTCGCAGAAGTCCGCCACCGTCGTCAGCGCGGCGTCATCGAAGACGAAGTCGCCCAACGCCGCCAGGAACCGGCCGGTCCCGGCCAGCACGCCGTAGCGGCGGCCGTCGGGCAGTCGGCGGGCGAACACCTCGAAGGTGGTGCGCCGCTGCGCGTAGCCGTCCCGCAACGCCGCCGCGAGCATGGTGAGCTCGTACTTGTCGGTCAACAGAGCGGGGGAGAGGACCCCAGTCACAGGGCAACCGTAACGGCTTGCCGGAGCGGGGGTGGCTTTTGCCAGCGGCTCGCTATTCTTGTCCCATGGCCGCCTCAGCAGCACCGACCCGGCCCGACACCAGCGGGGTCCGCGAGGCCGACGTCCTCGACGCCACCGACGCCCCGTGGGTGACCATCGTGTGGGACGATCCGGTCAACCTGATGAACTACGTGACCTATGTACTACAGAAGCTGTTCGGTTACAGCGAACCGCACGCCACCAAGCTCATGATGCAGGTTCACACCGAAGGCAAGGCGGTGGTGTCCGCCGGCAGCAGGGAGTCCATGGAGGTCGACGTGACCAAACTGCACGCCGCCGGGCTGTGGGCCACCATGCAGCAGGACCGCTGAACCGGTGCGCAGGTGGAGGCGGATCGACACCGTCGAGGGGCCCCGGTTCGTCTCGACGTTGGAGCAGCATGAGGTGGCGTTGCTGACGAACATGGCCACCTCGGTGCAGGAGATGCTCGACGAGCGTCAGGCCGGCTCCCCGTCGGACCCGCTTGAAGCGCTGACCGGGATCCGCACCGGCAACCCCGCACCACCGCAGGACGGGACCATGCGCCGGCTGCTGCCCGATTTCGTCAAGGACCAGAAGGACGAGGACGGCTCCAACAGCGCGCTGCGCAGCCTGCACGAGCCGCAGATCATCGATGCGAAAATCGCTGCGGCGCAACGTCTTGTCGACACCCTGCCGGTGGGCGGCGGTCAGCTGGAACTCACCGAGGGTGACGTGGAGGCCTGGATCGCGGCGGTCAACGACATCAGGCTGGCGCTGGGCACCATCCTCGGGATCGGCACGGACACCCCGGACCGACTGCCCGACGGCCATCCGATGGCGGCCCACCTCAACGTCTACCAATGGCTGACCGTGCTGCAGGAGTACCTGGTCCTCGGGCTGATGGGCAAGCCCATCCGATGACCGCCGGTGGCCCGGCAACCGGCTTCGGGTCGATCACCGACGTGGGCGGGATCCTGGTCGGGCACCACCACCGCTGCGACGCCGACGCCACGGTCGGCTCGGCAGACCTTCCCGGTAGCGGATGGGCTTGCGGCACAACGGTTGTGCTGGCACCACCCGGAACCGTCGGCTCAGTCGACGTGCGCGGCGGGGCGCCGGGCAGTCGGGAGACCGAACTGCTCGACCCGTCCAACTCGGTGCGGCACGTCGACGCCGTCGTGCTCACCGGCGGCAGTGCCTTCGGCCTGGTCGCCGCCGACGGGGTGATGACGTGGCTGGAGGAACAGGGCCGCGGCGTCGCGATGACCGGCGGGACTGTGCCGATCGTGCCGGCGGCGGTGATCTTCGACCTGCCGGTCGGGGCGTGGAACGCCAGGCCCACCGCAGAGTTCGGCTACGCGGCGGTTGCCGGCGCCGGCGCCGAGGTGGCCGTCGGCAGCGTCGGCGCAGGGGTTGGTGCCCGCGCCGGTGTGCTCAAAGGCGGGGTCGGAACCGCCTCGGCGGTTCTGCAGGAATCGGGGGTGACAGTCGGTGCGCTGGTGGTGGTGAACTCCGCCGGGGACGTCTTCGACCCCGGCACCGGCCTGCCCTGGATGGCCGAGTCGGCCGGCGAGTTCGGCCTGTGTGCGCCGCCGGCGCAGCAGATCGCCGACTACCGGGCCCGGCATAAGGAACTCAGCCCGCTGAACACCACCATCGCGGTGATCGCCACCGACGCGGCCATGAGTCCCGCGGCATGCCGCCGCGTCGCCGTCGCCGCCCAGGACGGGCTGGCGCGCTCGATCCGCCCGGTGCACACCCCGATGGACGGTGACACGGTGTTCGTGTTGGCCACCGGCGCGGTGACGGTCGAGCCCGACCCCGACACCCCGGTGGCGATGCTGCCGGAGACCGCCCTGACGACCGCGGTGGGGATCGCGGCGGCGGACTGCCTGGCCCGGGCGGTGCTGGCCGGGGTGCTGGCCGCCGAATCGGTGGCGGGGATCCCGACCTACCGCCAGGTGCTGCCCGGGGCCTGTCCGTAAGCGCCGCGAGCGTGCGTGTCGGCGCGGTGACATGCCGCGAAGGCGTGCCTTTCGCGCACGCTGGCCGGAGACGTCGCGGCCGGTAGCCTGTGGGCATGACGGATCGGTCGCCGGAGACGTCCACCAAGTGGGCGGGGTGGAAAGTCGGCGGCGCGACGATCCTGACCTTCGTCGCCCTGCTCTACCTGATCGAGATCATCGACCAGTTGAGCGGGCATGCCTTGGACCGCAACGGCATCCGGCCGCTGGAAAGCGACGGGCTCAAGGGCATCATTTTCGCCCCGTTGCTGCACGCCGACTGGGGGCATCTGCTGGCCAACACCGGTCCGGCGCTGGTGCTCGGGTTCCTGGTGACGTTGACCGGGACGTCGCGGTTCGTGTGGGCGACGGCGATCATCTGGATCGTCGGCGGCCTGGGCACGTGGCTGCTCGGCGATATCGACGGATGCCCGTTGGACACCAACCACATCGGTGCCTCCGGACTGGTGTTCGGCTGGCTCGGTTTCCTGCTGGTGTTCGGCTGGCTCACCCGCCATCTCTGGTGGATCGCCGTCAGCCTGGTGGTGATGTTCATCTACGGCGGCATCCTGTGGGGCGCGATTCCGTCGCTCGGTGGGTGCGGCGGGGTGTCCTGGCAGGGCCACCTCTCCGGCGCGGTGGCCGGGGTGCTGGCGGCCTTCTGGCTGTCGGGCCCGGAACGAGAGGCCCGCGCCCGCGCCAAGTCCGCGCCGCCGCTGCCCGGACAGTTCCCGTGAGTCAGCGGTCCGCGCCGATCGGAATCTTCGACTCCGGCGTCGGCGGCCTGACGGTCGCCCGGTCGATCATCGACCAGTTGCCCGACGAGGACATCATCTACGTCGGCGACACCGCCCACGGGCCGTACGGGCCATTGACCATCCCGGAGGTCCGCGCCCACGCCCTGGCGATCGGGGACGACCTGGTCAGCCGCGGGGTCAAAGCACTGGTGATCGCCTGCAACACCGCCTCGGCGGCCTGTCTGCGTGACGCCCGGGAGCGCTACGACGTGCCGGTCGTGGAGGTGATCCTGCCCGCGGTGCGCCGCGCGGCGGCGACCACCCGCACCGGGCGAATCGGGGTCATCGGCACCCAGGCCACCGTCGCCTCGGGCAGTTATTCCGACGCTTTCGCCGCCGCCCGTGACGCCGAGGTCACCGCGGTGGCCTGCCCCCGGTTCGTCGACTTCGTCGAGCGCGGTATCACCAGCGGCCGGCAGGTCCTCGGCCTGGCCGAGGGATACCTGGAGCCGTTGCAGCGCGCCGAGGTGGACACCCTGGTGCTGGGCTGCACGCATTACCCGTTGCTGTCCGGGGTGATCCAACTGGTGATGGGGGATTCGGTGACGCTGGTGTCCAGCGCCGAGGAGACCGCCAAGGATTTACTGCGGGTGCTCACCGAATTGGATCTGCTCGCCCCGCATCCGGATCGGCCGGTGCCGCCGACGCGGGTGTTCGAGGCCACCGGTGATCCCGAGGCCTTCACCGCGCTGGCGGCCCGGTTCCTGGGGCCGGTGATCACCGGCGTGCATACGGCGAGCCGGTCCTCATAGTTCGTCATAGTTCCCCGCCCAGAAGCACCATCTTTCCCACCAGTCACGTGGCAAGCTTGTTTTCGTGCGCATCACGGTGCTGGGCTGCTCGGGCAGCGTCGTCGGGCCTGATTCGCCTGCGTCCGGCTACCTGCTGACTGCGCCGGACACCCCGCCGTTGGTGATCGACTTCGGCGGAGGGGTGCTGGGCGCGCTGCAGCGCTATGCCGACCCCAATCAGGTGCATGTGCTGCTGTCGCATCTGCACGCCGACCACTGCCTGGACCTGCCCGGGCTGTTCGTCTGGCGGCGCTACCACCCGACGCCGGCCCCGGATAAGGGTCTGATAGTCGGGCCCAGCGACACCTGGACCCGGCTGGCGGCGGCGTCGTCGCCGCTGGGGGGTGACCTCGACGACTTCACCGACATCTTCGAGGTGCGGGAATGGGTTGACGGCGAGGCGGTTCAGTTCGGGTCGGTGACTGTGCTGCCGCGACTGGTGAGCCACCCCACCGAGTCCTACGGGATGCGCATCACCGATTCGGGTGGTGCGACGCTGGTCTACAGCGGCGATACCGGTGCCTGTGAGTCGCTGGTCGAACTGGCCCGCGGGGCGCAGGTGTTCCTGTGCGAGGCGTCCTGGACCGACTCCCCGGAGCGTCCGCCGCATCTGCACCTGTCCGGCACCGAGGCCGGTCGGATCGCCAAGCGGGCCGGCGTCGGTGAACTGCTGTTGACCCACATCCCGCCGTGGACGTCGCGGGAGGACGTGATCAGCGAGGCCAAGGCGGAGTTCGACGGGCCGGTGCACGCCGTGGTGCCGGGCGAGGCGATCGAGATCCGGCGAGGCTGACGGTTCGGTTGACTACTCGAACTAGTCCGAATAGTCAGAACTGGGTAAACTCAGGCGATGAAGATCGTCTCGAGCACCGAGGCCAAGGCCCAACTCAACGCGCTTCTGGCTGAAGTCGAGCGCACCGGCTCGCCGGTGACCATCACCACCCACGGTCGTCCGGTCGCCGTTCTGACGCCGGTCCAGCCGCGCACGCGCACGTTCGGGCAACTTCCGGCGCTGGTGATCGGTGCGGATTTCGACGAGCCGCTTCCCGAGTCGGAGATCGCTGAGTGGGAAGGGAAGACGGATGCCGCCCGGCCCGAAGCGTGAGAACCGTTCCACGGCAATTCTTCTCGACACCCACACATTCCTATGGCTGGTGAGTGAACCCGATCAGGTGTCACCGACCGCGCGCGAGGCGATCGCCGACCCCGAGCGCGAGGTGGCCGTCTCCGCGGTCTCGGCCTGGGAAATCGTCATCAAGACCCGATTGGGTCGACTGGATGGGGAACCACTTCTGGCCGCATGGCCCGACATCACGGCGGCGATGGCCGTTACCGAACTGCCCATCGATGCCGCCGACGCAATCATGGCGGGCAGGCTGCCGTGGAGTCACCGCGATCCGTTCGACCGGATGATCGTGGCCCAGGCAACCCGGCGCGGCCTGACCATCGCAACCCGCGACGGACGCATCCTCGGCGCCGCGCTGACACCGACCATGAGCGTCTGACCGTCACGCGTTGTCGCGAGGCTTGAGCCGGTTAAGGTTTTCCCGTGACCTCAAGACAGGACGGCCGACGCGACGACGAACTGCGCCCGGTGACCATCACCCGCGGCTTCACCTCGTTGCCGGCAGGATCAGTGCTGGTGGAATTCGGTGACACCCGGGTGATGTGCACAGCCAGCGTCACCGAAGGCGTGCCGCGCTGGCGCAAAGGCTCCGGCCTGGGCTGGCTGACCGCCGAGTACGCGATGCTTCCCGCCGCCACCCACACCCGCTCCGACCGCGAGTCGGTCAAGGGCCGACTGGGCGGGCGCACCCAGGAGATCAGCCGGCTGGTGGGCCGCTCACTGCGGGCCTGCATCGACCTGGCGGCGTTGGGGGAGAACACCATTGCCGTGGACTGCGATGTGCTGCAGGCCGACGGCGGCACCCGCACCGCGGCGATCACCGGGGCATATGTGGCGCTGTCCGACGCGGTGACCTATCTGGCTGCGGCCGGCAAGCTGTCCGATCCCAAGCCGCTGTCGTGCGCGATCGCCGCGGTCAGCGTCGGGGTGGTCGACGGCAAGGTGCGCGTCGACCTGCCCTACGAGGAGGACTCCCGCGCCGAGGTGGACATGAACGTCGTCGCCACCGACACCGGGACATTCGTAGAGATCCAGGGCACCGGGGAGGGTGCGACGTTCCCGCGCTCGACGCTGGACAAACTGCTCGACGCCGCGCTGGCCGGGTGCGACACCCTTTTCGCCGCCCAACGCAAGGCCCTGGCGCTGCCCTATCCGGGAAAGCTGCCGGAAGGCCGGCCGCCGAAGAAGGCGTTCGGGTCCTAGGTGGCCCGACTGCTCGTAGCCAGCCGCAATCGCAAGAAGCTGGCCGAACTGCACCGGGTACTCGAGGGGGCCGGCATCACCGGCCTGGAACTCCTGACACTCGACGACGTGCCGCCCTATGACGAGGCGCCCGAGACCGGCGCGACGTTCGAGGAGAACGCCGTGGCCAAGGCCCGGGACGCTTTCGCCGCCACTGGAATTGCCGCGCTGGCCGATGATTCCGGGATCGCGGTCGATGCGCTCAACGGAATGCCGGGGATGCTCTCGGCGCGCTGGGCCGGCGGGCACGGCGACGACGCCGCGAACTACCGGCTGCTGCTGGCCCAGATGGGCGATGTCCCCGACGAGCGGCGCGGTGCGGCGTTCGTGTCGGTGTGCGCGTTGGTGACCGGGGCCGAGGAAGTCGTGGTGCGAGGCGAATGGCCCGGCGTCATCGCGCGGGAACCATTGGGGGAGGGCGGCTTCGGCTACGACCCGGTGTTCATCCCGGAGGGCGAGAGCCCGGGGGATGGAAGAAGCGCGGCGCAGCTGAGCCCGGCTGAGAAGGATGCGGTGTCGCACCGGGGGAGGGCACTGAGGCTTGTGGTTCCGGCGCTGCGGGTCCTGGCCACAGGCTGAACCTGCGCCAACAACGGCCTGCAGCGCCGGGTCCACAGCCCGCGGAAGCGGTCCGGAAAGGCGATCAAGATCGCGTCGATGGCCGATGAACACACCAGGGAATCGCTGCTGCATCTCGTTGAGCGCTCGATCACCGCTGAGCGGCTCGTCACCGAGCTCGAGAAGGTGTTCGCGGTAGCCGGCGGGCCACCGAAGGTGCTCCGGATGGACAACGGTACGGAATTGGTTTCTCAAGCGCTGCAACGGTTCTGCAAGGGCAAGGTCGGACTGTCCTACATTCCGCCGGGCACGCGGTGGAACAACGGCTACATCGAATCGTTCAACAACCGGCTACGCAAGGAATGCCACAACCGTAACCACTGGAACACCCTGTTCGAGGCCCGAGTGGTCATCGGCGACTTCAAGACGAGCACAACCATAGACACCGGCACTCGGGTCTGGGCTACCGAACACCGGCCGAGTACGCTGCCCGATGCAGCCACACCCACTACCCCGTGGACTGCGAGATCAACTGAAACCGGCCAACAACTACCTGACTCCAATCCGGGGACTCACTATCAGGGACACGCCAAATGCGATCGGCCCTCAGACCCCCTTTCCCCGGGAGGCGATCTTATCTGTCAGGTTTGCATGAAGGCCCCAGAGTTCGACGATCTGTTCGGCGACGGCGACCCCGGCAGGGTTGTTTGCAAACGCCGAAAGGCCCCGCGGCCGCCGACATGTGCTCGTCGACGTACGCGGGGCCTCTCGCCCGAACTACTACCTAGTGCCTTTGTCACACATAGCCGAGCACCGAAACCGTGGAGTCAGAGTAGTTGGTGACGTAGACCCGAGAACCATCCGAACTGACCGCCACACCGATCGGGGAAACGCCCACAGTGACGGTGTCAATCACCGCTCCAGTACCGGTGTTGATCACCGACACCGAGTTACCGCCCGCGTTGGCGACGTAAACCCGCGAGCCATCCGAACTGACCGCCACACCGTACGGGCTTAAGCCCACAGTGATCGTCGCGGCCACCGAGTTATTGGAGGTATCGATCACCGACACCGAGTTACCGCCCGAGTTGGCGACGTAAACCCGAGAGCCATCCGAACTGACCGCCACGCCGAGCGGGCCGGAGCCCACAGTGATCGGCGCGGCCACCGAGTTATTGGCTGTATTGATCACCGACACCGAACCATCGGTTACGTTGGTGACGTAAACCCGAGAGCCATCCGAACTGACCGCCACACCGTACGGATTTGAGCCCACAGTGATCGTGGCCACCGAACTGTCGGAGGTATCGATCACCGACACCGAGTTACCGCCCGAGTTGGCGACGTAAACCCGAGAGCCATCCGAACTGACCGCCACACCGGACGGACTTGAGCCCACAGTGATCGTGGCCACCGAGTTGTCGGAGGTATCGATCACCGACACGGAGTTACTGCCTTGGTTGGCGACGTAAACCCGCGAGCCATCCGAACTGACCGCCACACCGTCCGCGAATGAGCCCACAGAAATCGGCGCGGCCACCGAGTTGTCGGAGGTATCGATCACCGACACCGAACCAACGTTGAAGTTGGTGACGTAAACCCGCGAGCCATCCGAACTCACCGCCACACCGTTCGGGCCACTGCCTACGGCGATCGTGTCGAGCACCGAAAGAACGGTGGCGGCGAAGGTGCCGCCGTTACCGCCGTTGCCGCCGTTGCCACCGACGCCGGACGTGCCGACGCCGTTGCCACCGAGCCCGCCGTTGCCGCCGGCGCCGCCGCTGTTGCCGGCGGTTCCGCCGGTTCCGGGATCGCCGGTCCCGCCGGTTCCGGAGCCTCCGGCGGCACCGTTGCCCGCGGCACCAGTGCCGGCCGCGGCACCGGAGCCGTTACCGCCGTTGCCGCCAGCGCCACCGTTGGCACTCGCGCCCAGGGTTCCCGCGGTGCCGTTGGCTCCGCCGCTGCCGCCGCTGCCGCCGGTTCCTCCGGCGCCGAGGGCGCCACCGGCACCCTGGGTGCCGGCGTTGCCACCCGCGCCGCCGTTGGAGCCGGTGGGCGTTCGGGCGTCGCCGGTGATGCCGGCGCCGCCGGCGCCGCCTGCTCCGGCAGCACCACCGTTGCCGCCGTTACCCCCCGCGCCACCGGTTCCGCTGGTCGCGCTACCACCGGTACCACCGGCGCCGCCCGCTCCAGCGATGCCGCCGGCGCCACCGGCACCACCATCAACTCCCGCCGCCTGGCCAGCCAATCCGGCACCGCCGATACCTCCGCCGCCGCCGGTACCCGCGTTGCCGCCGTTACCCGCGGTGCCCGTGGTCGCCGCGCCGCCGTTACCGCCCGAACCGCCGGCGCCGCCGGCAGCACCCTTACTGCCATTGCCGGGCGTGGTGGTACCGCCCTTGCCCTCGGCACCCGGTCCGCCGCGGCCGCCGGTACCGCCGGTGCCACCGTTGCCGGCGGTCCCGCCGGTGGCGCTGCCACCGTTACCGCCGTTGCCGCCGTCGGCCCCGACGTTTCCAGCTCCGCCCTGGACCGCGGCCCTGCCGCCGTTACCGCCGGTACCGCCGTTGCCGAAGGCTCCGTCGTTCCCCGCGGTAGCGCCCGTGCCGCCCTTTCCTTCGACACCGGCGTTGCCGCCGTTGCCGCCGTTCGCACCCGGGCGGGTTGTGGTGGGCGAGAAGATTGCGTCGGCGCCCTTGCCACCGTTGCCCGCGTCAGCGCCGCTACCGGCGTTACCACCGTTGCCGCCGTTGCCCTGAGCGCCTGCGGTCGCACCCGCACCGCCCGCGGCACCACTGGCCCCGCCGTTACCGCCGGTTCCGCCGCTGCCGCCCGCGCCGCCATCGGTTCCGGCCTCTGCTGGGGTGACCGGCGCGACGATGGCGTCCGCACCGGTGTAACCGGCGCCGCCGTTGGTGCCGTTACCGGCGGTGCCGCCGTTACCGCCAGCACCGCCATTACCGGCCTTGCCCGAACCCGCCGGGCCCACACCAGCCGCACCGCCGCTGCCGCCGGCAC
>CAXNJA010000091.1:0-10732 GCA_964202555.1 Mycobacterium sp.
TTCCACTGTGGATCGCCGGCGGTGGTGAGAAAGTCACCCTCAAGATTGCGGCTAAATATGCGCAATACACCAACTTCAGCGCCGAGCCGGAGGAGTTCACGCACAAGTCGGAGATCCTCGCCGGGCACTGCCGCGAGGTGGGCACCGAGTTCGGTTCGATCGTGCGGTCAGCCAATGTCAACGCCATCATCGGAACCTCGGAGGCAGAGGTGGCGGACCGGGCGCGACGGGTCCGCGACCGGTTGGTCGGGGTGTGCGGGGAGGGCGCCGCCGGCGCGATGATGACGATGAATTCCGCTCCCGGCAACGCCACCGGAACCCCCGAGCAGGTGATCGAAACCCTCTCGACACTGCGCGGATTGGGCTGCGAATACGTGATCTGCTACTTCCCGGAGGCGGCCTACGACCGTTCCGGCATTGAGCTTTTCGAGCGCGAGGTCATCCCGGCGCTGGTTTAGATCGCCGGGCCCAGCAGGTCGTCGGCGTCGGTGATGATGTAGCCGTAGCCCTGCTCGGCGAGGAACCGTTGCCGGTGCGCGGCGTAATCCGCGTCGAGGCTGTCGCGGGCCACCACCGAGTAGAACACCGCCCCGCCGCCGTCCTGCTTGGGGCGAAGCAGCCGGCCCAACCGCTGGGCTTCTTCCTGGCGCGAGCCGAAGGTGCCCGAAACCTGCACTGCCACCGAGGCTTCCGGCAAATCAATGGAGAAGTTGGCGACCTTCGACACCACCAGTGTGGTGACCTCGCCACGCCGGAACGCATCGTAGAGCGCCTCCCGCTCGGCGTTTTTGGTCGATCCCTGGATCACCGGGGCGTTGAGTTCCTCGCCGAGTTCGTCGAGTTGGTCCAGATAGGCCCCGATCACCAGGGTCTGTTCACCCGGGTGTTTGGCCAGGATGGACTTCACCACCGCGACTTTGGAGCGCGCCGTCGAACACAACCGGTAGCGCTCCTCGGGTTCGGCGACGGCGTACTGCATCCGTTCGTTATCGGTCATCGTGACGCGGACCTCGACGCATTCGGCCGGGGCGATCCAACCCTGGGCCTCGATGTCCTTCCACGGCGCGTCGTAGCGCTTCGGGCCGATCAGGCTGAACACGTCACCTTCTCGGCCGTCCTCGCGGATCAGCGTTGCGGTCAGGCCGAGTCGGCGACGGGACTGCAGATCCGCGGTCATCCGGAACACCGGTGCCGGCAGCAGATGCACCTCGTCATAGATGATCAGACCCCAGTCGCGACTGTCGAACAGTTCCAGGTGCCGGTACTCGCCTTTGGTGCGCCGGGTGATCACCTGATAGGTGGCGATGGTGACCGGACGGATTTCCTTGCGCTCACCGGAGTATTCGCCGATTTCGTCCTCAGTCAGCGACGTCCGGGCAACCAGTTCACGTTTCCACTGCCTGCCCGCGACGGTGTTGGTGACCAGGATCAAGGTGGTGGCACTGGCCTTGGCCATGGCCGCGGCGCCGACGATGGTCTTTCCGGCCCCGCACGGCAGCACGACCACCCCGGACCCGCCCGCCCAGAACGAGTCCGTCGCCATCTGCTGGTAGTCACGCAGGTGCCAACCGTCCTGGGCCAGGCTGATCGGATGTGCCTCGCCGTCGACGTAGCCGGCCAGATCCTCAGCAGGCCAACCGATCTTGAGAAGCATCTGCTTGACGCGGCCGCGCTCGCTGGGATGCACGACCACGGTGTCGTCATCGAGGCGGGCCCCCAGCATCGGGGTGATCTTCTTGTTGCGCAGCACCTCGGCAAGGACGGCGCGATCCAGGCTCACCAAGGTGAGACCGTGGGCGGGATGCTTGACCAGTTGCAGCCGCCCGTAGCGGCCCATGGTGTCGACGATGTCGACCAGTAGTGGCTGCGGCACCGCATAGCGGGAGAACGTGACCAGGGCGTCGACCACCTGCTCGGCGTCGTGCCCGGCGGCCCTGGCGTTCCACAGCGCCAGGGGCGTGATCCGGTAGGTGTGGACATGCTCCGGTGCCCGCTCCAGTTCGGCGAACGGCGCGATCGCGGCCCGGGCGGCACCTGCCTGCTCGTGGACGACTTCCAGCAAAACGGTCTTGTCGCTCTGCACGATCAGTGGGCCGTCGGTCACTACGCAATCCTTAATGTCATGAGCCCATTATCCGGACTCAGCCGACATCACCGAGGTGACGCGATGCACAGCGAACTCCCGGGGCCGGCCCTGGGCGGAATCCCACGCGGTGAGCTGCCCCCCGCGAACGGCCAACGGCCGGACCACCCGTTGGGTGGCCACTCCGGCGGCGTCGACGTAGCCGATCAGCACATCCGTGCCGAGCACGGCCGCCTGCTGCAGCAACGCAATCGCGACGGCCGGGTCCACCCGCATCCCGTTCAGTGGCGCCGAGTCCACCCGGCGCAGCACCGACACCACCGTCGCGAGGCTTTCCGCACTCGGCCGCGACGGTGACCGCATCGGCCGCCGGACCGGATTCGGCGGCACCCGCGCGCCACGTCGGCGCAAATCGACGATGGCCCCCGAGGAGTCCTCGGCCGCCGGAGCGAAGCCGTCCTGGCGCAATGCGGCCAGCACGTCGGCGATGGGCGCCTGCGACACCGCCACCGTTGGCGCCAGCAGCCGCACATCCAGGCCGGCCACCGCGGGGGCCGACACGGCGTGAGACAGCAGAACGGGATCGTCGCAACGGATGAACGAGGCGGCCATCCCGACCCGCAGCTGGCCATGTCGGCGTGCCACATCATTGATCAGATAGCTCAAGCCTTGTGGAACAGGGGTTTTGGAGTTTCTCTCAAAGAAACGCTGCAGCCCTTCAGCGGTGCGGCCGGTATCCATCGCATGGCGGACGGACTGCTCGCTGATCCGGTAGACCATCGCCGCACCCGCGGATTCCACGGTGGCCACCGCCGCCAACTCATCGGACAGGTCACGGTGCAGCGGACCGGGAACCACGACGGTCAGATCCGCCTGGACCAGGAAATAGTCGATCGGGGCGGGCAGGGCCGCGGTCATCGCCGCCAGGGCGGTGTCCTCGCCACCGTGCAGCAGAGCCCGGCCGGGACTGCTCAACGCATTGCGGCCGGTCAACCCCACCGCATGAGCTTCATCCAGTAGATGCCCGACGGGTACCGGCCGCAGTCGCGCAGCCCATCGGGGCCGGCGCCAGATCAGCGCCCGGGATGCGCTCGCCGCGTCGACCCCGCAACCCGTTGGCAAACCGTCCAACATGGAAAGCAGTAGCCGCCGGTCCAGGGGTGCTGCGGTGGAGTACAGCGAATCCGACAGTGCAGCATAGGGTTTGCCGTCGGCGCTGCGTTCACCGATCAGGCCCGGCCGGGACGGCAGGCCCAACCACACGGACGCGAGTTGAAGCCAACGGGATGCGGCCGGCGCTTCGAGGAACCGGTCCGCGGACACCGTCGGTGCCCAGAAGCCGGGGCCCTCTAGGGCCTCCGGATCCGGGATGCCGCTGGCGATCAAACCGGCCGCGGCGCTCAACTCCAGGATCAAGCCGAGGCGCTGCTCGTCGATACCGGTGATCTTGCTGAGACGCTTGGCCTCCCGTACTCCCAAGCCGCCGCTGCGCAACTCGGCGACCGGCGCCGCGGACAAGCTCTCGAGGAGCACCTCGACCTGGCGAATCAGTTCCAGCGCCGCGCCTGCGGCGGAGGCCTCGACGTCGTCGGCCGCGGCATTGCTCACCCCGGGGTCCGGCGGATTCAGCCCGGCGGGGCCGGGTTCCTCGCCGCGTAGCACCTGACCCACGTCGCGGGGCAGGACGACGGTGTCGATATCCAGCGGCCGCAGCAACCCGGCGGCAAGCAGGCGCTGCACCGGCCGATCGGGCGGCGTGCCGGGCGCCGCATCACGGGTACGCCCGACCGGGGATCCGGCCGCGAGCCGGATCAGCACCTCACGCGCTGCGTCGTCGAGGTCCTCGATCGCCCGGCCGAGATCGGCAGCGGACCGGGCGTCGGCCTCGCCGACGGCCTGGCCCGGATACCAGGGCAGCGCTGCGCCGGCTTCAGCGGACACCCGAACCTGCGCGTCGCCCCACACCAGCGCGCGTTCCCGCAATTCGTCAAGAGCGTCGCGGACCGCGTCCGGGCAGGTGCGATCGCCGACGAGTGTGGTCAAGACCTCGACGGGGACCCCATCGCGGTCGGCGCCCAGCACCAGCAGGCCGTCCAACACGGTCAACCGCAAAAAGTCCAGTTCGTCGGCCGCCGCCTTGATCGACTGCCGTGATACGGCGCGGGCAGCCAGCGCAGCGATGCTTCCCGGCGCGGGTTGGGCCAGGTCAGGCCGTAACTGGAGAAGCCGGATCAGCTGGTCATCGGGCAGACCGGACAGCCATGAGCCCAACGGCACACTCCGGGTGGCTTGCGGCTCGGTCATCGTGACCAGGGTAATTCAGCCGGCATGCGGGCGAGTTCGCCGGACAAGTGTCAGAATGATGAGGTGGCACAGAAGACGCACAAAACCCGCCGGTACATCGACAACGGTTGGCCGACCCGCGACCCCGAGGACCATCCGGTCAGTGAGCTTGCCTCCGACCGGGTGGGCGCCCTGTCGCCGTTCGGCGACCTGACGTTCCCCGTTCCGGCCTCGACCCTGCCGTACATACACCCGGTCACCTCAGTCAACAAATAGCGGTGAGTAGCGGGCGGCACCGGTTGTCGCACCTCGACGACCAGGGCGCCGCGCGGATGGTCGACGTCGGTTCCAAGCCCGTGACCACCCGCGGCGCGACCGCGGCAGGAACGGTGCACACCACCGCCGAGGTGGTGGACCTGATCGTCGCGGGCGGCCTGCCCAAAGGGGACGCGCTGGCGACCGCCCGGATCGCCGGGATTCTGGCCGCCAAACGCACCAGCGACCTCATTCCGCTGTGCCATCAGATCGCCCTCAGCGGGGTGGACGTCGACTTCCACACCACCTCCACCGCAATCGAGATCACGGCTTCGGCCCGCACGGCGGATCGCACCGGCGTCGAGATGGAGGCCTTGACGGCCGTCGCGGTGACCGCGTTGGCGGTCTACGACATGATCAAGGCTGTCGACCCCGGGGCCCGCATCAACGACATTCGACTGCTCCGCAAAGAGGGCGGCAAGACCGGCCCGTGGACCCGATCGCCGTGAGCCGGACAGCCCGGGTGGTGATCGCCTCGACTCGCGCCGCCGCGGGAACCTACCCGGACCGCTGCGGTCCGATCATCGGCGACTGGCTGACGGCCCGGGGTTTCACAGTGCCAGCGGCCGCGGTGGTCGCCGACGGCGAACCGGTGGCGCAGGCACTGCGGTCTGCGCTGGGCGACGGCGTCGACGTCGTGATCACCTCCGGCGGAACCGGGATCTCTCCCACCGACACCACAGCGCAGGCCACCGAGGCGGTGCTGGACTACCAGATTCCGGGGCTGGCCGAGGCCATCCGCCGGTCCGGCGTTCCGCAGGTGCCGACGGCGGTATTGTCCCGCGGCGTGTGCGGGGTTGCCGGTGGCACGCTGGTGGTCAACCTGCCCGGATCTACCGGCGGGGTCCGCGATGGACTGGCCGTGCTCGGCGAGGTCCTCGACCATGCCCTCGACCAGTTGGCGGGAGGGGATCACTGATGACCCGGATCATGCGCGCAGCGGTCACCGAGGAGACCCTGCTGCTGAGCGAGCATGAGCACCTGGTCAGCCACGAGGCCGCCGGCGCGGTCGTGGGTTTCGCCGGGGTGGTCCGCAATCACGACGTCGGCCGCGAGGTGGTGCGCCTGGACTACTCGGCTCACCCGCACGCCGAACAGATCCTCTTCGAGGTGCTCGCCGCGGTGGCGGCGGAGGCACCCGGCGTGCGCGCGATCGCCGCCAGCCACCGCGTGGGGACGCTGGTGGTCGGTGATGCAGCCCTGGTGGCCGCCGTTTCGGCCGACCATCGCGAGGCGGCCTTCATCACCTGTGCTCGTCTGGTCGACGCGGTCAAGGCACGGCTGCCGATGTGGAAGCACCAGTTCTTCGCCGACGGCACCGACGAGTGGGTGAACTCGGCTTAGGTGAGTGGGCTCAGGTCTGCTGACTCTGCAACGCGTCCCGCACTTCCAGGAAGTAGGCCGCGTTCGCTCCCGGCAGCGGGTTGTCCGGGCTGGGCAGGTGCGGAACACCCTCGACATCGGCCAGCTCACCGAAGCCGGCCGCAGTGATGGTGATCTCCGGGGCGGGGCCCGTCTCGGAGATCTCGATGATCTGCGGGGCCGGGGGAGTTTCCGGGGCGGGTATCTCCGGGACCGGGATGATTGGTGCGGGAGCGTCGGTGGGCGCTTCGGCCGGCGTCTCCGCCTCGGCCGGGGGTTGCGCCTCGATCGGGGTGACCTCACGCGGGGTCGGCCCGGAGAGGCCACGTCCGCAGACCGGCCAGGCGCCCCTGCCCTGACCGGCGAGCACCTTCTCGGCAACCGCGATCTGCTCGTCGCGGGTGGCCAGATGGGCCGCGGAGGCGAACTCCCCGCCGCCGAAGCCCAGCCACGTGCTGGGCGCGAACTGCAGGCCGCCCTGATAGCCGTTGCCGGTGTTGATGGCCCAGTTGCCGCTGGATTCGCAGGACGCGACGACGTCCCACTCGTTGTCGGTGGCGGCCTGGGCCCCAGCGGCCAGACCGACGCTGCTGCCGCCGATCACCGCGCCGGTGATCGCGATTTTTGCGACGCCGAAACTGGAGGTGGTGGGCTTACGGTGCCGTCCGCTCATGGGTCGGTCCTTCCTGGATGCGCCTGCGGGGAGGTGGCTCGTCGCCTGCTGTTGAGGGCAGGCCAACGAGAACGGTAACGGCTGGCCAGCAAACCGGCGGATTACGGCTGACGTGGCGTTTCGCCTGCCGGCGGAGATGTCCGCGGGCCTCGAGTCGCAGCGTTATCCCTGCTGAGAGTGGGGAGTTGAGCACCCCGTGGCCAGCCCATGACCGGTCCGTGATGTGAACCAGATCACCGCTAGCCGCCAGAAAACGGAGGCAGGACGTCCAGGGTTTGATGCGCCCTCAGCACAGTGGCCCGATCCCGAACCGCCATGCCGTCGCACAGATATGAACACTTCTGCAACACCAGTGCCAATTTGTCACTCTGACCACACAGTTCACCGATAGCGTCGTCGACGGTCGCCCCGGCTTTGATGGTCAGCACAGCGCTGTCCGAACCGGCCGCGGCACTGGCCGCAGCAAAGAACCGGACGGTGACCGGAATCCGCGGCGTGACATCGGTCATAGTTGAGCCATTGATCAGCCCCCGATGGCGCTCATGGGGCGCCGCGGCTGGATGAAATCGGGGTCGTTGATGCCGTGCCCGGCTGCCTTCGCCCACATCGCGGTGCGCCAACGCAGTTCCAGCGCGGCATCGTCGGCGCCCGATCTCAGCGGCCCGCGCAGGTCGGTCTCCTCCGTTGCGAACAGACAACTGCGGACCTGGCCGTCGGCGGTCAACCGGGTGCGGTCGCAGGCCGCGCAGAACGCATCCGAGACTGAGGCGATGATCCCCACCGTCGCCGGTCCGCCGTCCACCAGCCACAGCCGGGCCGGCGCCGAACCCCTCGGCGCAGGATCGGGGCGCAACTCGAACGCCTGCCCCAGCGCCGCCTGAATGGAATCGGCGCTCACCGCCGATTCCCGGCGCCACTGGTGTCCGGCGTCGAGTGGCATCTGCTCGATGATCCGCAGTTGGTAGCCGTACTTGAGGCAGAACCGCAGCAGTTCGACGGCGTCGCCGGGGCCGTGCCGAGGATCGAGCACCGCGTTGACCTTGACCGGTCCGAGGCCGGCGGCGTCGGCGGCGGCGAGGCCCTCGAGTACGGAGCCGAGCCTGTCTCGTCGGGTGATCGCGGTGAAATGATCGCGGTCCACGGTGTCCAGCGACACGTTCACCCGGTCCAGGCCGGCTTGGGCCAACCCGGCGGCCCGCTGGGCCAGCCCGACCCCGTTGGTGGTCAGTGCGATCTCAGGGCGGGGCTGCAACTCGGCTGTAGCAGCCACCACCTCCTCGAGTCGGCGGTACAGCAGCGGCTCACCACCGGTGAAACGGATGCTGGACACACCCAGTCGGGTGACCGCCACCCGCAGCAGCCTGATCAACTCCGTGAAGGTCAGCAGATCATCAGGGGGCAGCCAATCCAATCCCTGAGCCGGCATGCAGTAGGTGCAGCGCAGATTGCACCGGTCGGTCACCGAGACCCGCAGATCGGTGGCGATGCGCCCGAAGGTGTCGACCAGCGGCCCCTGCCGGGGCATGCCCGGTGGCACCGTCCCAGTGTCGCGCCGCACCGCCGGCAGGCCCAGCGTCGTCAGCGTCATCACTACCCTCCAGCGGTCAGGCCAGACTACCGAACCAAAGTCTCCCCGCTCGGTGCGGTGGCGGGTGAGTAGGATCGCTCACGCCCCAACAGATGGTCACGTCAGACAAGCAGGTGAGATCCAGTGCCGACCGGCAAGGTGAAGTGGTACGACGCCGATAAGGGTTTCGGCTTCCTCTCTCAGGAGGACGGTGAGGACGTCTACGTCCGCGCCTCGGCCCTGCCGGAAGGCGTGGAGGGACTCAAGGCCGGCCAGCGGGTGGAGTTCGGGGTCGCGACCGGCCGCCGCGGCCCGCAGGCGCTGAGCCTCACCCTGCTCGACCCGCCGCCGACCCTGTCGCGGACGCGTCGCGAGGCTGCGCCCGCCGCTGAACACAAGCACACACCCGACGAGTTACACGGCATGGTCGAGGACATGATCACGCTGCTGGAGAGCGCGGTTCAACCGGAGTTGCGCCGCGGGCGTTACCCCGACCGCAAGGTTGCCCGGCGGGTCTCCGAGGTGGTTCGGGCCGTGGCCAGCGAACTCGACGCCTAGCCTGCCGGGCGGAGCTGGCCGGACGGGCTAGGGATCCTCGTTCCAGTCCAACTGCACAGACCACTCGGCGTGCGGGAGATCGAACAGTTCGCCGTTCTGGTCCTGCACCAGGGTCATCAACTGCACCACCACGCCGACCATCCGGCCGCGTTGCGGGTCGACGGTGGGAACAGTCACCGCCAACTGGGTACCGGGCCGGTAGGAGGTGGTCGTCGTGTCGCGCTCGTCGGAGTAGACGCGCAGCAGACGCCAGGGTCCGCGGCTGATCGAAGTCGGCACCGACAGCTGGACCGGGTACTTCTCGGTGACGGAAATCTGCCCCTGGGCGGCGGTTGTCGCGCAGTCGTTGAGGTCCACGACACTGCAGTACAGGTAGGGGTCCACGCGGACCGTCGTGCCGCGCGAGTAGGCGCTGATCTGCGGCAGTTCGGAGCCGTGATCGCGCACGGCCAGCCAGGCACCCACACCGGCGCCGGCAGCGGCCAGCACCACCAACGCCGCGACCAACCAGGCCAGATGCCGTTTCATCGGTGCGCCACCGTCAGCCCACCTCCGGTTCAGCGAGCACTGGGCGGTTCCCGCCGAATCCGGGAATCAGCGAGCCGCCGCGATAGCTCAACACCGTCTGCGCCAAAGCCGGGATCAGCAGAGCGGCAATGGCGGTGAATCCCACCCACAGTTCGGTGTACACCAAGACTCCCATCGCGCCGCCGAGCACCCAGGCCAATTGCAGCACGGACTCGGAGCGTCCGAATGCCGAGGCGCGCGACTCCTCGGGGAGATCGTCCTGCAGGGAGGCGTCCAGCGAGGCCTTGGCGATGGCGCTGGCCCCGGAGGTGACGAACGCCGCCAGGGCCGCGACGACGAGGCTGCCTGACACCGCGGCGACTACCGCGATCGCGGTGACTGCGACAGCGGCGCGGACCACCAGCGCGGCCGGTCTCCCCAGTTGGATTCGGGCGGCGGTGAAATTGCCGATGAAGCTGCCGATACCCGCTGCTGCGCCGATGCTGCCGAGAATGCCGAGCTGGACCCAACCGCTGGCGTCTTGGGCCTTGGCGACGAAGGCCGGGTAGAGGAAAAGGAAACCCACCATCATCTTGATGGTGCAGTTGCCCCACAGCGCGGTGATGATGTTGCGGCCCAGCGGTTGTCGTCGCGGACCGGCGGTGCTGATGACCTCGGTGGGCTGATGGTCGAGCCAGTCCCATTCCCCGCCGTGGCCGTGATAGGTCAAGGTGGTGGGAACCTCACCCTCGGTGACCTCCACCCACTTCGGGATCCGCATGGTCAGTGACGCTCCGGCCAGCGTGACGAAGACGACGACGAAAAGCGCGCCGGGCAGTTCCAGCAGAGTGGAGAAGACATACTCGACCCCGGCGGCAAGGCCGCCGCCGACGATGGTTCCCCCGATAAGGCCGAACATCGTCAGCCGGGAATTGACCCGAACCAGGTCGATGCTGGGCGGCATGACACGCGGGGTCACCGCACTGCGCAACACCGAGAATGACTTGGACAGCACCATCATTCCCAGGGCGCAGGGATAGAGCACCCAGGATGGGAAGCTGCCGGTGGCGGAGTCGTAGTTCATGATCAGGATGACCGCCAGCGCGGTGCGCAGCAGAAATGACATGGCCAGCGCTGCGCGCCTGCCCTGCTGAAGCCGGTCCAGCGCCGGTCCGATCAGCGGGGCGATCACCGCGAACGGCGCGATGGTGATCAACAGATACAGCGCAACTTTGCCCTTGCTCTCGCCGGTGGCCGCGGCGAAGAACAAGGTGTTGGCCAACGCGACGGCCATCGCGGAGTCCACGGCGAAGTTGGCCACCACCGGCCAGGTCAGTGCGGTCAATCCCGACTTGTCGGCGCCGTCGGCCGTTGCGGCGCGATG
>CAXNJA010000092.1:0-10728 GCA_964202555.1 Mycobacterium sp.
CGGCGCCCGGTCATCATCAGCACCAGGAACAGGCCTTTGGCCGCCTCCTCGATCAGCGGGGCGCCGACGGCCACCGTCAGGAAGCTGGGCTTGTCGCCACCGGTACCGAACACCTCCTCAAAAAGTGCTGAGAACAGCAACGACAGCAGCACCGCCGCCGATGAGCCCCAGAGAAACGCCATGATCAGCAGCCGTGGCGGCTCGGGCTCCCAACGGTCCAGCCACAGGTAGCACAGCAGCACGAAGGCCATCGCGACGGTGGACAGGGTGAACCCCACCACCGTTCCGCCGGGGTCGGCGGCGGTGACCAGGACCAGGATGAGGCCGGCCAGGGTTCCCAGCGCGATGATCGCCGCGAGCGGGGCCCCGACTTTGCGGACCGGCTGCGGGAACGGCGGCACAATGGCGTAAAGCACCCCAGCAGAGTAGCTGCGGGCGGTACCTGGTTTGGTCGCGTTGCGCCCGGTCGAGTACGCTCGCTCAGTATCCGTGTGCAGGTAGACGGGTGCCCAACCAGCTCAAAACACTGTCCCTACGATTAAACCTGTCCGGAGCAACCCAACAATATGCCCAGTCCCACCGTCACCTCGCCGCAAGTAGCCATCAACGACATTGGCTCGGCCGAGGACTTCCTCGCCGCTATCGACAAGACCATCAAGTACTTCAACGATGGCGACATCGTCGAGGGGACCATCGTCAAGGTGGACCGGGACGAAGTCCTGCTCGACATCGGTTACAAGACCGAAGGCGTCATCCCGTCCCGTGAGCTCTCCATCAAGCACGACGTCGACCCCAGTGAAGTGGTGTCCGTCGGCGATGCGATCGAAGCTCTCGTCCTCACCAAGGAGGACAAGGAAGGTCGCCTGATCCTGTCCAAGAAGCGCGCTCAGTACGAGCGTGCCTGGGGCACCATCGAGGCACTCAAGGAAGCGGACGAGGCCGTCAAGGGCACCGTCATCGAGGTCGTCAAGGGCGGCCTGATCCTCGACATCGGGTTGCGCGGCTTCCTGCCCGCCTCGCTGGTCGAGATGCGCCGGGTCCGCGATCTGCAGCCGTACATCGGCAAGGAGATCGAGGCCAAGATCATCGAGCTGGACAAGAACCGCAACAACGTGGTGCTGTCGCGGCGGGCATGGCTGGAGCAGACCCAGTCAGAGGTCCGCAGCGAGTTCCTCAACCAGCTGGTCAAGGGTGCGGTGCGCAAGGGCGTGGTGTCCTCCATCGTCAACTTCGGCGCATTCGTCGACCTCGGTGGCGTCGACGGCCTGGTGCACGTCTCCGAGCTGTCCTGGAAGCACATCGACCATCCGTCGGAGGTCGTGCAGGTCGGCGACGAGGTCACCGTCGAGGTGCTTGACGTCGATATGGACCGCGAGCGGGTGTCGCTGTCGCTCAAGGCCACTCAGGAAGATCCGTGGCGGCACTTCGCCCGGACCCATGCCATCGGCCAGATCGTTCCCGGCAAGGTCACCAAGCTGGTGCCGTTCGGCGCGTTCGTTCGGGTGGAGGAGGGCATCGAAGGTCTGGTGCACATCTCTGAGCTGTCCGAGCGTCACGTCGAGGTCCCCGATCAGGTGGTTGCGGTCGGCGACGACGCCATGGTCAAGGTCATCGACATCGACCTGGAGCGTCGCCGGATCTCGCTGAGCCTCAAGCAGGCCAACGAGGACTACACCGAGGAGTTCGATCCCTCGAAGTACGGCATGGCCGACAGTTACGACGACGGCGGCAACTACATCTTCCCGGAAGGCTTCGACGCCGAGACCAACGAGTGGCTCGACGGCTTCGACAAGCAGCGCACCGAGTGGGAGGCCCGCTACGGCGAGGCCGAGCGCCGGCACAAGATGCACACCGTGCAGATGGAGAAGTTCGCCGCCGCCGACGCAGCCGCTGCCGAGGAGCGCCCGTCGGGTGCCACCTCCTCGAGCACGCCGGGTGCCGAGGAAGCCGGCGGCTCGCTTGCCAGCGACGCCCAACTGGCCGCGCTGCGCGAGAAGCTTGCCGGCAACGCCTAACTCAACCGGCCTAACTCAACCCGCCGAGATTGACACCACGCAGCGCAACCACGAGTAGCTGCATGCGTGGTGTCAATCTCGAGGTCAGAGCATGCTCCGCATCGGGCTGACCGGGGGTATCGGCGCCGGGAAGTCCACCGTCTCAAGGGCTTTCGCGGACTGTGGTGCTGTCATCGTTGACGGTGACGTCATCTCCCGTGAGGTGGTGGAACCCGGCACCGAAGGGCTGGCCGCTCTGGTCGATCACTTCGGCGATGAGATCCTGCACGCCGACGGGGCGCTGAACCGCCCCGCGTTGGCGGCCAAAGCATTCGTTGACGAGCAGCAGCGCGCCAAACTCAACGCCATCGTGCACCCCTTGGTGGCCAAGCGGCGCGCTGAGATCGTCGCCGCGGTCGCCCACGACGAAGTTGTCGTCGAGGACATCCCGCTTCTGGTCGAGTCGCAGATGGCCCCGCTTTTTCCCCTGGTGGTCGTGGTGCACGCCGACGAATCCGTGCGCTTTCGCCGCCTGGTCGAGCAGCGGGGGATGGATGAGGCCGACGCCCGCGCCCGCATCGCCGCACAGGCCGGCGAGGAGCAGCGCCGGAGAGTCGCCGACGTGTGGCTGGACAACTCCGGTTCCGAGGGGCAGTTGGTGGCGCAGGCGCGGGAGTTGTGGTCCGGCCGGATTCTGCCGTTCGCCCACAACCTGGCCCTGCGCGCACCGACGCCCGACCCGGCCGGCCTGGTGCCGGCCGATCCGAGGTGGCCCGATCAGGCGGCCCGGATCCGGGCCCGGCTGGCCACCCATTGCGGCCATCGGGCACTGCGCATCGACCACATCGGTTCGACCGCGATCACCGGAATGGACGCCCGCGACATCATCGACCTCCAGGTCACCGTCGCGGCAATCCAGACCGCCGACGAACTGGCCGAAGACCTGTTGCGGGCCGGCTACCCGCGGGTCGATTCGATCACCGCTGACCGCCGCCATGACGACTCGAATGCGATGTCGGACAAGCGCTTCCATGCTTCAGCAGATCCTGGTCGGCCGACCCACGTGCACATCAGAGTCGACGGTGATCCCAATCAGCGTTTCGCGCTGCTGTTTGTCGATTGGCTGCAGGCCAACGCCGCTGTTCGCGCCGACTACCTGGCCGTGAAACGCAGGGCGGACGCAGACCAGACGGCGGTCATGCGCTGGCTCGGTGATGCCTACCCACGAGCCAGTGCGTGGGCCGAGGGCACTGACTGGTCGCCGCGGCCAATGGCCTAGGCGGGCGTGCCGAGATCGGCCGGCGCTCCCGCCCCCGTAGGTGCGGGTGGGAGACCCGCGGGGTCCACCGCGAGCGGTTCGGGGATCGGCGGCGGGGCGCCGGTCGCATTGCTCAGCGGTGCCCCGCAACTCATGGCCCCGTAATCCGGGTCGTCCCGGGCCGGCGTCACCCGGGGGCTGATGAACTGATCTGCCTGCACCACGATCTGGTCATTGACCAGGATTTCGCAGTGCAGGTTCGCTGAGTAGGGCCACTGGATCGAGATCCGCATGCCCGCCTCGTTCGGATCGCTCAGCACCGCAGTGGTCTCGAAGGTCCGGCCGGGCAGCATGGTGGGATCGACGCTGTTTACCTGGGCATCGCTGATCCGGTAGGTGACCAGCGCGCCGCGAGCGAGGCCGTCGACGCGGGCCCGGTAGGTCACGTTGTACTGCTGAGTCGCAGATTGCGCCTGGATCTGAGGCTGCGGCGGCAACGGCGGCGGCGTCTCGTCGTCGGCCGCCGCGACCGCTGTCGGCAGCAACGTCAGAGCCACGGCGGCACCCAACGTTGCCGAGCGTCCCACGCATTTCACGGGTGTGAGCGTACGCCTATCGCCAACTCAATTCCATGTCGAGAGTGGACAGCCAGGCACCGAGGTCATGACCATGCGCAGCGAGGCCGGCGATGGCCGTGACAGCGGTCCGCAACGCCTCCTGCGCGGTCCCGGTGGGCAACAGGCCGTGCCGGTGCGCTTCCAGCAGTTCGTCGACGTCGACGAGTTCGGTGACCCGGCCGGTGCGGACCACCAGGTCCAGGTAGTGATCCTCGGTCTGCCAGCGGTCCACGCCGACGGTGATGGTGGCGACGTCGAGATAGTGGTCCTGATCGCGTTCGTGGCCCGGATTGAAATGAAAGACGTTGGCGCGCAGATTCAGCGTCGGCAGTAACCACGATTCCAGGTAGTGGAACTGTGCTCGACCAGGTGTGGGGCGCGCCATATACAGACCCCACGGGCACAGCCGAAACTCATCGACCGCCCGCACGAACCCTTTCGGATCGGTGTTCGTCCGCGCGGCGATGTCGAAGATCTCGTGCTTCGGCGGGTGGATGCCGTTCAGCGTACGGCGCCGGAATCGGTCTGCGAAGCGGGTTCAGCCGCCATCCTGCGTTCACCCGAGGCGTAGCTGTCCGCCGGCACCTCTAATCTGGACGTTATGGCCTTCGCCGCCGAACGTCCCGTACTCGCGCATTCCGAGTTCCGGGCGGTCGAGGACGTCGTACGCAGCGGGGCACGGTTTGAGGTGGTCAGCCCGCACCAGCCGGCCGGGGACCAACCCGCAGCCATCGAGGAATTGGAACGCCGGATCCGGGCAGGGGAGCGGGAGGTCGTTCTACTCGGCGCGACCGGCACCGGCAAATCCGCCACCACAGCCTGGCTCATCGAGCGCCTGCAGCGGCCCACGCTGGTGATGGCGCCGAACAAGACACTCGCTGCGCAGCTTGCCAACGAGCTGCGAGAAATGTTGCCGCACAACGCCGTCGAGTATTTCGTCTCGTACTACGACTACTACCAGCCTGAGGCGTACATCGCCCAGACCGACACCTACATCGAGAAGGACAGCTCGATCAACGACGACGTCGAGCGGCTGCGGCACTCGGCCACTTCGTCACTGCTGTCCCGTCGCGACGTGGTGGTGGTCGCCTCGGTGTCGTGTATCTACGGCCTGGGCACGCCGCAGTCCTACCTGGACCGGTCGGTGGAGTTGCAGGTCGGCGCAGAGGTGCCCAGAGACGGACTGCTGAGACTGCTCGTTGACGTCCAATACGACCGCAACGACATGTCGTTCACCCGGGGATCGTTCCGGGTGCGCGGCGACACCGTGGAGATCATCCCGTCGTATGAGGAACTCGCAGTGCGCATCGAGTACTTCGGCGACGAGATCGAGGCGCTCTACTACCTGCACCCGTTGACCGGCGACGTGGTCCGCAAGGTCGATTCGCTGCGGATCTTCCCGGCCACCCACTACGTCGCCGGCCCGGAGCGGATGACGCAGGCCGTCTCCAGCATCGAAGCCGAACTCGCCGCACGATTGGCCGAACTCGAGCGGCAGGGCAAGTTGCTGGAGGCTCAGCGGCTGCGGATGCGGACCAACTACGACATCGAGATGATGCGCCAGGTCGGCTTCTGCTCCGGCATCGAGAACTACTCCCGGCACATAGACGGCAGGCCGGCCGGCTCCGCACCCGCGACCCTGCTGGACTACTTCCCCGAGGATTTCCTCCTGGTCATCGATGAATCGCATGTCACGGTTCCGCAGATCGGTGGGATGTTCGAAGGCGACATGTCGCGCAAGCGAAACCTGGTGGAGTTCGGCTTCCGGCTGCCCTCGGCTGTCGACAACCGCCCCCTGACCTGGGAGGAGTTCAGCGCCCGAGTCGGTCAGACGGTCTACCTGTCGGCCACGCCGGGACCCTACGAACTAGCTCAGGCCGGCGGAGAGTTCGTCGAGCAGGTGATTCGCCCGACCGGGCTGGTGGACCCCAAAGTGGTGGTCAAGCCCACCAAGGGTCAAATCGACGACCTGATCGGTGAGATCCGCGCCCGCGCAGAGCGCGACGAGCGGGTACTGGTTACCACGTTGACCAAGAAAATGGCCGAAGACCTCACCGACTACCTGCTGGAGATGGGCATCCGGGTGCGCTACCTGCACTCCGAAGTGGACACGTTGCGACGGGTCGAACTGCTGCGCCAGTTGCGGCTCGGCGAGTACGACGTTCTGATCGGGATCAACCTGCTGCGGGAGGGCCTCGACCTGCCCGAGGTCTCGCTGGTGTCCATTCTCGACGCTGACAAAGAGGGCTTCCTGCGGTCCACCCGAAGCCTCATCCAGACCATCGGCCGGGCGGCGCGCAACGTCTCGGGTGAAGTGCACATGTACGCCGACAAACTCACCGACTCCATGCGTGAGGCCATCGATGAGACCGAACGGCGACGGGCCAAGCAGACCGCCTACAACGAAGAGCGCGGCATCGATCCGCAGCCGTTGCGCAAGAAGATCGCCGACATTCTCGACCAGGTCTACCGCGAGGCTGACGACACCGAAGCGGCCGAGGCTGTGGAGATCGGCGGATCCGGCCGAAATGCATCACGAGGACGGCGTGCGCAGGGCGAGCCCGGCCGGGCCGGCGGCGCAGCGGCGGGCGCGGCTCGCGATGGTCGCGCAGCCGGGGCCATGCCGCGGGCCGAGTTGGCCGACCTGATCAAGGAACTGACCGAGCAGATGATCTCGGCGGCGCGCGAGCTTCACTTCGAGTTGGCGGCGCGTCTGCGTGACGAGATCGCCGACCTCAAGAAAGAACTGCGCGGCATGGACGCCGCCGGCTTGAAGTGACCCGCCTGCGGTGATCTGAAATCCCGCTGGTCTGAAAACGGCTCCCCGCTGCTGCGGTGTAACCGTGACGCCTCCGCTCGGCCACGGTTCGGTAACCGTGCGATTCGCCTCCCCGTCCGCCGTCTTACAGGTCTGTAGTTTCGCCTCAGACCTCAACACGGAACGGAAAAACGATGTCAAGGACCACACGTCGGTTCACCCACAAAGTAGTTGTCAGCGTTGGGTTTTGCGGAGCCGCCCTGGCGATGATCCCGAACGCGGCGGCTGCTCCGCTGAAAACCGGCGGCGGCTACTGCATCGAGGATGCAGCAGGTGCCGCAGGAGCACCGGTGGCGGCTGCCGGAGCGGGCGGAGCCCCAGCCCTGTGCGCGCCCGTCGCCGACATGGCAGGCGTCCCACTGGCTGTACCCGGCCCACTGCCGGTAGGTGCCGCTGCGATCGGCGCTCCGGTTCCCGTCGTTGTTCCGCCGGTGCCGGTCGGTGTTCCGCCCGTGCCGGTGGGTGTTCCGCCGGTGCCGGTGGGTGTGCCGCCGGTGCCGGTGGGTGTGCCGCCGGTGCCGGTGGGTGTTCCGCCGGTTCCGGTGGGCGCCGCGGCAGGGGCACCGATCCCGGTTGGCGCCCCGATCCTGGGAGCTCCGCTGCCGATCGGCGCGCCGATCCTGGACATGGCCGGCGGAAAGGGCGCATCGACCGGTCCCGCTCCGGCCGGCGCACCGATGGCGGGTCAGCCGATCATGCCCGGTCCGTCGGGCAGCTGAGAAGGCCCGAACACCGTCAATCAACAAACAGGTCAACGGGAGTAGGAGCGATGCGAGCGGTTGTTCGGTGTGTTCTGGCGATAGCCGGGATCGTTGCGACTGTTCTCGTCGGGCCGGCCGGCCTGGGCCAGGCGGCGTCGAACCGGCCGGGCGGGCTGGCAATCGCTTCGGTGCTGCCAAAGCCGGGCGACGTGGTCGGCGTGGCGCACCCCCTCGTAGTGACCTTCAGCGGGCCGGTCGCCAATCGTCCCGCGACTGAACGCGCCCTGGACATCGCATCGGCGCCGGCGATGACGGGAAGGTTCGACTGGCTCGAAAGCAATGTGGTGCAGTGGATTCCCGACCAGTTCTGGCCGGCGCACAGCACGGTGGCGCTCTCCGTCGGCGGAAGGCCGACGAACTTCGCCACAGGCGCCGCCGTCGTCGGAGTGGCGAGCATTGCGGACCACACGTTCACGGTGACGATCGATGGTGTCCAAGCAGGACCGTCGTCGGCGCTCCCAGCCCCGCACCACCGGCCCCGCTGGGGGGAGCCGGGCGTCTTTCCGGCCTCGATGGGCAGGCCGAAGTACCCGACACCCGTCGGTATCTACACCGTGCTGGCCAAAGAGCGATCCGTCATCATGGATTCGAGCAGTGTTGGGATACCCGTGAACAGTCCCGACGGGTACCACATGGAAGTGGCCCACGCCGTGCGAATCACCAAGCGTGGCCTCTTCGTCCACGGCGCCCCGTGGGCTGTCAATGCCCTCGGTAACGCCAACGTCAGTCACGGCTGCGTCAGCCTGAGCCCGGAGGACGCGGAGTGGTACTTCGACATGGTCAAGGTCGGTGACCCGGTGATCGTCCGGGAGAACAGTCTGGAAGTGTCGTCGGAGCCGAGGCTGGGAATCGCGTACTGATGCACCGCTACAGCGGGCTGTCGCGAACGTCACGTGGTCGCGCCAGGGGGCCGTTACCCCTCGTCAGAGGGCAGGGCGACGGGCGCGGCGCGGGTCCGGTGTCGGCGAATCACCCCCCTGCCGCGCTGCTGAGGCGATACTGTTTGCGGTTGGCGCAGCAACTTTCAGCTCTGGAGGGTACTAATGGGCGGTTACAACACGGTGGTCGTCGGTACGGACGGCTCGAACTCCTCGCTGCTGGCGGTCGAACGGGCAGGCAAGCTGGCCTCCGGCCCCGATGCGAAGGTCATCGTTGCGACTGCTTACCTGCCCGCCCCCGAGGACACCCGGGCTGCTGACACCTTGCGCGACGAGGGTTACAAGATGGTGGGCAACGCCCCGATCTACGACATCCTTCGCGACGCCAGTGACCGGGCCAGGGCCGCAGGTGCGGTCAACGTCGAGGAACGCGCCATCGAGGGTGCGCCGGTCGACGCCCTGGTGGACCTGTCCAACGAAGTGGGAGCTGATCTGATCGTGGTCGGCAACGTCGGTCTCAACACCATCGCCGGCCGTCTGCTCGGTTCGGTTCCCGCCAACGTCGCACGCAAGTCCAAGACCGACGTTCTGATCGTCCACACCACCAGCTAGGCGGACGTTCACGAGCGGTCAACCGTCTCATGACCGCCTATCCCGGATCAGGTGCCCAGGCCGTCCGAACCAGACTGTGGTTCAACGGCACTCGTCAGGCTGAGAACTTTCCGCTGGAGGACCTCTCGGAGCATTTGCTTCAGGATGGCTCGCTGGTATGGGTCGACCTACTCAATCCGGACCACAGGCTGCTCGCTGAACTCGCCGAGGAACTTTCGCTGGACCCCAGAGCCGTCGAGGATGTCGTCGAGCACAGTGAGCGCACCAAGGCCAGCCGCTACGCGACCCACACATTCCTCACCGTGTACGCCACCGCGCTGGGAACCCAGATCCCCGGTTCGATCGAGTCACGGTTGCTCACCGCGCGGGTGTCGATCTTCGTGCTGCCGACATGTCTGGTGACCGTGCGTCACGAAACCGATGCAGCCCGAGCCGTTTTCGACGTCGACGAAGTAGTGCGTCGCTGGGACGACAATGCCGATCTGCTGCGAGCAGGGACCCCGGCGCTGCTGCACGGGGTCCTCGACGTCGTGGTGGACGGCCAGTTCGACACCATCCAGCAACTCGACGATGCCATCGAGTCGCTGGAGGACAGCCTCTTCGACGACCGGTCCCAGACGCGTCGGCTGCAGCGCGACACCTACCGGCTGCGCAAGGAACTCGTCGAGCTGCGCCGTGTCGTGCTGCCCATGCGCGAGGTGGTGAACACCGTCATGCGGCGCACGTCGCCGGGGGCCGGCGTCGGCGAACTCGACGGCTGGTACTCCGACCTCTATGACCATGTCATCCGGGCGGCCGAATGGACCGAGTCGCTGCGCGACATGGTGACCACGGTGTTCGAGACCAACCTGTCGCTGCAGGATTCCCGGCTCAACACCATCATGAAGAAGCTCACCGGGTGGGCGGCCATCATCGCGGTGCCCACCCTGATCACCGGCTGGTACGGCCAGAATGTGCCGTACCCGGGATACGGCAACAACTGGGGGGTGTGGACCAGCGCGCTGGTCAGCGTGCTGACCGCGATCGCGTTGTACACCGCGTTCAAGCGGCGCGACTGGCTCTGAGCCAGTTAAGCGCACGCCTGCACTTAACCGGCGTCGGTGCCCTTGCCGGTGATGGCCTCTTTCGCCTTGTCCACCGCGTGGGTGGCGATATCGGTGGCATCCTGCACGATGGCGCTGGCACCGCCGGCGATGTCGCCCTTGACGATGTGGCCGGCGTCTTCGACGATGTCCGCCGCCTTCTCGACGGCGTGTGTGGCGATGTCCTTGGCGGCGCTGATGGCGTTCTTCGGATCGAAGCCCATGGGACCCTCCTAATGTCGACGGCTGCCTACCACGGACAGTAGACCTACCGGCGCCCCGGGCATACCCTTACCGGACCAGCGCAGGGCGACCGAATCGGGTCCGAACGCCGGGCGAGAACAAGGCGCGGAGCGGTCCACCACTGGGCTGGACACCGCTCGCGGACAGCAAGTCGTCCTCGAGTTCGAGGACGTGGGCCGACCGCAGCGGCCACGGATCATGTTCGTTGGGGACCCACCAGGTCCGACCGGCCTTGCGGGTGTGCGCCCCCCATCGCGCGGTCAGCCACACCTCCAACGGGGTGGGTTCGACGACCTCGCCTACGGTGACCGTCAGTCGGCTACGAAGTCCGGGCTGGGGCCAGCGACGCACGCTGTCGTAGGTGATGGTCTCGTTTGTGCGGGTCAGGCGCATCCGCGCCCAGGTGTAGGGGATGCCGAGACCGATCCGGGTCAGCGGCACGACCGCTAGCCGGCTGGTTTCCAG
>CAXNJA010000093.1:0-10660 GCA_964202555.1 Mycobacterium sp.
AACGGGCCGATCGGCGTGGCGTACTACGTGATCGACTCCTCGATGGATTCCGCCGTCACCAAGGACCTGGAGAACTACATCTTCGAACTCGCTGCTCGCGAGTCCGATCCGGTCAAGGCGATCCAGGCGGCGGTCCAAGCGGCTGCCTACGTCGCGGTGGCTTCCAACCTCGGTGTCGGTTCGGTGCCCGCCAAACTGGCCAAGTCGTTCGTCTACGGTGTGCCCTTCGACGTACCCGGTGCCATCGTTCAACTCACCGCCCCCATCCCGCTGGTCGGTGACATCACCAGCGTCTACTTCACCGGCCGCGCCGAAGGTGACCCTGCGCTGTACGGGACCGGCCTCAACGGACTGGTGGCGTACTCCGGCACGCTGCTGCCTTGGCTCAAACCGCTGCTGGGTCCTGCCGGCCGGCCCCTGCAGGCAGCGGCTGCAGTCGAGCCGGTTGAGGCGGAGCTCCCGGCGGGTCCCGATGTGCTCGCCGCGGAGGTGACTGCGGTGCCCTCGGACGGTCCGTCCGAGGTTCATGTCGCGGTCGAAACCCCCGAGCCTGTCTCGGTGGGAGCCCCCGAGCCCGTCGTGGTGGAAACCCCCGAGCCCGTCTCGGTGGAAATCGCCCGTACCGCTCCGGCCGAAACTCCGGCCGAGACCCGGGCCGAGACTCCCGAGCCCGCTCTGGACGAGAGCCTCGCGCCCACCGCGGAGCCCGAGGCCAAACCCGAGGCCCAACCCGAGGCCCAGATTCCAGACGCCGAGACTGACTTCGAGACTGACGTCGAGCCCGACGTCGAGCCCGATGCCGGGAATGACGAAGACAAGCCGGCTCAGCGAAGTGGTTACCAGGGCCGGCGGGGGCTCGCCCGCACCTAGGGCAGCGGGGCTATCCAGCGCACAGCGGTCCCCCCGCCGGGCGCGTCGGTGACGGTGACGTGCCCGCCGACCTCCTCGGCGCGGGCCCGTAAGTTGTTCAGCCCGCTCGGGGTCACCTCCGCCGGTATCCCGCAGCCGTCGTCGGTCACCTCGATGCTCAACTCGTCTTCGGCCCGGACCTCGACGCTCAGCGTCCGGCCCCCGGAATGCCGCACGGCATTGCTCACCGCCTCGCGAACCACCGCCTCGGCGTGATCGGCCACCGTCGGGTCCACCACCGACAGCGGCCCGACGAAGCGAACACTGGTGCGCATTCCCTGGCCGGCGAACGCCGCGACCGCCTCGTCGATGCGCTGCCGCAGCCGGTTAGCCCCCGGAGCACCGCCGTGCAGGTCGAAAATCGTGGTCCGGATCTCCTGGATGACGTTCTGCAATTCGTCGACGGTGTCGGTGAGCCGCTGCGCGACCTCGGCCGACCGCGCCCGCGCGACGGTGCCCTGCAGTGTCAGGCCCATCGCGAACAGCCGCTGGATCACGTGGTCGTGCAGATCCCGGGCGATGCGATCGCGCTCGGAGATCACCTTGAGCTCGTTCATCCGTTGCCGGCTGGTGGCCAGCTGCCAGGCCAGTGCCGCCTGATCGGCGAAGGCCACCATCATGTCGAGGTGGTCGGCGGAGAACTCCCGCGCCCCACGCCGTCGCAGCAGGACCACAATCCCGCCTGCACTGGCGCGCAGCGGAATCACCATGGCCGGTCCGGCATCATCCATCAGCCGCTGCACCTGTTCACTGTTTTCGATCGCGGGCACCCGGCGCGGGATGTGATCGGTGAGGACCTGCCCCAGGACCGTGCCGGCGGTGGTGAGCGTCGGCGCCGATGCGGGGACGTGTGCCGCGCCGGTGGCGTCCATCACCACCAACTCGTCGGCGGACTGGGCTGACTCGGTATTGGCGGCCAGCGCAATGAATGCTCCGTCGGCCTGGGCCAGCTTGAGGACCTGGGCGGCCATCTGGCCGAGTACGTCGGCCGGGTCGTCACCGGCGAGCATGCGGGTCGCGATATCGCGGGTCGATTCGATCCACGCCTGGCGCATCTGGGCCTGTTTGTAGAGCCTGGCGTTGTCGATGGCGATTCCCGCCGCTGCGGCGAGTGCCTCGACGAGCACCTCGTCGTCGTCGGTGAACGGTCCGCCGCCGGCCTTCTCGGTCAGGTACAGGTTGCCGTAGATCTCTTCACGGATCCGGACCGGAACTCCCAGGAAGGTATGCATCGGGGGGTGGTTCGGGGGAAATCCGACTGAAGCCGGGTGCTTGCTGATCTCATCCAGCCGGATCGGCGTGGGGTCGTCGAGCAACACGCCCAGCACGCCGATGCCCTGCGGCACCCGGCCGATCACCGCCAGGTCCGCCTCGCCCATCCCTTCGAGGACGAACTCGACGATTTCGCGCCCTTCGCCGCGGATTCCCAATGCCCCATAGCGGGCGTCGACCAGTTTGGTCGCCGACTCCACGATGGTCTGCAGGGTTAGCTCCAGATCGAGTCCAGAGGTCACCACCAGCATGGCTTCGACCAGACCGTCCAACTTGTCGCGGCCCTCGACGATCTGCTCGACCCGGTCCTGCACCTCGACGAGAAGTTCGCGCAGGCGAAGTTGCGACAGTGTTTCCCGCAACCGCGACGACTGATCCTCCCCGTGTGCGCCGTCGCCGGACATCAGCGGTCTCGGCGGTGCTGCTGGTCGAGCTTGGAGACGAACACCGCGGCCTGGGTTCGCCGCTCCATGCCCAGCTTGGCCAGCAGCCTCGACACGTAGTTCTTGACGGTCTTCTCGGCAAGGAACATTCGGGCCGCGATCTGCTTGTTGGTCAGCCCCTCGCCCAGCAGGCCCAGCAGCACCCGTTCCTGTTCGGTCAGCCCCGACAGCGGATCGGATCGCTCAGCCGCGCCGCGCAGTTTCGCCATCAGCGCTGCGGCCGCGCGGTTGTCCAGCAGCGAACGGCCGGCACCGACGTCCTTGATCGCCTGGGCCAACTCCATGCCCTTGATGTCCTTGACCACGTAGCCGCTCGCGCCGGCCAGGATGGCGTCCAGCATCGCCTCATCGGAGGTGAATGACGTCAGCATCAGGCAGCGTAGATCCGGCATCTTGGAGAGCAGATCCCGGCACAATTCGATGCCGTTGCCGTCGGGCAGGCGCACGTCGAGCACCGCCACATCCGGTTTGAGCGCCGGGATCTGGGCCATCGCGGCCGCCACCGAACCGGCCTCGCCGATGACATCGAGTTCGGGATCCGCGCCGAGCAGATCGATCAAGCCGCGGCGCACCACCTCGTGGTCGTCGACGAGAAAGACCCTGACCATGCGTCCCACCCTATCCAGCGCGGGCCCTTTTCAGAGGAGACGTTGGTGATCCACGACCAGGATTGAGCAATCGGTGTCCTTCAGGGCCGACAATCCGGCCGGCCCGAGCAGTTCAGCGACCGCGGCGGTGTTGCGGGCGCCGAGCACCACCAGCTGGATCGTTGCGGCGTTCTCGGCCAGGAAACCCAGCCCGCTGTCGCGGACGGCGATCGGCAGAACGTCCAGATCGGGATAGCGGTGGCGCCATTGTTCGAGGCGGCGGTCCAACTGCGCGCGCACCATCCGCCCGGACTCCTCGACTGTCTTCGGGTCGTGGTCCTCCGATTGCCAGGTGCCCAACGCCCGCAGAGGCGCCCGTCGCAAACGGGCCTCTTCGACGGCGAACTGCAGCACCGTGGCCGCGTCCGGGGTCTGGTCGAGTTCGACGACCACCCAGCCTCCCGGCCGCTGCTCGCCGCGGACCACCGCCACCGGGCAGTGCGCCGAGGCGACCAGCGCAGCCGCGGTGGATCCGGCGTGGTCGAAGTGTTTGGGGCCGACGGCTCCGACGCACAGCATCGCTGCTCGGCGGGACGCCTCGAGCAGGACCTGCGTCGGGCTGCCCGCTACGACGTCCGTGCTCACCGCAACCTGCGGGCCGGCGGCCTCGACCGCGGCTGCAGCGGCTGTCACGGCGGTCTGGGCGGCGGCGGTGTCGCCGTGTTCGGCCGCGGCCACCAGATGCAGCGGAAGGTCCCTTGCGGTCGCCTCGTCGAGGGCCCACAGCGCGGCGCGAACCCCGACCCGCGACCCGTCGACGCCGACGACAATGGACGGTGCTGCGAACGGTTCGGCCATCAGGCCATTGTGCTCCTCAGCGCGCCGGTTGCACCGCTACGGGCGCGGCGCTCTGGGCGAACAGCCGCTCGGTGTCCTCCCGGGTGCAGGCGGCGGTACCCGGGGTGAGGTGCACCGCAGCCCCGGCGGCGATCCCCAGTCGCACTGCCTCGCTCAGGGCCCACCCGCGGGTCAGGCCCACCGCGACACCGGCCACCATCGCGTCTCCGGCGCCCACACTGCTGCCCGGGGGCACCCTGACCGGCTCGTAGCGCAGGCCGACCGCTGCGGTGACCAGCAGCGCGCCTTCGGCGCCCAACGAGACCAGCACACATTCCGCAGCTCCGCGGTCGACGAGTTCCCGCGCCGCGCTGAACTGTTCAGCCTCGCTGAGCAATTCGCGGCCGACGTGCTCGCTCAACTCCCGCAGGCTGGGTTTGATCAAGTACACCCCCGACGTGACGTGTTTGAGGCCTCCTCCGGAGGCATCCAACAGCAACTTCACCTCCAGATCGGCGCAGACGTCTGCCACCTGCTGGTAGAAGGCGTCGGGTACGCCCGGCGGCAGGCTCCCGCTGGCCACCACGATCCTCGCCGAGCCCGCCGCGCTGCGCAGTTGCCGAATGCACTCGGTCTGTTCGGCCGCCGTCAGTTCCGGTCCGGGGAGCACGAAACGGTACTGGGCCGCGGTACTGGACTCATTGACGGTGAAGCTTTCCCGGGTCCAACCGCCGATCGCAACCCGTTGCACCGCAATGCTTTCGGCGGCCAGCAGACTGTTCACCACCTCGCCGGCAGGTCCACCGGCCGGGAACACCGCCACCGATTTCGCGCCCAGCGCCCCCGCCACCCGGGCCACGTTGATGCCGCCCCCGCCGGGGTCGTGACGGGCCGCCGCGCAGCGCAGTTTGTTGGTTGGGCGCACCACCTCGGTGCCGGTGGTGATGTCCAGGGCCGGATTCATGCATAGCGTGACGATGTCCGGCACCGGGCCCTCTGCTCTCACAGACCGCTGGGGTAGGTCTCGGGGTTCTGTCCGGCGACCCACACACTGTTCGGTTCCAGCGGCTCCAACGCCCGCGTGGAATCGATATGGATCATCGCATCGAACTGATCCGACGGGCGAACATGGAAGTAGTGGCTCTGCCGTTCGGTCTGTGGCAGGTAGATCACCCCGATGGCCCGGCCCAGCCGGACCACCTCCAGCGCCGCGGCGGCGGGGGAGCCGTCGTGCATCTCGACCATGAACGCCCCCAGCGCCGGTGCAACGGCACCGGCCTCGTGCAGCAGTTCCTCGATGCTGCCGGGCAGCGCCGGGCGGACCGCCTTGCATTCGGCGTCACCGCCCCAGTCGCTGGCCGCGGTCACCGTGCCCGAATAGGTGGAGAACCCGATCAGCCGGCAGAGCGGGCCGTACTGCTCGCGGGCCAGCTGGCCGATGGTCAGTTGCCCGTCCGCCGACACCTCGGTGGCCCGGGCATCGCCGACGTGGGAGTTGTGTGCCCACACCACGATTCGGGCCGGACCGGGATGTGCGGTGCCCTCGCGGTCCAGGTGCTCGATCAGGGCGGCCAACGTCTGGCCCATGTGCTTGTCGCGCATGTTCCACGAGGTGACCCGTCCGGCGAACATGCCCCGGTAGTACTCCTCGGCGTTGCGCACCGTGACCGCGTTCTGCTGGGCGTAGAACAACTCGTCATGCGCCAACTCGCCGTCCTGGCGAAGGTAATCGCAGGCGCTGCGCTGCAACTCGACGAGTTGTTCGACGGCCTGGCGCTCACAACTGGGCCCGGCCCCGAACGCGGCTGCATAGCCGTAGGCCTGACCGTCGTCGCCGGCGGAATGGTCGAAGCAGGCGTAGCGTGCCCGCGCACGTGCGGCCGCCGCAGGGTCCACCGACTCGAGGTAGCCGATCACCTCCTGCATCGAGCGATGCAGGCTGTAGAGGTCCAGCCCGTAGAAGCCGGTCTGTCGTCGGCCGTCTGCCGCGCAGCGACCGTTGTGCCAGCGCAACCAGCCGACGAAGTCGCGCACCACGGTGTTGCGCCACATCCAGGCCGGGAATCGCTCGAACCCGCGCAGCGCCTCCTCCGGTGAGGTGTCCTCACCCAGGCTGCGGACGTAGCGGTTGACCCGGTAGGCATCCGGCCAATCCGCCTCGGCGGCAACGGCATTGAAACCTTTCTCCTCGATGAGCCACTTGGTGATCTCGGCGCGCGCCTGGTAGAACTCGTGGGTCCCGTGGGAACTCTCGCCGATCAGCACCACCCGGGCATCGCCGATCAGATCCGCCAGTACGTCGCGGGGCGGCACCCCGCCCGGGGCGTCGATGGCGACCCGGCGGACGAGTTCGGCCGGACCCTGGACTTCGATGGCCGGTGCGGCACCGGTGGTCGGTGTGGCGAGGAGTTCGCGCACCTCGTCATCGGTGACCTGGGTGAAATCCCAGAACGACTCACCCACCGCCAGAAAGGGGGTCGGCATGGATGCGCACACGACGTCCTCGACGATCCCGGCGAACTCGCGGCAGGTGGATTCCGGGGCGGCGGGTACGGCCACGACGATCTCGGCGGGCAGCGACTCCCGCAACGCCTGCACAGCGGCCAGCATCGAGGACCCGGTGGCCAGGCCGTCGTCGACCAGGATCACCGTCTTGCCGGCGACCTCCACCGGAGGACGGCCCTGCCGGTAGGTGGCCTCACGCCGGGCCAGTTCGTGGGCTTCCCGGTCGGCGATCTCGCGCAACTGCTCCGGCGAGATCCGCAGACCCCGCACCACGTCGTCGTTGACGACCACCCGCCCGCCACTGGCCAGCGCCCCCACTGCGAACTCCTCGTGCCCGGGCGCTCCGAGTTTGCGGACGATGAACGCATCCAGTGGTGCGCGCAGGGCGCGGGCCACCTCGAAGGCGACCGGCAGGCCGCCCCGGGCCAGGCCGAGCACCACCACCCCCGGCTTGTCCCGGTAGGCGCCCAGCATCCCGGCCAGGACCCGGCCGGCCTCGCGGCGGTCGCGGAACACCCGCCGCGGGTGTTGTCGATGAATGCCGCTGGTTCGCGTCATGATGCCTCCCCTGACCCCTGCCCCTGCACTATCCGACCATCGCGGTGTGCGCGCCGGTAGGGGCTGAAGTCCCTCCGGCGGGTGCCAGACTGGAGGTATGTGGATGATGGCGGGAAGCGCGATCGCCGGGGCGGGGTTGCTTGCGGCGCGCCGGTACTACCGGAACTGGGGAACCACCAAGGAGGAGTGCGACACGGCTCTTCCCGGCGACGAGTTGGTCAGCCAACCGGTGGTGCAGACCACCGAGGGCATCTGGATCGACGCCCCGGCTTCGGCGGTCTGGCCGTGGCTGGTGCAGATGGGTCAGGACCGTGGCGGGATGTACACCTACGAGAAGCTGGAGAATCTGGTCGGACTGCAGCACCGCAACGCCGACCGGATCCATCCCGAATGGCAGCAGCTGTCGGTCGGCGACGTGATCCGGCTGGTTCCGCGCGGATGGATGGGCCTGCGCAACGGGATTGCGCTGCCGGTGGTCGCGCTCGTCGAGGGCGAGTCAATCGTTGTGCGGCTGCAGCCGCCGGACGTCCCGGTGGACGGGGTGTGGTCGTTTCACGTCGTGGCGCACTGGGAGGATCGCTGCCGGCTGCTGGTGCGTACCCGCGCGCGGATGCGGGTGCCCGGTGAGGCCTTGGGCGCTGAGGCGGCCGGGCCGGTGATGTCGCTACTCACCCGGGGCATGCTGCAGGGCATCAAGCGGCGCGCCGAGGAGTCCCGATCGGCCTGACTCACCGGAAGGTGAGCACGTCGGCGAGCCGACTCTCACACGGGCCGAAAGTCACGCTGCGGCGCTGCTCGGGGCTTTGTACCCTCGCAGTGGGGGGCGGGAAAGGGGGAGGATGAAACGCGTGCAGCCCCAGATCGCCGAGACGCACACCGGTCTGGTGATCCTCCTCGGGGAGCTGGCCTACAAAGTGAAGAAGCCGGTCACCACCGACTTCCTCGACTTCTCCACACCCGAAAGCCGGGAAGAGGCCTGCGCCCACGAAGTGGCGCTCAACAGCCGGTTGGCTCCCGCCAGCTATCTGGGGGTCGGCCACTTCCAATCCCCCCTGGGGGGCCCACCCGAGCCGGTCATCGTGATGCGCCGCCACCCCGACGAGCGGCGGTTGGCCACCATGGTGCGCCGCGGGGACGACGTGACCGCGGAGTTGACCGCGATCGCCGACATCCTTGCCCGGTTCCACACCGGCGCCGACCGGGGGCCGAACGTCGACAACGAGGCGCGGGCCGAGGCGGTGCGGACCCGATGGCAGGAGAACCTGACCGAACTGACCCGCTACGCAGGCGCCCGGGGTGACGCACTGGTGCCGGGCCTGGACCCGCATGTTGTTGCCGAAATCGACCGACTGGCAGATCAATTCGTGCAATTCAGGGTGGCGTTGTTCGACCGCCGGATCGCCGAACACCGGATCGTCGACGGCCACGCCGACCTGTTGGCCGACGACATCTTCTGTCTGTCCGAAGGGCCGGCCCTGCTGGACTGCCTGGAGTTCGACGACCGCCTGCGTTACGTCGACGCCATCGACGACGCCGCGTTCCTGGCGATGGACCTGGAGTACCTCGGCCGGGGAGATCTCGCCCAGTTCTTCCTGGACCGGTACCGGCGCCTGGCCCACGACGACGCACCGGAGTCGTTGCAGCACTTCTACATCGCCTACCGCGCCGGGGTGCGGGCCAAGGTCGACTGCGTCCGCTACACCCAGGGCCACCACGAATCCGCCGACGACGCCCGCCGCCACCTCCAGATCGCCCTGGACCATCTGCGGGCGGCGTCGGTCCGGCTGATCCTGGTGGGCGGCGGCGCGGGCACCGGAAAGACCACACTGGCCCGAGCGGTGGCCGAACACCTTGACGCCCAGGTGATCTCCACCGATGACGTGCGCGCGGAGATGGTGGCCGACGGCCGGATCGCCGGCGAGCCCGGCGTCCTGGGTGAGGGTCTCTACAGCCGGGAGAACATCGCTGCCGTCTACCGGGCGGTGCTGGCCAAGGCGCAACTCGGGCTGTCACAGGGGCGCACCGTCATCCTGGACGGCACCTGGAGCGACCCGGACTACCGGCAGCAGGCTCACCGGGTGGCGGCTGACGCTGCCGCGGCGGTGGTCGAATTCGCCTGCGCCGCGCCCCTTGAGGCCACCGTCGCCCGGATCCGCACCCGTGCCAACAGCGCATCCCAGGTGACTGCGAGCATCGCCACCGCCCTGGCCCGCAGCGACGACCAGGGCATCTGGTCCGGCGCCCACCGTATCGACACCACCCGGGAACTGGCCACCTCCGTCGCCGAGGTGATGGACATTCTGCGTCAACCGGTTGAGCGACGACGAGGAGAGCACTGATGCGATACGTCGAGGACATTGCCAATCTCGGCATGGCGGACGCCGAGGAGGCCGGCGGCAAGGGCGCCAACATGGGGGAGATGGTGGCCGCCGAATTGCCGGTGCCGCCCGGCTTCGTGGTCCTGCGCGACAGTTACCTGGTTTCGATGCGCGGCGGGGGAGTCTCCGACGACCTGAACGCCGCACACCGGGAGGCGCTGCTGGCGGCCGGTGACCCGGGTCGGTTCGACGAGATGTGCGCCAAAATGAAGGCTCTGGTGCTGCAAGCCGGGATGGCCGCGGACGTCCGTGACCGGATCCTGGAGGCCTACCGGGCGATGGGCGCCGATTCGTTTGTGGCGGTGCGATCCTCAGCCACTGGGGAGGACGGCGCCGACGCCTCCTTCGCCGGTATGAACGAAACCTTCACCAATGTTCGGGGCGAGCAGGACCTGATCGAGAAGGTCGGGCAGTGCTGGGCGTCGCTGTTCGGCCCGCGGGTGGTCGCCTACCGGGCCAGTCGCGGTTTCACCGCCGACCCGGCGATGGCGGTCGTCGTCCAGTTGATGATCGCCTCGGAACGTTCCGGGGTGGCGTTCACCGCCGACCCGACCACTGACGCCACCGACCGGGTGGTGGTCGAGGGCGCCTTCGGCCAGGGTGAGGTGGTGGTGTCCGGATCGGTGGAGCCCGACACCTATGTGGTGGCCAAGGAGACCGGCGAAATCCTTTCCCGGCGAATGGGTTACAAGTCGTTCAAGATCATTCGCGGCGCCGACGGCAAAGATCAACGGATCGACCTCGACGAGGCGCAGGCGCAGGCGCAGGTGCTCAGCGACGACGAGATCCGGGCGATCGCCGACATCGCGGTGCGCAGCGAACGCCACGCCGGTTGCCCACAGGACACCGAGTGGGCGATCGCCGACGGCACGACGTACATCGTCCAGACCCGGCCCATCACCACCCTGAACAGGGCCGGCAAGCCCGCCGCCGAACAGCACGAGGTTCTGCTGCAGGGTCTGCCCGCGGTGCCCGGGGCGGCGTCCGGCGAGGTGCGGGTGCTGATGGACGTCAGCGACGGTGCCCGCCTGCAGGACGGTGAGATCCTGGTCGCCCAGATGACCAACCCGGACTGGCTGCCCACCATGCGCCGGGCCGCGGCACTGGTCACCGACACCGGCGGAATGACGTGTCACGCCGCGATCGTCGCCCGCGAACTCGGCGTGCCGTG
>CAXNJA010000094.1:0-10616 GCA_964202555.1 Mycobacterium sp.
GCCGTGTGGGAGAAAAGCAGTTGCGGCGAAACTATCCGCCGCCCCGCCAGGCCAATCCCTGGTGGACCTGCGCCCCGACTTAGCGGCCCTGTGGGTGCGCGGCCCCGACGATCAGCCCGACCTACGTCCCGACCAGGTCACCCCAGGCAGCAACAGAAAGCCGTAGTGGCAATGCCCCGACTGCGGACACACATGGGCAGCCACCATCGCCAGCCGCAACGCTGGGAATGGGTGTCCGGCATGTTCCGGGCTGGAGGCGACCGTTTATCGCAATCTGGCTGTAGATTGCCCCGACCTGGCGGCCCAGTGGGTGCGCGGCCCCGACGACCAACCCGACCTACGTCCCGATCAGGTCACCCCAGGCAGCAACAAAAAACCGTGGTGGCAATGCCCCGACTGCGGAAACACATGGGCAGCCACCATCTCCGGCCGCAACGCTGGGAATGGGTGTCCGCCGTGTGGGAGAAAAACAGTTGCGGCGAAACTATCCGCCGCCCCGCCAGGCCAATCCCTAGTGGACCAGCGCCCCGACTTGGCGGCCCAGTGGGTGCGTGGCCCCGACGACCAGCCCGACCTACGTCCCGATCAGGTCACCCCAGGCAGTACCAGAAGGCCGTGGTGGCAATGCCCCGACTGCGGACATACGTGGGCAGCCACCATCGCCAACCGGACTGGCAGAGGGGCCGGATGTCCGCCGTGTGGGAGAAAAACAGGTGCGGCGAAACTATCCGCCGCCCCGCCAGGCCAATCCCTAGTGCACCAGCGCCCCGACTTGGCGGCCCAGTGGGTGCGCGGCCCCGACGACCAGCCCGACCTACGTCCCGATCAGGTCACCCCAGGCAGCAACAAAAAACCGTGGTGGCAATGCCCCGACTGCGGACACACATGGGCAGCCACAATCGCCAACCGCTGCAGATGGAGCGGTTGCAGTAAGTGCCGGCGGGCTGATCGGCCACAGGTTGCGTAAGGGTCGCGGATCGCTCATGCCTGAACGACGGTGTTGAAAGCCTTGGGGTAGGGCAGCGCGGGCAAGAACCGCTGTGCCACAGCGCGGTCTGCGTTGGTTGTCGTCCATACCGAATCACGAGTGCTCGCGTCCGGGGGCGTGGTCGAGGTGCGCTATTTGTATGCCATTCCCGAGGGATCGCTGTTCCAGCCGGTGTACCTCGGCATGCACACTGCCAGCAGTCCCCCCACAACCCCCAAGATGTGCATGGCACGGAATCTACAGCTACATCACAAAGCCGCTCGGGGATCCGTCGAGCATCAACCCGGTAGCGACGGCGGACGTCATGGGATGTGAAGTGTCAGCACGATTGGCCGGCGTTGTGGGTTGGGTTTGCCCAGGGGCCTGGGGGTGGGGTGGTTGGAGGGTGGCTGGTTCCTACAAAACCGGGTCCGACTTCTCTGCAATCTGTCTTGCCCCACTCGTCGGTAGGCTCTCCGGCGTCTCGGCACTCGGGTTCGCCCGCGGCCTACCGGCCATACCTCTGGTGTCACGCTTGCCTGCCTCAGGCTTCTTCGGCAAGGCCTCTCCCGCAACACGATAAATGCTGCGGACACGGTCGATCGTGAAACCCTTGCCCGCTTTGGGCGGGATCAGCTTGCGATCAACGTGCAGTAGACCGACTTCTACTAGCTCCGCCGTCCCGCGCGCCCTGGTGGCCGATGAGAGTCCGTACTGACCCGGAAACATCTCCGTTGACCACCACACATCTTCTCCTGGCTTCTTCCACGAGAGAACCGCCATAAGCATGGCCAGCCCCGCCGCTGAGAGCCTTTGAAGTTTTCCAGTTGTCCACATTTCGGCAGGGATCAGGAAGTAGTAGTCCTTCTTCTCTAGACCGCGCGGCACCGTGTATGGCTGGTCGCTGCCGTCGTCGCGGAGGAGCGTGACTACTGAGGACTCTCCACGACGGTGATCGACCTTGACGAGTTTTTGCTCAGCGAGGGTCTTTAATGCGTCCTTGATCCGCCGGGCGCCGTTCTTGGTCGGATCTGGAAGCGCCAGCAGTTCCGCCCACTTGCGCGCCGACTGCAGTGTCGCGTACGGCTCCTTCGAGCTTCTCCAAATCAACGCCATGTACAACTTCAGCGGCACCTCACCGCCACGGCCTCCGAGTCCGATGAGCCGACTCATCGGGGCGCTCCCGTTGCCGGAAAGGTCGCGCGCGAACGCCGAGCGTACAGGTACACCTCTCCTGTTCCCCGAACCCTGGTCAATCTCGGCCGCGAGCTCGCAGGCTCGATCGAAATCCCTGTTCAACGGCATATTTTTAACCTTTGTCGATAAGGCGCTTCGTGACTATCGTCGATGGTCTTCGTATGTCATTCATAGTTGGATAGCCAAGCGTACTGGTCACTGATCTACAAGCGTATCACCCACTTTGCCGGAAGCGTACTGGAGCGAACCGGTACACGCGTTTAGTTAGCAGATCAGAGTGGTTATCGCTTGTCGGCTGGTGTATTCTTGGCTCAGCGCCCACCGATCCCTCTGGGAGGGTATCAGGGGTTCGGGAGCGCTACCGGCCAGAACGGGATGTTTCCCAAGCGGGAATCAGCCAAGTGCCGGGATTTGGCCCTCGGCGACAGAGACCCGGGGGCCAAAAAAATCAGGGAAGCCGCTCCAACGGCTTCCCTGATGCAGTTCGTCACCGTCCATAGGACAGCCACGAGCCAACATCTCAAGGCTACTGCGGACGGCGGCATTCCTTCAAGATGAAAGGAGTACCGCGGTGTCCGCTGTACTCAAGAAACAGGACGCGATCGAAAGCGTCCATCTGTCCCCGGACGAGAAGGCCCTCATGGTGTCCCTTGTCCACGAAGATCTCGAAGTCGTCGCGTTCGCTAAAGCCGGCGGATTCGGCGAGGACCCCGGGGACGCGGTCATGGCCGCCAAGCAGATCTTCAAGTTGGGCGTGCTCAGTTCGGCGACCAGTTCGGCCCATAACACGGTCAGTGAAATCCACCGCGTCATGGCGCAGCTGGATGCGCTGTCCGCGATTCCCCAGCAGGTGGCTGTCCAGCTCGCTGAAGCGGTCGGCAGGGAGCTCACCCGTATGGTCGGTGATGACGAGCGCCCAGGCGCTTTGTCGGCGGCCATGGATTCCGTGACTGCTCAAGCGGCAGAGTCTCTGGGCAAGAAGGTCAAGCCGGTCCAGGACGCTCTGCTCGGGAGCGGCCCCACCGCTCTGCCGCAAGTACTCGAGGAGCGGCTCCGGCAAACTCTGAACCAGGGGACCAAGGAGGCGCTCGAGCGCCTGTTCAACACCGATGGCGGTAGCCCGCTCATGACCTATCTGGCCAACGGCGAGAAGGCGATCGCTGCCCTGCGTCTGGAAACCGCGGCGATCGAAGAGCGCCTGCGTGGCCAAATCTCGGAGTTGTCGGAGAAGGTCGTGACGCAGGACGCGAAGACCCCTACGCCGGTTCAGGCCGGAAACGACTGGGAGAACGCATCGTTCGACGACGTCTGCCAGGTCACCGCGATGCTGAGCGATACCGTCGAGGCGGTCGGTAACTCGAGCGGTCACGGCCGGAGTAAGGCTGGGGATCTCGTCCTGCATATTCATGACGAGGACCTGGAGGGGCTGAAGGCCGCGATCGAGTGCCGCACGGGGGCGTCGCGGCCGGTGACCCTGCCGCAGCTGGCTCAGATGGTGGACAACCGCGAGGCGCACGCCGGTCTGCTCCTGGCGCAGTTGCCTGAGGCACTCCCCCGCGACGCCCAGGCAACTGGCTTCCGGATCTACCACGCTCAGCGGGTCGTGGTGCTTCACTACGACCGCTCTGCCCCCGGCGCCCAGCAACTGCTGGCGACGGCGGTCCAAGTCACTCGGTTGTTGGCGAAGCTGGCTGCGACGTCGAGCGGCTCGCTGGACGAACGTGAGCAGATCCGCGATTGCATGGGACGCATCGAGACGGCCCTCGGCCATCTGCGGCCGCTGCGCTCCGCGGTGACCGGCATCGAGAGGGAAACCGGCGCCGTGCGTAAGCACGCCGGCGAGCTCGAGGCCGAGATCCGCCGTGCGCTCGTCGACATCGCCACCGCGCTGACGGCGGCGTAGTACACCAACCCGAACTCGCGGGGTGGGCGGGCAAAAGGCCCACCCACCCCGCGATTCAACCCTGCCCGAAATACCCGGCAGGGAATCCAAAACCACTGTTGGAAGGAGCTTTTCGCGATGATTTTCACTAGCAGCGACCCACGGGTCGAAGTTCTCACGTCTTTCGCCGCCGCCCACTGCTACAAGCGGCGCAAACCGTTCTACAGCGAGGCCATGCGCGCGGTGAACACCAGTCGTGGCCAGATCGGCGGGTTGCTGTACGAGGTCAACCGGATCACCCTGCCGTTACTCGGAGGCCGTTTGCTGCTGTCGTCGGTGGTGAAGAAGAAGGACCGAGATTGGCCGGGTGACGGATATTTCAGCTGCGCTGAGGATTTTGGGCTATTGCTGCCCGGGGCCGGCAAGGCCACACAGCGCCGGTTCTGGATTGAGCAAGTCGACGAGCTGTTCGACACCTACAGCGACGAGGAAAAACTCAACCAGATCTTCGTCGATTTCCTCCGGATGCGGCGGAACTAGAGATGTCCGACAACCACACACCCACGGACCTGCGCCACGTCGTTCTGCTTGGTGACCGTCAGACCGTCGATCACTTCGAGATGCTGGAGGGGGTGGCCGCCCAACACGGGGCGGCCATCTCCGCTGTGTTCTCGTTCGAGCCCGGGGAACCTGCCAGCCAGCAGGACCTGGCCGACATCCGAGGGCTCGTGGCGGCGCTGGGACACGCTGTGGCCAGCAGGGTGTCCGTCTGGATCCCTTACCCACGAGAGGATCTCGTCCGCGAGCAGCACTTTCGCCGAATCGGACTTGTGCTCCAGCGTCACGGCTTGGACCTCTTTGCCGGTGTCCACTTAACGCCGTGTCCGGCCACGGGCGGCAGCTCGGAGATCGACTTCGCGCTGCGCACGGAAGTGCAGGCCGTGGACAATCTCGATCGAGCGGCTCTCGCGGCTGGCGGCGTGGAAACCCTCGGACAGGAAATCGAAGCGGCGTTAGTGGCCTCAGTCGCGGCGTCAGCTGGCGAACCCCGCACGGGGGGCGACCACGGTGACGAGGAGGCATTCGCGGCGATGTCGACCAACAGGGGGTTCGACATCATGGTCCGCTTGCCCCCCAGCATCCCTGCACCCGGCGCTCCATGGGAGCAGCGGGAGCCGGCATTGCGGCGCCACGCCATGTGGTTGACCTACAGCTGCGGACTGACCCAGGCGGCTGCCGCACAGTGCCTTAACGTCATGGGGCACCGCACCCCGCTGGGTTGCCTATGGACGCAGTCAACCGTCTCCGGCTTGCTCAAGGGCCGGTATGACCGCTCCGGCGGAACGTCAGTCCGGTGATCTGAAACCGGAGCGCTGCCTCGGCGTGACTGCACTGCAGAGGCAGCGCTCCGGTATCGCGTACCCGCGCCAGCCCCCATCGCTTATTCATCGTTAATGGACGGCGAACGGCAACAATTGACCGCAATCGACCATTCGCTCGGTAGTTGCGAAACTGCAGTCTGATCAGGCGTTTCAACTATTGTTGGAACTTGCCCCCAACGTCGGTCTTACACAGCCGGTGTCGCATGTTCGAATCATGCCGGGGGCACTCACTTTTTGTGCCGAATACATCTGTCGGCTGTGTGATCCGGCTGTCTACCGATGGGGCCGTTCTCGTCCTTCCGGCACTCTGTTAACTGTAGTAAATTGGGTCCGGTGACCGGCAATGTCTGGATTCTGGGTGGCTACCAGAGCGATTTCGCGCGCAACCTGACCAGGGAAAGCGCGGACTTCGCCGATCTGACCCGCGAGGTGGTCGACCAGACCCTGGCGGAGTCAATGATCGATGCCGAAGACATCGACGTGGTGCACGTGGCCAACGCGTTCGGGGAGATGTTCGCCGGCCAGGGCCATCTCGGGGCGATGCCGGCCACCGTGCACGACGGTCTGTGGAACACCCCGGCAACCCGCCACGAGGCGGCATGCGCATCAGGCAGTGCGGCCGCCCTGGCCGCGATGGCCGACCTGCGGGCCGGCAACTACCGCACCGCCCTGGTCGTCGGACTGGAACTGGAGAAAACGGTGCCCGGCGACCTCGCCGCCCAGCACCTGGGCGCGGCGGCGTGGACCGGCCACGAGGGGCAGGATGCCACCTACCTGTGGCCGTACATGTTCAACCAGGTGGCCGAGGAGTACGACCGTCGCTACGGCATCGACGACGCCCATCTGCGCGCCATAGCCGCGTTGAACCTCGCCAACGCCCGGCGCAACCCGAATGCCCAGACCCGTGACTGGCGGGTACCCGACCTGGCGGCGGATGGCGGCGACGACAAGATCAATCCGCTCATCGAGGGCCGCATTCGCCGGTTCGACTGCAGCCAGATGACCGACGGCGGTGCCGGGGTGGTCCTGGTGGGAGACGAGTTCCTGGCCGAGCATCCCGGTGTGCGCCCGATCGGACGAGTCGAGGGCTGGGGGCACCGCACCGTCGGGTTGGGCCTGCGCCAGAAACTCAATCGCGACGCCGTAAACCCCTATGTGATGCCCCATGTTCGCGCCGCCGTGCAGGAGGCCTTCGGCCGGGCCGCGGTGGGCCTAGACGGCATCGACGGTTTCGAGGTGCACGACTGCTTCACGCCCAGTGAGTATCTAGCGATCGACCATATCGGGCTGACCGGTCCGGGTGAGTCGTGGAAGGCGATCGAGAACGGCGACATCGAGATCGGCGGCCGCATGCCGATCAATCCCAGCGGCGGCCTGATCGGCGGCGGACACCCGGTCGGGGCCACCGGCATCCGGATGATGCTCGACGCCGCCAAGCAGGTGAGCGGCCTGGCCGGGGACTACCAGATCGACGGGGCGCGCCGTTTCGGAACCCTGAATATCGGCGGCAGTACCGCCACCACAGTCAGTTTCGTGATCGGATCCGGAGAAGCCGCATGATTGGACCCGAAATGGACGTTGAAGTCGTCGGCAAGTTCCTGTCCACACTGCCCGAGGACGATGACCACCCCTACCGCACCGGCCCGTGGCGCCCACAGACCACCGAATGGCGGGCCGACGACCTGACTGCGGTCCACGGCGAAATCCCCGCCGACCTCGACGGCCTCTACCTGCGCAACACCGAGAACCCCCTGCACCCGGCGTTGAAGTTCTACCACCCCTTCGACGGCGACGGCATGCTGCACATCGTCGGCTTCCGCGACGGAAAAGCGTTCTACCGCAACCGCTTCATCCGCACCGAAGCCTTCGACGCCGAGCAGCAGGCCGGAGAGTCGCTGTGGCCGGGACTGGCCGAACCGATCCCCCTGGCCAAAGCCGACCACGGCTGGGGTGCCCGCACCATGCTCAAGGATCCCTCCAGCACCGACGTCGTGGTCCACCGCGGCACTGCTCTGACCAGTTTCTACCAGTGCGGAGATCTCTACCGGGTCGACCCCTACACCGGCGAAACGCAAGGCAAGGAAACCTGGAACGGATCATTCCCGCACCCCTGGGGCGTTTCAGCGCACCCGAAGGTCGACGAACGCACCGGGGAGATGCTGTTCTTCAACTACAGCAAGCAGGCGCCGTACCTGCACTACGGCGTGGTGGACGCCACCAACGACCTGGTGCACTACGTCGACATTCCACTGCCCGGCCCGCGCCTGCCGCACGACATGGCCTTCACCCGAAACTACGCCATTCTCAACGACTTTCCGCTGTTCTGGCAACCGGAACTGCTGGAGCGCAATCTGCACATCCCGCACTTCTACTCCGACATGCCGTCGCGGTTCGCGGTGATCCCCCGTCGTGGGAGCAGCACGGACATCACGTGGTTCGAGGCCGACCCCACGTTCGTCCTGCACTTCACCAACGCCTACGAGGACGGCGACGAGATCGTGCTCGACGGCTTCTATCAGGGCGACCCCAATCCGCTCGACGACGGCGCCGGCGACAAGTGGCAACGCGCCTTCCGGTTCCTGGCACTGGACCGCATGCAGGCCCGCCTGCACCGCTGGCGATTCAACCTCAAGACCGGTACGACCACCGAGCAGCCGTTGAGCGACACAATCTCCGAGTTCGGCATGATCAACGCCGGCCACGGCGGCGAACCGTACCGCTACGCCTACGCGGCTACCGGAAAGCCGGGCTGGTTCCTGTTCGACGGACTGGTGCGCCATGACGTGCAGACCGGCAACGAGCAGCGGATCAGCTTCGGCGACGGTGTCTACGGCAGCGAAACCGCGATGGCTCCGCGGGTGGGCAGCCGCGCCGAAGACGACGGCTATCTGGTGACCCTGACCACCGACATGAACGACGACGCCTCCTACTGCCTGGTGTTCGACGCAGCCCGCCTCGAGGACGGTCCGGTCTGCAAAATTCAACTCCCGGAACGTATTTCCAGCGGCACCCATTCCACCTGGGTGGCGGGCTCGGAGCTTCGCCGCTGGCGGGAGACCGATACCGCGGCGGCCGCCGTCGGGCTCTAGTGATCACCGCCGACGTTCCGACAGCGCTGTCCCCCGGCGACACCAACGCGATCGGCCGGATGCTGGGTGTACTTGGTGACGAATGGAGCCTGCTGATCGTTCAGCAGGCCGTCATGGGCGCCACCCGATACGGACATTTCGTTTCCCGGCTGCCGATTTCGCACGCCGTGCTGACCAACCGGCTGCGGAGCCTGGTAGATCAGGGACTGTTGACCCGGGCCGACGGTGGCTACCTGCCCACCGCCCGGAGCCGATCCCTGTGGCCGCTGCTGCTGCTGATCTGGGAGTGGGAACGCAGTTGGGTTCCCGAGCACGCTGACCGACTGCCGGACATGCGCCACCATCGGTGCGGACGGTCGTTTTCCCCGGTGCTGCGCTGCGCGCGCTGTCAACGCCCCGCCGGGCCGGACACCGTCGCCCTGGCCGTCGGTCCCAGCGGTGACTGGGAACGGTGCGCGCCTGCGGCGGCCACCCGGCGCCGCTCCCGATCCGCCTCCGCATCCACGTCAACCACCGGCCAGGCCGGCCTGTTCAGCGAAACCATGACTGTGTTGGGAAACCGCTGGGCCGCAGCGCTACTGGTGGCGGCGTTCCTCGGCGGTAGCCGGTTCAGCGATCTGCAATGCCAGCTGGGTGCGCCGCCGAGCCTGCTGGCGCAGCGGCTGCAGACCTTTTGCGAGATCGGGGTGCTGCGCCGGGATCCGGGCATCGACGCCTCCGAGAGGGGGGCGTACCTGCTGACCGATAAGGGCCTGGCGTTCCTTCCCATCCTGGTGACCGCCGTGCAGTGGGCGCAACGGTGGTTCAGCGCCCCGGAGGGGCCGGCGATCGTGATGCGCCACCGAGACTGCGGCACTGCCTTCACCGGGGAACTGGCCTGCGATCAGTGCGGCGACCGGATCTCCGGCGCTGCGGTGGCCGTCACTTCGGCGGCAGGATCTGGAATCCCTTGAGAATCATCTCGGAATCAGCCATGTACGTCTGCTCGTCAGCCTTGACGGTCTGAACCGTCACCGTCGCAACGTAATTGGCGTCGCCGCCCCGGTAGACCACGCCGAGTGAAGTCGCCTTGCGAGCCGGGACCGGCGGGATCTTCCTGCCGAGTTTGATCTCGGGGGTGGTATAGGTGGAGGACAACGCCGGGGCGCCGCACACCTTGGTCTGGGTGGAACTGACGTCGGTCAGGTTGAGTTTCTTTGTCAGCTGATCGGTCTGCGCCTGCAGAATCTGCTCGGGCTTGCCCAGATCGGTGGGCGCCCGCTGCAGCGTGACCACGGCATTGGGAACGAACCCTTCGGCGGACAGTTTCGGGCTGCGGATCGCGAACCGGATCTGTTCGGAGTCCATCTGGGTGCTGCGCTCCCAGCCCTCGGGTACCGGAATCCGCAGCTTCGGTTCCTGGTCGGTTCGGGTCGGGATATCAGTCAACGGCGCGGACACCGTCTGGCACTTCTCGGCACTGGGTTTGTTGCCGGAACACCCCGTCGCCGACGCCAGCACCGCGGCCGCCAGTGCGGCCGCCACCGCCACCCGGGCCGGGCTCGGCACTGTACGCATTCACTCCCCTTCGCGGATCAGCGGCAACCGTCGCAGCCTACCGGCGCGCGTCGAGGACACCAGCGCCCAGATGGAGCAGGCCAGCGTCGCCGCCGCGCACACCGTGCCGATGTAGAACCCGTAACCGGCCGACACCGGCCCGACGACGTGGGTATCGAAATACCACCAAGTCAGCACCGCCACCAGGATCGCGACCACGACCGCCACCGCCGCCGCCGCCCGCTGGAACAGATCCCGGGCCACCATCGCACCGAGCACCAGCAGCACCGAGGCCAGCAGCACGATCACCTGACCGGCCCCGAACCGCGGCGGCAGGGACACACTCCCCAGGATCCCGCCGATCGCACTTGCCCGACCGCCACCGTCCGCCGAGGTGGTCAGCCAGGGCAACCAGGCGCTGACCGACAGCCCGGCGGCGGACAAGGCCAGCAGCCAACCGGGCCGCAGGAATGCCATCACCCGACCCTAACGCTAGGGTTCGGCGTCATGGCGGATCTCCCCGAGTGGGTCAGACAGCTGGAGTTGGCTCCCCATCCCGAGGG
>CAXNJA010000095.1:0-10548 GCA_964202555.1 Mycobacterium sp.
CTGAACTGGCGCAGGGTGAACTCCCCTGTTGTGCGCTCAGACCATGGCTGCACCCGGTCGACGGTGCCGATCTCATCCTCATCGCCGATGTACGCCGCGATCGGGCACGATACCGTGGCCTCGGGCGGGCACTCGTAGGCCATGATCGCCTTGAATCCTCGCAACGTCGGCAGGATCCGCGCGGCGAACTCCTCGTTCTCCAGAAACTCCGGGTTCACCCCGGTCATCGTGGCGACGGCTTCGAGCAGTCCCCGATCGGATTCCGGGATGTACTCCGATCCGATCCGGCCCGGGGCCGCGGTGGCCGAGACGAACAGCGCCGAGATGGGTCGACCTTCCGCTTCGAACCGGCGGGCTACCTCGAATGCCACCAGCGAGCCCATGCTGTGCCCGAAGAAGGCGACATGTCCCTCGATTTCGGCCGGCAGCAATCCGGCGACCCGCTCTGCCAGCTCCGGGATGCTCCGGAACGACCCCAGATCGTGCGTACCGCCCTTCCCCGGGTACTGCACCGCGACACGTTTGATGTCGCTGGTGAACGCCTTGGCAAAGGGGACGTAGTACTTGGGCGCCCCGCCCGCGTGCGGGAAGATGAACAGCGTCGTTGGCCCGGTCACCGCGGTCACCTTACCGGCGTCGCCGGCGCATACTCCGGCGCTCCGAATACGTTCCGCCGCCGGAGCGCGCCACATTCACTCCAGTTCCTGCAAGCTGTCCTCCAGATAGTCCAGAAGCCGTTGCAGCTTCGGAACAGCCTGCCGGCAACCGACCAGACCGAATTCCAGATGGTCGGCGTAGCTCAGGCAGGTGATGTTGAGTGCCATATTCTCGGTCGGGATGGACAGCGGGTAGATCGCCTCAAGTTCGGCGCCGTTCCAGTAGAGCCGTTCCCGGGGTCCCGGCACGTTGGAGATCACCACGTTGTACGGCGGTGGCGCCGAGGATGATCCGGGGATCCTGGTCAGCACCGATGGACCGACTGCGGTCAGGACGCCCATCGCCGCCAACTGGACGCCGGGCCGGTCGGCCATGACCTCCTTGGTGGCCCGCATCGAGGAGGTGATCGCCTCCAGACGGTCGTCCGGATTCTCCAGATTGGTGGCCAGATTGCACAGCACAAAGGTGATCGCATTGCCTCCCCCGTCACCCTTCTCATCACGGGTGCGCATGGACACCGGAACCGAGGCGATCAGTGGATCCCTGGGCAGGGCGTCATTGGCGATCAGGTAGCGGCGCAGGGCCCCCGCGCTCATCGCCATCACGATGTCGTTGAGGGTGACCCCGCGCGCTTTGGCGACTTTGAGGACCCGGGCGATATCCCACGACTGCGTCGCCACCCGGCGCGAACCGCTGATCGGTTTGTTGAGCATGCTGCGCGGCGCCGCGTATGGCAGTACCGCCGTCTGATCCTTGAGCGCGGCGATGCCGTATTCGGCCATCATTGCGCCCACTCCGGGGAAGCCCATCAGCGACCGTCCTGCATTGCGGAACGTCTCGACCGGGTTGCCGATCCGCCGCTTGGACGGCGGTGCAGGCGCGTTGTCGGCGGCCTCGGCCGCCCACATCGGCGGCATGCCCCGCACCTCGGCGTCTGGGCTGCAGGACGCCAAGACCTTCCGGGTCAGGGTGACGCCGTCGGCCAGGGCGTGGTGGCACTTGACATACGACGCGAACCGGCCGTCGGCCAAGCCTTCGATCAAGTGGTACTCCCACAACGGCCGGTGCCGGTCCAGCAGGCTGCCGTGCAACCGGGAGACCAATTCCAGCAACTCACGCACCCGACCCGGCCTCGGCAGCGCCGAGCGCCGCACGTGGTACTCGACATCGATGTCGGTCTCGGTCTTCCACCACAGGTTGCCCAGGGAATCAACCGGGTCTTGCGGCCGCCGGGAGAACAACGGCGCCACGTGCTGGTAACTCAGCAACTCCCGGTAGAGGTTGCCGACGTAATCCTCGTCCGCACCGGTCGGGGTGTGATAAAGCTGCAGCCCACCAACATGCATCGGGTGCTCGCGCGCCTCCTGAATCAGGAAGGCCGCATCCATCGGCGCAATTAGTCCCATCTTCGCAATTCTCCTTCACCTCAACCCTGAGCCTGCTACACAGGGTGGACTGCGCGGGGCTTCGTGTCCTGGCAACTAACAAAACAGTTCCGGCGGGGCGGGTTTCCAGCGATGCCTCGGCCCGATGCGAGCGGTGTAGAACGTCACCCCAGGAGGATCAATGACCACGCAACTTTCCGATACCCACCGCGCGGTTCTGCGCGCGCTGGCCGACACCGTTGTGCCGTCGATGCCGCGCGACGACGACCCGACCGGGTTCTGGGCGGCCAGCGGGAGCGCCCTGGGCGCCGATGTGGCTGTCGCACAGGTGATCGACACCCTTCCCGAGGAGCAGCGCCATGGCCTGCTCAGCCTGCTCAACGGCATGCACGTGTTCGGATTCGCCACCGGCTCGCCGCGATCCCGCGAGCAGGTGATCCGCAACGTCGCGCTGATGGGTGCCGCCCCGGCTGCCGGGATGAGGGCGCTGACCGCGCTGACCGCCACCATGGCGTATGCCGTCCCGGACCCGACCACCGGTGTCAATCCCGCCTGGCAGGTGTTCGGCTACCACGGTCTGCCGCAGACAGCGCCCGGCGGACCTGAGCCGCTGCCCACCTACACGCCCACCGAGTCCACGTGCGCGGCCGACGTCTGCATCGTGGGCTCCGGCGCCGGCGGCGGTCTGATCGCCGGTGTCCTGGCGAAGGCCGGGCTGAACGTCGTCGTGCTCGAAGCCGGCCAGGCGCGCAACGAGGCGGACTTCCTGGGGTACGAACTGCAGGCTTATCAGCAGCTGTTCTGGCGCGGCGGGCCCAACTCCACCGCCGACGGCAACGTCAACATGCTCGCCGCCTCCACTCTGGGTGGCGGCCCCACGGTCAACTGGACCAACTGTCTGCGCACGCCGGAATGGGTACGCGACAACTGGGCCGAGGAATTCGGGCTCAAGGACGTCGCGACGCCGGACTTCGACGCGCACCTCGACGCCGTCTTCGAGCGGCTGGGCATCAACGGCGACTGCTCGGACCTCAACGGTCCGCACCAGAAGATGCGCGCCGGCGCCGAGGCCCTGGGCTGGTCGTTCAAGACCCTGGTCCGCAACGCCGACCCGGAGGCCTATTCGCCCGAGACCGCCGGGCACCTGGGTTTCGGTGACCGGTCAGGGGGCAAGCGCGACATGCGCCATACCTATCTGCGTGACCTCGTCGATGCCGGTGGGAAGGTGATCGTCGGCTGCGCGGCCAAGCGGGTGCTGGTGGAGAACGGCCGCGCCGCCGGCGTGGAGGCCACCTACACCGACCCGGCGACCGGCGCCACGAGGGAGCTGACCATCACGGCGCCCCGGGTGGTCGTCGCGTGTGGCTCGCTGGAATCGCCTGCGCTGCTGCTCCGTTCGGGGATCGGCGGCCCGGCGGTCGGCAAGAACCTGCACCTCCACCCAGTGGTGTCGTTCGTCGTCATCTACCCGGAGGCGACCACCCCGTGGTGGGGTGCGCCGATGACCGCCATGGTGGACGAGTTCGCCGATATCAAAGACGGGCACGGCTTCCTGATCCAGAACGCGCAATGGTCGCCGTCGGTCATCGTCGCGGGAATGGCCCGGGCCTCCGGCGCCGAGCACAAGGAAACCGTCGCCAAACTCGGCCATGCGGCGCTCTCGATCGCGTTCCCGCGCGACCACGGGCACGGCACGGTCACCATCGACGACCAGGGCAACTCGGTGATCAACTACGCGCTGACCGACGAGATCGACATCCTGGTCGCCCACACCTCCATCGAGAAGCAGATCCGACTGGCCCACGCCGCCGGCGCCGAGCAGATCGTTCCGATGGGGTCGGTCCCGTGGCGTTGGCGCCGCGGTGAGGACCTGGAGGCGTTCATCAAGGCGGTACAGAACACACCGCTGCGGGCCGGAGGCCTGCTGCTCGTCTCGGCGCACCAGATGAGCAGTTGCCGGCTGGGCAGCGATCCACAAACCTCGGTGGCCAACCCGTCGGGCGAATTGCACGACACCCCAGGGGTGTACATCGGCGACGCCAGCGGTATGCCGACCGCCAGCGGCACCAATCCGATGATCTCGGTGATGGCGCTGGCGCACCGCACCGCCACGAACATCGCCAACGAAGCCAAGTCAACCGTCAACGCCTGAGTCCGCCGCCAACGCCTGAGTCCGCCGCCAACGCCTGAGGAGCACCATGACCACAATGATCCCGATGCCCGTCCACGACCGTTTCTACATCAATGGGCAGTGGACCGCTGCCAGCGGCTCCGAGACCATCCCGGTGGAGAACCCCTACACCGAGGAGGTCATCGCCCACATCCCGGTCGGCGATGCCGCCGATGTGGACCGCGCGGTCACCGCCGCCAAGGAAGCCTTCCCGAAGTGGGCGGCCACGCCGATCGCCGATCGTGTGGACATGATCGACGCGATCGCCGCGAAGCTGTCCGACCGTGGCGACGAGTTGGCCGCACTGATCTCCACCGAGGTCGGCACCCCGATCACGCTGGCCCGCCTGATTCAGGTCGGTCTGCCCACCATGTCGTTCTCGGCCATCCGGGGCCTGGTGGATGACATCCACCTCGAGGAGGAGATCGGCAACTCCCTGGTGGTTCGCGAGCCACTCGGTGTCGTCGCCGCGATCGCGCCGTGGAACTACCCGTTGCACCAGATGGCCGCCAAGGTCGCCCCGGCGTTGGCCGCCGGCTGCACGGTGGTCCTCAAGCCCTCCGAGGTCACCCCACTCTCGACGTTCGCGCTGATGGATATCTTCGACGAGGTCGGCCTGCCGCCCGGAGTGGTCAACATGGTGACCGGCTGGGGCAATGTCATCGGCGAAGCGATGATCACCAACCCCAACGTGAACATGGTCACCTTCACCGGCTCGGAGGGCGTCGGCCGCCACATCGGTGAGGTCACCGGCCGCAACCTGGTGCCGGCGGCCCTGGAGTTGGGCGGCAAGTCGGCCTGCGTGGTGCTCGACGACGCCGACATGGTGTTAGCGATCACCGCCGGCGTCAGCCGCTGCATGCTGAACTCCGGTCAGACCTGCATCGCGCAGACCCGTCTCGTGGTACCCCGCTCCCGGTTGGCCGAAGCCGAGGCGATCGCCGCCGCGGTGGCCCAAGCCCACATCATGGGCGACCCGTTCGATATGGCGACCCTGAATGGACCGCTGGTCTCGGCGCTGCAGCGCGACCGGGTGCGTGAGCACATCCGCAGCGCGATGGCGGAGGGTGCGCGCCTGGTCACCGGCGGACCGGACACCCCGCCCGGACTGGATCACGGTTTCTTCGTGGCCCCGACGGTGTTGTCCGACGTCACCAGTGACATGAAAGTGGCCCAGGAAGAGATCTTCGGGCCGGTGCTGGCCATCATCGCCTACGACGACGAGGACGACGCCGTGCGCATCGCCAACGACTCGCGCTTCGGGTTGTCCGGCGCGGTGTGGTCCGGTGATGAGGACCGGGCGATGCGGGTGGCCCGCCGGATCTACACCGGCCAGATCGACGTCAACGGCGGCGCGTTCAACCCCTACGCTCCGTTCGGCGGGGTCGGCGCCTCCGGACTGGGCCGCGAGTTGGGCATGCACGGCCTAGAGGAGTTCTTCTACGTCAAGTCAATTCAGCGCTGACGCCGATGGTCAGCCCGGCTGGGTGACGAAGTCGATCAGTTCTTCGACTCGGCCGATGAGTTCAGGTTCCAGGTCGGTCCAGTCCCGGACTGACCCACGGATGCGCTGCCAGGCGCGGGCGATATCGGCTTGAGTTCGATGCGGCCAGCCCAGCGCCTGGCAGATCCCGGCCTTCCACTCGATTGAGCGCGGAATCTGAGGCCACGCCGCCAGACCCACCCGGGCCGGTTTGACCGACTGCCAGATGTCGACGTAAGGGTGTCCGACTACCAGGGTGTGCGCACCGCCGGGCCCGCGCCGCACCGCCTCGGCGATTCGGGCTTCCTTGGACCCGGGAACCAGATGGTCCACCAGCACGCCCAGTCGCCTGCCGGCGCCGGGCCGGAACTCGGCGACGATCTCGGCCAGGTCGTCGACGCCGCCGAGGTACTCGACGACGACGCCTTCGACGCGGAGGTCATCACCCCACACCTGCTCGACCAGTTCCGCGTCGTGGCGGCCCTCCACGTAGATCCTCCCGGCCAGGGCCACCCGGGCTTTGGCGCCGACCACCTTCACCGAACCGGAGGCGGTGCGCTGCGCCGTTGTTAACCCGGGCGCCGCGGCGCGGGCCGGCGCGGTGAGGATCACCGGCCGGCCGTCCACCCAGAACCCCGGACCGAGCGGAAAAACCCGGGTACGGCCCTGGCGGTCCTCGAGTTCGACGCGACCGCCCTCCACCCGGACGATCGCACCGACGTACCCGGACTGCGGATCCTCCACCACCAGGCCGGCCTCGGCGGCGCACTCGACCGAGCGGGCCTTGCGGGGCTGGTGCGGGTTGCTGGCAAGCACATCGGCGCCATAGCGATCGGCCACCGGCTGATCGTAGGAATCCCGGGGCCGCGCACCGGTCAACCGCCCCGGCGGGTCGGCCACCGCGTTCCGGAATCGCCGTCCCGGCCACCGGTACGCTCGGTCCCCATGAACCGCAGCTTCAGCGCCACCTTTGGATTTGCCGCACTCGCCGTCGCCGGATTGGCCGGTTGCTCGAACGGCAGCCAAACCCCGGAGCCGGCCGCGAGCACCGCAGTGGCCTCGAGTTCACCGAGTTCACCGGCGAGTCAATCCGCGACATCCGCGGCATCGAGTACCCCGGCCTCGTCCACCAGTACGTCCGCCTCGTCAACAACCTCGGCCGCCACGTCCAGCACCCCGATGGTGGGCGGTATGACCGAGTGCACCAAGGCCGCCCTGGCCGAGCCGGCCACCGGGGCCGCGCAGTCGCTGGGACCGGACAATGTCTACACGGTCGACGAACTGAGCTGCGCCGACGGTTGGGCGGTGACCAGCGGCGTGCTGGCCGACAAGAGCAACCTCAGCATGGGCGCGCCGACCTCATTCGTGTTCGAGCAACAGGGGCAGTTCTGGGTCCTGAAGGACAAGTCGATGGTGTGCGGGACCAACCCGACCACCACGACTGCCCCGGCAGACGCGGAAATCCCGGCTGAACTGTTTCTGCCGGGCTGCGCAGCCGGCTAACGAGCAGCGGCGGGTCGACGACGGTGTTCGGGGAGTTCCCGTTCACCATCGGTCTCGCCTGCTGGCCCCCGGCGACATCCGACCCGACGCCGGAGCAGCGTGAGCGCTACCGGTGGTTCACCTAGATGGGGCGATGGGGCCCTGACCAGTAGCATGTCCGCGGAGCTTTGAGACGGGAGGAGCGTTCCATGGATTACAACTGGCTCAGCCCCAGGGCCGAGGCCCGACCGGCCGGTGAGAAAGGCTGGGGTTCGTTCGCTGTTGAAACCATCGCCGCCGGAGAGACGGTCGCCGCATTCGGTGGCTGGGTGGTGACGGGTGCTGTCCTTCAGACCCTCAGCGCCGACCGGCAGAGCAGGTCGATCCAGGTCGACGGCGACCTGTATCTGGTCTCCGACGTCACTCCCGAAGCCGGCGACATGCTGAACCATTCGTGCGAGCCCAACTGCGGCCTGCTCGGCCAGACCCTGATCGTCGCCATGCGCGACATCGGACCGGGTGAGGAACTGTGCTTCGACTATGCGACGTGCGACGCCAGCGATTACGACGAGTTCCGGTGCCGCTGCGGACAGCCGAACTGCCGTGAGATCGTCACCGGGTCGGACTGGCGCGAACCCGGCCTGCAGGAGAAGTACGCCGGCTGGTTTTCGCCATACCTGGCCCGCCGGATAGCCGCTCTGCCGGCCCGCCCCTCCTGACGATCCGAACTGCTGACGGCGGACCGATCAGGACGCACACTGAAGTATGCCGACCCGAGTGATTGGACTGCTGACCTCTGGGTTGCTACTGGCAGGCTGCAGCTCGAGCGCGACGGTCACCGCCCCACCGCGACCTCCCGAGCCGGCTGAGGCCGTCGCCGAAGTCAGGGTCGCCGTCGCCGGCACCGTCGCCACCGGCCTCGAGGTGCCGTGGGGCATCGCATTTCTGCCCGATGGTTCGGCGCTGGTAAGCGAACGCGACACCGGCCGCATCGTGCGGGTCAGCGATGGCTCGAGCACCACTGTGGGCACTGTCGACGGTGTCGCCCCGCGCGGCGAGGGCGGCCTGCTGGGCATCGCCCACACCGGCGACTGGCTGTACGCCTACATCACCGCCCCGACCGACAACCGGGTGGTGAAGATGGTCTGGGACGGCGTCTCCCTCGGCAAGCCGGAGGTCGTGCTGGCGGGTATCCCCAAAGCCGGTATCCACAACGGGGGGCGGATCATCTTCGGCCCCGACGGGATGTTGTACATCGCGACCGGCGATGCCGGGGACCAAGATGTGGCGCAGGACCGCGCCTCGTTGGGCGGCAAGATCCTGCGGGTCGGCCCGACCGGTTCGGTACCCGAGGATAATCCCTTCCCCGGCTCACCGGTGCTGTCCCTCGGTCACCGCAATGTGCAGGGTCTGGCGTTCGATGCCCAAAATCGTTTGTGGGCCAGCGAGTTCGGCCAATCCGATGTCGACGAGCTGAACCTCATCACGCCGGGATCGAACTACGGCTGGCCGGAATGCGAGGGGGCCTGCGGGAAGGACGACTACGTCGATCCCGTCGTGCAATGGCATCCGACGTCAACCGCGTCCCCGAGCGGTCTGGCGATCGATGGGGACTACGCCTATGTGGCGTCATTGCGTGGCCAGTCGCTGTGGGCGGTTCCCCTCGACGGATCAGGGCAGGCCACGCCGCTGGACCTGGGCGATCTCGGGCGGCTCAGGACAATCGAATCAGCGCCCGACGGTTCAATGTGGTTGTCGACCAGCAACACTGACGGCCGCGGCGACCCCCGCGACGGGGACGACCGGATCCTACGGCTGACCGTGGACTGAAGCCTGCCGTCAGCGTCGTCTCAGGAAACGGCCGACGCTTCCCGTTGCGCCTCCCGTGCCAGGAGACGGTCACGCTGTTCTTCGAATTTCAGCACCTGGCCTTCGAACTTCTCCAGATACGCCGCCAACTGTTCGCGGCGTTGCTCGCCCACCGGGCTGAAGTCGGTCCGCTCGAAGATCCGCCACTTGCGCAGGGTCGGCGCCACCACCTCCTCGAGGTGCTGGCGCGGGTCGTAGATGCCGTGCTTGGCCATCAAGACGCCGTTACGACGGAAATTCGGCATCCCCTGGCCGGGCATCCGGAAGTTCTCCACCACATCGGCAACGGCCTCCAGAGCCTGATCTGGGGCAACATCGAGGGCCGCGCCGCACATGTTGCGGTAGAAGATCATGTGCAGGTTCTCATCAGCGGCGACGCGCTGCAGTATCCGGTCGGCAATGGGGTCGTTGCAGACCTTCCCGGTGTTGCGGTGGCTGACGCGAGTCGCGAGTTCCTGGAATGAGACGTAGGCGATAGAGAGCAGGAAGTCGGTCTTGTGGCGCGCTTCCTCCTCGGCGGTGGGCCCGAATCCGTGGGTCATGTGCTCCATGCGCGCGCGCTCGAGAGCGACTGGATCGACACCGCGTGTGACGACGAGATAATCGCGCAGAACAATGCTGTGCCGGGCTTCCTCGGCGGTCCAGCGTCCCACCCACGTCCCCCACGGACCGTCGAGGGAGAAGTGCTCGGCCGCCTGCCGGTGATAGGACGGCAGATTGTCCTCGGTCAGCAAGTTGGTGATCATGGCCGCTTTGGCGACCTCGCTGAGCTGGGACTGGTCTTCAGACCAGTCGGTGCCGCCCATCGCCGCGAAGTTCCGGCCGCGATCCCACGGGACGTAGTCATGGGGATGCCATTCCACCGCGACCGCCATGTGCCGGTTGACGTTGTCCTCGGCGATTTGCTCCAACTCCTGAAGCAATTCCAAATCAGTGAACTGTCTGGACATCACACCTCCACCCCTGAACCGCAGCGGGAATGTCCGAAGCCCTAATGGCAGTGGACTCAGCCAACGGCTGGTCTGCGTAACACAGCCTATTCGATTAACTGGCCAGGACAGCACCGGCGCTGCTCAGCTGGGGATTGGGTGGCTGCAAGCGTGTACCGTCATAAAGACCCCGGTGATACGTCAATCGCGTTTTGCGAGCGGGGCGGCCGCGGCTCCCCGGCTTTAGTCAAGAGGAATGCTCATGCAACGTTCGCGCCGAACTGCCAGTCCGGTACGCGTCTCGCTTGGATCCCAGAGGGGCGGCGACATCGATGGAGCGTGGTGGCCGCGCACCCCGTCGGTCGCACGCGAACTGCCAGACCTGATTCAGGCGCTGCATCCGGCGCTCGGTGAAATCGTCGATATCGACATCAACTGGTCCGCCAGCTCACCGACCCCGATCCTGAGCACGATATCGCCGGACGTTGCAGCGAAAATGACGGGTGCAAAGCCGCAGCACCGCCTGATGTTCCTCACCGGCCGGCCTGCGCTGACCAAGCTTTTGGTCGTTCC
>CAXNJA010000096.1:0-10520 GCA_964202555.1 Mycobacterium sp.
ATCGCCAGTCCTTCGGCGATCTCGGCGTCGGTGACATTGCACGGCGGGCAGACGTGCAGGCGGTTGAAGTTGGCGAACGGCAACAACCCACCGGATTTACACGCCGCCACAACGGCATTCATGGCCGGGCTTGAACCGCCGTAGGGGGCGAGCGGCTCACGGGTGGCTGGATCGGCGACCAATTCGATCGCCCAGAACACACCCAGGCCGCGGACCTCGCCCACGCTGCGATGCCGAGAAGCCAACTCGCGCAGGCCAGGTCCGAGCACCTGCTCGCCTATGCGGGCGGCGTTGGCCACCATGCCCTCGTTCTCCATGGCGGTGATCGTCGCGACCGCCGCCGCACATGCCAGCGGGTGGCCCGAATACGTCAGCCCACCCGGATAGGGGCGGTCAGCGAAGGTCGAATAGATGGCGTCGTTGATGGCGACCCCGCCCAGGGGTACGTAGCCCGACGTCACCCCTTTGGCGAACGTCAACAGATCGGGCACCACGTCGAAGTGGTCGATGGCGAACCACCTGCCGGTCCGGCCGAACCCGGCCATCACCTCGTCGGCGATCAGCACGATGCCGTGACGGTTGCAGATCTCCCGCACCCCGGCCAGGTAGCCGGGAGGGGGCACCATGATGCCGGCGGTTCCCGGTACGGACTCCAGGATGATCGCGGCGATGGTCGCCGGACCCTCGTGGGCGATGAGCCGTTCGAGGTAGTCCAGCGCCCGCTGCGATTCTTGCTCCTCGTTTTCGGCGTAGAACGAGGAGCGGTATAGGAACGGACCGTTGAAGTGCACGACGCCGGCGCTGCCGTAGTCGGATGGGTAGCGGCGCGGGTCGCCGGTGAGATTGATGGCGGTGTCCGTGCCGCCGTGATAGGAGCGGTAGCGCGAGAGAACCTTGCGCCGGCCGGTGTGAAGTCGGGCCATTCGGACGGCGTGCTCGACGGCGTCGGCCCCGCCATTGGTGAAGAAGACATGGTCGAGATCACCCGGGGTGCGCTCGGCGATGAGCCGGGCGGCTTCCGAACGGGCGGCGTTGACGTGCTGCGGGGCAATGGTGCACAGCTTGGCCGCCTGCTCGGTGATCGCCGAAATGACCTTCGGGTGCTGATGACCGATGTTGGTGAACACCAGTTGGCCGGAGAAGTCCAACAGCCGGTTGCCGTCACCGTCCCAGACGTAGGCGCCCTGCGCGGCGAGGATCGTCATTGGCGTGATCTGCGCCTGCGCCGACCAGGAGTGGAATACATGTCTGCGGTCGAGTTCGTAGGCGCGTCGGCCTTCCGCGATGGCGGTGTCGACGTCTTGTCCGCTCGGAAGAGCAGTGTCGGTGGAGGTCATGGGGCGCAAGTTTACCGGCCGGCGAGTGGCAATCGGCGGACTCGATGCGGTGTCGGCGGCCGGCAACCTTTCGGCGACTTTTGGGTCAGCAACAACACCGTTGGATCACGGTTCGGCAACTCGCCCTGCATGAATCCGATCGCGGGTAGAGGCCTGGAATCGCTTGTTGTACAAGTGGTTCTAGTGACTGTTGGGTCGCATGGGCCGGAATTCCCGGACTTAGACCCGGAGAGGTGGAACGACATGAATCGCATCGGTACGGCCTGGAAACTTCTGGCAACGGTCGGCCTGGTGCTGCTGATGCTGGCGGGTGGCAGCGTCGGGGCCACAGCAGCCCCCGTTACCCGACAGCAGGCCGTCAACCTTGTCATCGAACGGGGACTGGCTCAGCGCGGCGTTCCGTACTCCTGGGGTGGTGGCGGCATCACCGGGCCCACATTGGGGACCGGCGACGGCGCGACCACCGTCGGCTTCGACGCCTCGGGCCTGATCCAGTACGTCTACGCCGGTGTGGGCGCCAAGCTGCCGCGCTCGTCGGGAGCGATGTACAACGTCGGCCAGAAGGTCACCCCGGAGCAGGCGCTGCCGGCAGACCTGATCTTCTACGGGCCGGAGGGCAGCGAGACCGTCACCATGTTCCTCGGTAACAACCAGATGCTCGAGGTCACCGACACCGGTGTCACGGTGTCACCGGTGCGGACTGAACGCATGGCGACGCATCTGATCCGGGTCATCGCCTAGCCGGGGTTGCATCGCTGCAGTCGCCCGGGCGCCTACGCGCACTCGGTGCAGATCGCGGTGCCGTTGTTGCCGCGTGCCAGCCTGCTTCGGTGGTGGACCAGAAAGCAGCTGCTGCAGGTGAACTCGTCGAGCTGTTTGGGCACTACCCGGACCATCAGTTCCTCGTCAAAGAGGTCAGGGCCCGGCAACACATAGGAGTCCACCGCATCGGTGTCCTCGACGTCCAGGACTGCTGTTGTAGCGCCGTTGCGGCGCACGGCCAGCTCGTCGAGCGGTTCGTCGGTGTCCACCGGTGTGCGACGGGGTGCGTCGTAGTCCACGGTCATGATTCACGCCTCTCGGTTCGTTCGCCCCTGCCGAAACTTCTGTCGGCTCGAATGCGGGTTTATTCCCCGAACTGCGCCCCGCTTAAACATTGATGTTCGCGGCGGTCAAATCCGCCAGAGCGACTCCTGTGCCACGCTGGCCACCAGTGCGCCGGCATGGTCGTGGATCGAGCCGAAGGCCAAGCCGCGAGCATCGCGGTGGCTGACGCCGACGGCGTCGTAGCAATGCCACTGATGCGGATCAATCGGCCGGTGCAACCACAGTGCGTGGTCCAGGCTGGCCGCGCCTCCCGGACCGGGTTCCTCCTCACCCGGGGGCCGCGCGGAGGACACCAAGCCCAGGTCCGAGATGAATGTCAGCGCGCACGCCTGCAACATCGGGTCGTCCTCGATGGGCTCGCGCGAGCGGAACCAGAACGGCTGACTCGGCCATTCCCGGGGCTCGCCGGCCGCGACCCGCGCCTCGAAGTAATCGGCCCAACGCTCCGGGGGAGTCACGGCATTGGTCGCCTCGGCCAGCGGCAACCGGAACACGGCCGGCCGCTGCCAGTCCAGGGTCGATTCCGGCCGGTGGAAGGAAGCCAGCATCTCGAAGATCGGCACCCCCTCCTGGCTCGCCGTGACCCGCCGAGTAGTGAATGAGCGCCCATCGCGGGTGGTCTCCACGGTGTACTCCACGTCCACCCCCACTCGGCCGCCCCTGATGAAGTAGGCGTGCAGGGACTGCGGCAGCCGGTCGGGCGGCACGGTGGCCGCCGCGGCAGCCAGCGCCTGGGCGGCGATCAGGCCGCCGAACAATCGGGGCCCGGCACCCAGCGCGGTCGCGGTTCGATAGACGCCGTCCCCGCCCTCGAGTCGCACCAGGTCGGCAATCCAGCTCGGCATTGATCCTCCGGTCTCCACGGCGACGTCCGGCTCACCCTAGCTACGCGACCTACACTCACCGTCATGGAGCGGGGCGCAAGTTGGCTCGCCGAGCCTGCCGAAGCGCTTATCTCGACGCATCCCTGAAAGGCTGACCCCGATGGCTCCCAATTTCATCGACAAGTACCGCCGCACCGGCGCCGACGTGCCGTTCGGCAACCCGTTGCCCTCGCACGGCACCGAGATGGAGGGCTGGTTCTGGCGGGTTTCCGATGAGGCCAGCGGCCGCGCGCTGATCGCACTGTGCAGCGTCAATCGGCACCCGGCCGGTGACTGGTCCACCACCGCGGTGGCGGTACACCCCGGTTTGGTGGTCCGCTCGGCTGCCCTGCCCGCCGCCCGCGCCGAACACAGCCCGTTCAGCGTCACCGCCGGCGATGACTCGGGCAACTTCAGCGTGGGCACCGACCGGGTCCACTTCGAACTCGGTGACCTTACGTTGGACATGGAGTTCGGTGACCGGGTGTTGTGGCCCAAGGCATTCGGTGGTGGCGGGGTCTTCTCGGCGATCCCGTTCCTCAACCAATACTGGCATCCGTACTACCTGGGCGGCCGGGCCAGCGGCACGGTCCAGTATGAGGGTCAGAGCTGGACCTTCGATAACGCCAAGCTCTACGCAGAACGAAACTGGGGCAAGGGTTTTCCGCTGCGTTGGTGGTGGGGTCAGGCGCACGATTTCGGTGACGCCGACGTCTGCGTGGCGTTTTCCGGCGGGCTGCTGTCCCTGGGGCCTATCGCCCGTGACGTCAATGGGATCGTCGTCCGGGTGGGTACCAAGGTCATCCGGATGACGCCACCGCTGCTGGTGCGGTCGGACATCGGCGACAACCGCTGGGCTCTGCGTGGGCGTTCCCGGCGCTATGAGATCGAGTTGGTCGGCGACGGCACCCATCTGCCGCCGCACGTGCTGCCGGTGCCGCTTCCCGCCGAGCGACGCAACATCGACACCGACTTCGAGCATCTCGGCGGCCGACTTCGGTGCACGGTCCGCGAGGCGGGCCGACTTCTCTTCGACGGTACCTCGGAACTGGCGGGCCTGGAGGTCGGCACCCGGCCGTCGTAGCAGGTGCCCAGCCGTTCGGTCGCTTCGGTCCGACTAGCTGGCGCCGAGAATCTTGATCGCGAAGACCAGGGTGTCGCCCGGTTCGATGCCGGCGCGCGGCTGTCCCTCGGGGTAGCCGTCGGCGGACACCATGGCCACCGCGACCGTAGAGCCAACCTTCTGGCCGGCGATGGCCTTCTGGAAGCCGGGCACTACCCCGGTGAGGGGAAAGTCGACCGCCTCGCCGCGCTCGTAGCTGCTGTCGAACACCGATCCGTCGCGGCCGTTGACACCCATGTAGCAGACCGAAACCGTGGCGGTGTCGGGGACGACCGCGCCGTCCCCGGCCTGAAGGGTCTGCACCTGGGTCTGTGCCACGGTGAAGGGTTTGGTCACGTCGATTCTCGGTGCGGCGGTCGCGGTGGATCCCGTGACGGCGACGCTGCCACTGCTACCCGACAACGTCCACTCGGCAGCGGCGTCGCTGCCGGGCGCCGCGGTGGGGCAGGCGCCGCCGGCGGCGGGGGTGACCGGGGCGGACGTCACCTCGGCGGACGTGCCGGCCGAGGAGGTCGACGAGCTTTCTGGCTTGGGGGTGCAGGCGCTGAGACCGAGGACCAGAGATGCGGCGCAGGCAACGAAGGCGACCGGGGATGACATGCGGGAGGAATTCACGCCATCACGCTACATCCGGTTGCGGCTTTATCCGGGTTGGCACCCTGGCTGTCGCCTTGGGCATCGGTATGGGGGATCCCGCCTAGCTGCTGGATTCGGCGAGCTCGACCACGGGCCGACGGATGAATCGGACCTCAGTGATGGTGTTGCGCTCCATTGCGGACACTTCAAGGGTCCAGCCATCCAACGGGATTCGGTCTCCCGGTTCGGTGGGGATCCGGGCCAGGACCACTAAGACCAGTCCTGCGACCGTGGCGTAGTCGCCACGGGGTAGGCCTCTGGTGTCCACGCCGAGGTCGGGTAGGTCGTGAATGGGAAAGCTGCCCGGCAGCACCAGGCTGCCGTCGGGCAAAACCTTGGCGCCAAGCACGTCGCGGTCGGTTTCGTCGTAGATCTCACCGACGATCTCCTCCAGGACGTCCTCGAGGGTGACGATTCCCGCTACTCCGCCGCGCTCGTCTACCACTACCGCGAACTGCTCGCGCTCGGTTTTGAACCGTTTCAGCGCCTCCGACACCGGCAGGCTGTCAGGCAGTTGCAGTGCCGGACGGGCAGCCTCGGCCAGGGAAGTGGCGCCTCCGAGTAGGTCACGCAGGTGCACCACGCCGAGCACCTCATCGAGGTCTCGGGAGCGCACCACAGGGGCGCGGGAGTGGCCCGATGCCACTAAGTCGTCCTGGGCCAGGTCGATCCGCGTGTCGCTGGAGAGCATGACCACTTTGCGTCGCGGTATGAGGATCTCGCGCAGCACCCGATCCTGGATTTCCAGGGCTCCGGATATCATTTCGCGCTGCTCGATAGTCAGACCGCGGTGCGCCGAAACCAGTTCGCGCAGCTCCTCGGATGACAGTTGCTCGGCGGCGGCGTCGGGGTTTCCGCCGAAGAGTCGCACTATCAGGTCGGTCGCCTTGCCCATGAGCCAGACGATCGGCTTTGTCAGCGTCGCGAGACGATCCAGGGGGATGGCGACCATCAGCGCCCAGCGCTGGGCGTTCTGCATCGCCAATCGTTTGGGCGCGAGTTCGCCCACCACGATGTTGACGACCGCCAGCACGATCGTCACCGAGGTGACCGCAACGACCTCCGCAGCACCGCCGAGAAAGCCCAAGGATGGGACCAGTGGCTCGGCCAGGGTGATGGCGGCGGTGGCTGAGGCGAGGTAGCCCGCGAGGGTGATGCCGAGTTGAATCGTGCCGAGGAACCGGTTGGGGTTGCGGGCCAGCCGCGCCAGTGCCCGTTCGCGCCGACCAGATCCACGTTCCAAGGCTCGCAACTGTCCCTCACGGAGCGAGATGAGGGCGATCTCGCTGCCCGCAAACAGCCCGTTGAGAAGCAGCAGCACCAGGATCAGTGACAGATCGAACACGTACCGTTCCACATGCACCTTCCGCAGTGGCCAGACTGCGCATCGGCTGGGTGCTGACCGAACCCAGGGCCATTATGCCTGGTTTGGCTAACCTCGATCGGCGGTGATCATCACCGAACCATGAGTGGCCAGCAGGCGTGGTGCTGCGCGATATGCAGACCTCATCCTGATGTTTTCACCGGCCTTGGTGCCTGCCAGTTACCGTCGAGGGCTTCAGGCTTTGGCGAGTAGAGCCGCATGTAGAGGGTGAACGGGCCGTCCGGGGAGGGCAGCCAGTTAGTTTCCTTTTCCGGACCGGGCGAGCTGTTCTGGACGTAGATGGTCAGGCTGCCGTCGGGGTTCTTGACCAGGTCGGGCAGCATGGGCGAGTTGATCAGATAGCGGTTGATCGGGTTGGCCACGAGCAGGCTCTCGGGGAGCTTGTACATCGTCACCGACCAGAACGCGTTGACCGGCGGCAACTGCCTGGGGGCGAAGGTGAGGGTGTAGTTGTTGGCTCCGGTCAGTGGCGCGCCGTCTGAGTCGGTGGACAGCACCGGGTACATCGCTTCACTGCTGGAGTTGCCGTAGATGCCGAGCACTGCGCCGGCCATCCGGTACAGATAATTGCCGTTGAGTTGTTCCCGCGTGCCGAACACCTGACCGGAGGTGACCTGACCGGTGTCGACCTTGTCCTTCTTGAAGGTGGCGAGTTCGGCCCACGCATCGGCCATCCCGGCCTCGACGGCCTTGCGGATTTCCGGGGTGAGCTTGTCAGCGTTGAAGCTGCCGTCCGCGGCGATGCCGAGGGTGGCGAACCGGTCCCGCAGTTCCTTCTCTGAAGCCAGGGTTGGGGCGAATTGCATTGCAGCGTTGAGGATTTCGAAGAACCTCGGTGAGGTCTTCTGTTCCTCGGGGGTCAGCGGCCTGACCCAGTCAACTTGGGCCGCCGGTGGCGGAGCCGGCTGATTCAGGAACGCCGACAGTGGCTGCGCCTGGTATCCGGCTTGGATCTTGGTGACGTTGGGGAGGTCGTCGGGGGAGAACAGCTGGGTGCGGTAGAGAACGAAGACGAGGTCGGTGTCCGAGCGGATCACGTCCTCGACACCGGCCGGCTTGTCGCCCTTCCAGCCCGGCCCGGCCAGCAGGAACTTGCCGCCGCCGTTGCCCGTGGTGCGGGAGCCGACGTAGGCGAAGTTGTAGGTGTAGGCGTCGATGAATTGCAACGAGAAGTAGCGGCCGTCCTCGATCGGCGGGACGGTGAGCACCAGGGGCTCGGCCCGCAGATCAGCCCCCAGAAACGAGTACGGGGTGTCCGAATTCGGCGTCTGGATCGCGGTGTCCGCGGGCGTGGACACCCGCGCGGTGTTGTGGACCTGATTCCAATCGCCCTTGTACTCGGGGTTTTTCTCATCGACGAAATAGGAGTACTGGATGCGATGGCTGTCGACCATCGGGAAGCCGTAGACGTAGGCCTCCTTGGCGATCGCGCGGGCCTGTTCCGGGGTCACCGATGCGGTCGAGATGTTCTCCTTCGGCGTGCCACTGCAGGCTACGGTCATCGCGATCAACACGATGGCGGCGATGAGGGCACGCATGGGGGCACGCAAGATCATTCGACGACTTCGAAGTCGGGCAGGCTGAACGTCTTGTCGAAGAACGGTTGCAGCGGGGCATAGAGGCGGAAGTAGACGAACCAGCCGTCGTCGCCAACGGTCTTCATGTAGTTCTTCTCGAAGCCCTCGGGAGCCTTGGCACCGACGTAGAGGTCGACGCTGCCGTCGGGGTTCTTGACGAGGTCAGGCAGCCGGCTGTCCAGGTTGGCACTGCGAATCTCGGTGCCGCCGTTGTCGTAGGCGCGACGGGTGTTCTCGCTGTAGAGCGTCAGCGCCCAGAACTGGCCCACCGGAACGTCTTTGGGCACCCGCAGCTTGTAGGTCTTATCGGCGCGCAGCAGGTCGCCCTTGCTGTCTCGTTTGGTGGTCATGTAGACCTGCCCCGCGCCGACGGTCGGGTTGACCATGCCTTCACTGGAGGCCACTGCCTCGTAGAACCAGGTGACCCGCTCGTCGAGTTCCATCCGGGTGTCGGTCTCCTGCTCGAGGGAGAAGTCGAAGCTCTTGTACCAGGACGTGCCGGGCCAGTACGGCTCGGTGTAGCGGGGATTGACCTGCAGGTTGCGGGCCATCAACTCACCCATCGCCGCACCCTTGAGCAGGATGGTCTGCTGGCGTTCGTCGGGGTCGAAAGCCTTACCCTTCTCGATCCCCAGCGGCAGCAGCATTGCCATCCAGGCCTTGTCCACCGGCCGGACCGGTTCCTCGTTGAGCACCGCGGCCAGGTTGCGCCAGTAGTCCAGTCCGCGCGGCGCGGTGGCGCTCCACTCGACGTCTTTGTCCTCGATGAACCGGGAGGTCGCCAGCGGCTGGCCGACCCGGCCCATTTTCAGCGTCGACTTGAACTTTTCGTAGAAGGCCGGGTCTTTGTCGAGGATGCGCAGGCCCACACAGATGTTGTTGGTCGCGCTCTGGCGGACGAAGTAGCCGGGCTTGTCGAACTTCGCCGGGTCGTCAGCCGGCCCGACGATGATGTACCTACCGCCCTTGCCCTTGTCCGGCCCGGTTAGACCGAGGTCGGTCACCGGGCGCTGCCAGAAGTCCAGGACGCCGGCCGCGGTCTGCCCGGCGGGATACTCGATCTCCAGGGGGCCCTTCTCCAGGCTCAGGAAGTTGAAGAGGTAGGGCGTGGTCAGGTTGCCGGTGACGATGCCGCGCTTCTCCTTGAGCGAGCGCAGCACGACGAAGTCGGTCTCGCCGGTGACGCCGTAGGCCTTGGCCTGCGCGTCGCGCCAGGTGGCGATGCTGACCAACGGTGTGCTCCACACGTAGGACTGGGCGGCGCGCTGGTAGTCCATCTCGTCGTAGAGGCGCTTGGAGGCGTCGTCGTCGAAGTAAGTGTGGACCAGTTCGATGTCACCGATCGGGGTCGCGATGACCTCGTTGCCGTGCAAGGTGGCCTTCTCCAGCGGTACGCCGGAGGTCTGGGTCGGCGTCCCGGTCGCGGTGGTTCCGGCGGTGCCACCGCTCGTGGCTTTATCGGTGCTGCATGCCGCCAGGGCCGCACCGCCAACGGCCACTGCTGCTGCCGCCGCACCCCCGCCGATGAACCGCCGCCGGGAGGTCTCGGTCGGAACAACTTGGTTCATGGCCCGGTGGTCGTTGGTATCAGACATGGGCGGGGGCGGCCTTCCTTGTGGGGCTCGTGATTGACTTCCAAGTGAAAAAGCAGCCTAGGCCGACTGCGCGCAATAGTCGCCAGACTCGGCCGAGCCAACAATGTCGTTGGGAACAAAGAAATGTCGTCGCGTTGTCGGCAGCAACTAATCGTCCTCCGCTAAACCGCCGTCTCCGCGATACCCAAGAACGCAGATGACTTCCAGCGCCAACTCGAGCTGGACCCGCCGCTGGTTAATGCCGTGGCCCAGCCTCTGTTCGGCCTGTCGGATCCGGTATCGAACGGTGTTGGCGTGCAGGCGAAGCAACTCACCGGTTGCCGTGGCGTCGCCGCCCTGCTTCAGGTAGGCGCGCAGGGTGTCACGAAGCCGTTGCGTCGCTTGATCGGAGCCGACGAGGCCGCCCAATTCACGCCGCACGAATGCGGCCCCTTAACTGTCACCGCGGCCCTACTCGTCTCATTCGCCGCCGGATGCACTAGCAGCACTGACACTGCCACCCCGCCGGCCGCCGCGACCCAAGCTGAAACAACCAGGTCTGCACCGGCCCCCAACTCCAAGGAAGCGCTCGAGGTCCGGGCCCGCGAGCTCGAGCGCCTCGTTGACGATGGCAATGCCGAAGCGGCTTACCGGTTTTACTCTCAGCGGTGCAAGAACATCATAGGTGGCCTGGATACGTACAAGGTGTTGCTCGAGCAGTCACGACAAGGCCGCAACCCGCAGTTCGGTGGAGTCACGGTCAAGGTCAACGGCTCCTCTGCTCAGGTCGTCACCGTCGACAATGACCCGAACGCCCCCGCCGATTCGATGCAGCCCCGCACGTGGACGTTCATCGACGACACCTGGCAATTCGACAACTGCTGAGACAGCGCTACGGATCCGGAACTGCACACCGTAA
>CAXNJA010000097.1:0-10395 GCA_964202555.1 Mycobacterium sp.
TGCGCCCCGGCCGGGCTCAGGCCGGTCGGCAGCGGCGGGAGGTTGATCCCGAACTGCGACAGGCCCGCCTGCAGGGCGGACATGATCTCGTTGGGCAGGTCGGTGACGACGGCCGCCCGGGTGAACTCGCGGTTGTCGGGCGCGGCCCCCGAGGACAGCTCGATGACACCGATGACTGCGAACGGGCTTGCGACGGCCAGGGCGGCAGCCGCACTCAGGGCTGTCGAAATCTTGCGTCGACGTTGGTTCGGCACGGGAGTCTCCTCAATCTGAATTAGCGCCTTGTCGCCGGCACCGGATCGAAGTCCGATCCCGACGAGCTCGATGTTACGAGTGAGGTTGCTGAGACTGGAGTGACGATGCTGAATCGTGAGCCAATCGCGATCTAGGGTGATTGCCGGATCATGGTGCCCGGCGGACATTTCTCGCCGGTCACCCCGTTGCGCGATGCGGTCAGCGGGGCTACGTCAGATAACCTTGGCGCTGATGTCCGCCGCTCGTTTTGACCTCTTCGTCGTCGGCTCCGGCTTTTTCGGTCTGACGATCGCCGAGCGGGCGGCAACCCAGCTCGGCAAGCGTGTGCTCGTCGTCGAGCGCCGCTCGCACCTCGGCGGAAACGCCTACTCCGAGCCCGAACCCCAGACCGGCATCGAGGTCCACCGCTACGGGGCGCACCTGTTCCACACCTCCAATAAGCGGGTCTGGGAGTACGCGCGACAGTTCACCGACTTCACCGGCTACCAGCACCGGGTGTTCGCCATGCACGACGGGCAGGCCTACCAGTTCCCGATGGGGCTGGGCCTGGTCGCCCAGTTCTTCGGGCGCTACTACAGCCCTGACCAAGCCCGCGCCCTGATCGCCGAGCAGGCGGCCGAGATCGACACCGCCAAAGCCGAGAACCTGGAAGAAAAGGCCATCTCGCTGATCGGCCGGCCGCTCTACGAGGCCTTCGTGCGGGACTACACCGCCAAGCAGTGGCAGACCGACCCCAAGGAACTGCCCGCGTCGGTCATCGCCCGACTGCCGGTCCGCTACAGCTTCGACAACCGCTACTTCAACGACACCTACGAGGGCCTGCCCGTCGACGGCTACACCGCATGGCTGGAGAACATGGCCGCCGACGAGCGCATCGAACTACGCACCCACACCGACTGGTTCGACGTGCGCGACGAACTGCGGGCGAACAACCCCGAGGCGCCGGTGGTCTACACCGGCCCGCTGGACCGCTACTTCGATTACGTCGAGGGCCGACTGGGCTGGCGCACACTGGATTTCGAAGTCGAGGTCCTGCCGACGGGCGATTTCCAGGGCACTCCGGTGATGAACTACAACGACGCCGACGTGCCCTTCACCCGCATCCACGAGTTCCGGCACTTCCACCCCGAACGGGACTACCCGAACGACAAGACCGTCATCATGCGGGAGTATTCCCGTTTCGCCGATGACGACGACGAGCCCTACTACCCGATCAACACCGACGCCGACCGGGCGCTGCTGGAGGCCTACCGGGCCCGTGCCAAGGCCGAAACTGCGGCGGCCGGTGTGCTTTTCGGTGGACGGCTGGGCACCTACCAGTACCTCGACATGCACATGGCCATCGCCAGCGCGCTGAACATGTACGACAACGAACTCGCGCCGCTCCTGAGCGGCGATATCCTGGCGCCGCACCTTCGCGAGGGTGCACCGCTGACGGTCGACGAAAGCAGCACCACATGAGCGACATCCCATCCGGGCCGATCGTGGGCGGCCAGTCCCGCGCGGTCAGCCTGCTGCAGCGAATCATTCTGCCGCGTCCCGGCGAACCCCTCGACGTACGCAAGCTCTACATCGAGGAATCCGACACCAACGCCGGCCGGGCGCACGCCGAAAGCCGCACCTGCCTGCAGATCGGTGCCGAGTCCGAGGTGTCCTTCGCCACCTACTTCAACGCCTTCCCGGCCAGTTACTGGCGACGCTGGTCGATATTGACTTCCACGGTGCTGCGGGTCGAACTGACCGGCACCGCTCGCATCGACGTCTACCGCTCCAAGGCCACCGGAGCGCGGATCAGCGTGGGCGGTTCTGAGATCATCAGCGACGGATCCGCCCCTGCTGCAGCGGAATTCGAGATTGAGTTGGCGCCTTTCGAGGACGGCGGCTGGATCTGGTTCGACATCACCACCGACACCAAGACGGTCGTGCACAGCGCCGCCTGGTACGCCCCGGTGCCCGCGCCCGGTCGCGCCGACATCACCGTCGGAATCCCGACCTTCAACCGGCCGGCCGACTGCGTCAACGCCTTGAAAGCCCTGACCTCAGACCCGTTGGTCAACAACGTGATCGGAGCGGTCATCGTCGCCGATCAGGGCACCGAGAAGGCCAGGGACCATCCCGACTTCCCGGCGGCAGCCGCCGCACTGGGTGATCGGCTGTCCATCCACAACCAGCCCAACCTGGGTGGGTCCGGCGGCTACAGCCGGGTGATGATGGAGGCGCTGCGCCACACCGACTGTGAACAGATCCTGTTCATGGACGACGACATCCGCGTCGAGCCGGACTCCGTCCTGCGGGCGCTGGCGCTCAACCGGTTCGCCAAGACCCCCACCCTCATCGGTGGGCAGATGCTCAATCTGCAGGAGCCATCGCACCTGCATGTGATGGGTGAGATCGTCAACCGCGCCAACTTCATGTGGACCAACGCCCCGCACACCGAGTACGACCACGACTTCGCTAAGTACCCCCTGGACGTCGCCAAGGCTCCGGCCGGCGACGACGAGGACGTCCGATCCAAGCTGCTACACCGGCGAATCGACGTCGACTACAACGGCTGGTGGATGTGCATGATCCCGCGTCAGGTCGCCGAGGAACTGGGCCAGCCGCTGCCGCTGTTCATCAAGTGGGACGATGCCGACTACGGCCTGCGGGCCGGCGAGCACGGCTATCCGACTGTGACGATGCCCGGAATCGCGATCTGGCACATGGCCTGGAGCGACAAGGACGATGCCATCGACTGGCAGGCGTACTTCCATCTGCGTAACCGGTTGGTGGTGTCAACTCTGCACTGGGACGCCCCGGTCAAAGGTCTGCTGAAAAGCTCGATCAAAGCCACCATCAAACACCTGATGTGCCTTGAGTATTCGACGGTGGCGATCCAGAACAAGGCCATCGAGGACTTCCTGGCCGGCCCGGAGCACATCTTCTCCATCCTGGAGTCAGCACTGCCCGAGGTGCGGGCCCTGCGTCAGCAGTATCCCGATGCGGTGGTGCTACCGGCCGCCACCGCGCTGCCGGCGCCGAGTGGACGGACCGGGGCGCACAAGCCGCCGGTCGCAAAGCCTGTCATCGGGATGCGCCTGGCGCGCGGCCTGATTCACCAGTTGAGCCAGGCCGACCCGGCCCATCATCAGCGTCCGCAACTCAACGTCGCCACCCAGGACGCGCGCTGGTTCCTGCTGTGCAACGTCGACGGGGTCACCGTCACCACCGCTGACGGCCGTGGCGTGGTCTACCGCCAGCGCGACCGGACGAAGATGTTTGCTCTGCTGAAAGCATCGCTGCGCCAGCACATCCGGCTGGCCCGCAAGTACGACCACATGCGACGGGTCTACCGCGAGGCGCTGCCGGAACTGTCCAGCCAGCAAAAGTGGGAGACAGTGCTGTTCGACCAAGCGGCGATCAATGCCTGAGGCCGGCCCACCCGGCGGTGAAGTGGCCGCGCTGGTCGCCGTCCAGTCCAGGCTCGCCTCACCGCCGGTCGTCGGGGTGGCCCGGTCCATGTCGCACTTCGGCGAGCACGCCGCCGGCTGGATGGCGCTGTCCGCGGTCGGCGCGGTGCTCGCGCCACGGCGCCGCCGCGACTGGCTGCTGGTCGGTGTCGGCGCGGTAGCGGCCCACGCCGCGGCGATCGCGATCAAACTCGCGGTGCGCCGGCGCCGCCCGCACCATCCCGACATCGCCGTCAATGTGGCCACGCCCAGCACGCTGAGCTTCCCGTCGGCGCACGCCACCTCGTCCACCGCCGCGGCTATGCTGCTGTGCCGAGCCACCCGGTCGCCGCTGCCACTGGTCGCCGTGCCACTGATGGCGCTCTCGCGGCTGGTGCTCGGGGTGCACTATCCCACCGACGTGCTCGCCGGCATGGCCGTCGGTGCGGCGGTTGCCAGGACCACCACCCGACTCGGGGGGAGCCAGACGGGCCCCCGGAAGGACAGTGACTGACGATGAGCGAGACGACGGTCGCCGGCCCGCCCAGCAATCTGTTCGCCGGAATCATCAAGGCGGTCCGGCCTCGGCAGTGGGTGAAGAACCTGCTGGTGTTCGCCGCCCCGCTGGCAGCGCTGGGCGGCGGCGCCCACTTCGATCTGTCGGTGCTCTACAAGGTGTCGATCGCCTTCGTGGTGTTCTGCCTGGCGGCGTCGTCGATCTATCTGGTCAACGACGCCCGCGACGTCGAGGCCGATCGGGCCCACCCCACCAAGCGGTTCCGGCCGATTGCCGCCGGGGTGCTGCCGGTCGGCATGGCCTATGGCATCGCCGTCGTGCTCGCGGTGGCAAGTCTGGCCATCTCGTGGTGGGTCACACCGAAACTGGCTGTGGTGATGGCGGTCTATCTGGTCATCCAGCTGGCGTACTGCTTCGGGCTCAAACATCAAGCGGTACTGGATATTTGCATCCTGTCGTCCGGCTTCCTCATCCGGGCGATCGCCGGCGGTGTGGCGGGCGGCATCCCGCTGTCACAGTGGTTCCTGTTGGTGATGGCGTTCGGGTCGTTGTTCATGGCGGCCGGCAAGCGCTACGCCGAACTGCAGTTGTCCGAACGCACCGGCGCCAAGATCCGCAAGTCGCTGGAGAGCTACACCAGCACCTACCTGACATTCGTCTGGACGCTGTCGGCGACCGCCGTGGTGGTCTTTTACGGGCTGTGGGCCTTTGAACGCGACGGCGACAGCGGATCCTGGTTCGTCATCTCGATGGTCCCGTTCACCATCGCGATCCTGCGGTACGCGGTCGACATCGACGGCGGCATGGCCGGCGAACCGGAGGACATCGCCCTTCGCGACCGGGTGCTGCAACTACTGGCCCTGGCCTGGATCGGAACCGTCATTGCCGCCGCCGTCCTCAGTTAGCGCAACGGCTGTCGGTGGCGCGCGAGTCCGGGTGCCCGCACTGCGCGCCCAGGCGTTTCCGTCGTCCGCCTTCGGTAGGGCCCCGCTCACCCGGATAAGCCTGTGGGTGACCGTGGCGGTGGTTTCGGGGCTGTGGTTCTGGGGAGCCTGGCAACGCCGCTGGATCGCCGACGACGGTTTGATCGTCCTGCGCACCATCCGCAACCTGCTGGCCGGCAACGGCCCGGTGTTCAACGCCGGGGAGCGGGTGGAGTCCAACACCTCCACGGCCTGGACCTACCTGGTGTACGTGGGCAGCCTGCTCGGTGGGCCGTTGCGACTGGAATATGTGGCGCTGGCGCTGTCGCTGATCTTCAGTGTCGCCGGGGTCGCCATGGCGATGCTGGGCACTGCCCGGCTGTGGGCGCCCCGCCTGGCCGGTAACGCGGCGGTGTTCCTGCCTGCCGGTGCGCTGGTCTACATCGCCATCCCGCCGGCCCGGGACTTCGCCACCTCCGGCCTGGAGAACGGTCTGGTGACCGCCTGGCTGGGCGGGCTGTGGTGGATGATGGTGCGCTGGGCGCAGGGCAGGCAGTCGACGGCGGCCGGGTTGGCCGCGCTGGCCTTCGTCGCCGGTCTGAGCGTGCTGGTCCGCCCCGAGCTGGCGCTCATCGGCGGGGTGGCGTTGCTGATGATGGTGATCGCCGAGCGGGGATGGGCCCGGCGCGGGCTCATCGTGCTCGCCGGTGGACTACTGCCGGTCGGCTACCAGATCTTCCGGATGGGCTACTACGCACTGGTGGTCCCGCAGACCGCCCTGGCCAAGGATGCCTCCGGCAGCAAGTGGGGCCAGGGCCTGACCTACCTGCACAACCTCACCGGCCCCTACGCGCTCCTGTTTCCGGCGGTGCTGGTGATCGCTCTGGTCGCGGTGTTACTTGTCGGCCGTGCGCCCGCCCGCCGGCCGGGCGAGGTTCGCAGAACCCCGCGCATCCAGTCCCCGGCCGCCGTCGTGGCCTTCATGGTTCTCAGCGGCGTGCTGCAGGCCCTTTACTGGATCCGCCAGGGCGGTGACTTCATGCACGGCCGGGTGTTGCTCGCGCCGCTGTTCTGTCTGCTGATTCCGGTCGCGGTGGTCCCTGTCATCCTCCCGGCGGGCTTCCGGTTCAGCGACCTACCGAACGGCTTCCCTCGCGAGAAGAACTACCGGCTTGTCGGGGCGGCCCTGGCGTTGTGGCTGGCCCTGGTGGGCTGGGCACTGTGGGCGGCCAACTCGCAAGGCATGGGGCGCGACGCCACCCGGGTCACCTACTCCGGGATCGTCGATGAACGCAAGTTCTATTCCCAGGCCACCGGCCACGCCCACCCTTTGACCGCGGCGGACTACCTGGACTATCCGAGGATGCGAGGGGTGCTGATCGCCATCAACAACACCCCTGACGGCGCGCTGCTGCTGCCGTCGGGCAACTGGGATGTCTGGGATGTGGTGCCGCAGAAGCCACCGGAGGAGCCGCCGCCGCCCGGGGTGTCGCTGGAGGACTGGCGTCGCCAAAATGCCATGCACACAGTGTTTTTCACCAACCTCGGCATGCTCGGCATGAATGTCGGGTTGGACACCCGGGTGATCGACCAGATCGGTCTGGTCAACCCGTTGGCCGCCCATACCGCCCGCTTGGAGGACGGCCGCATCGGCCACGACAAGAACCTGTTCCCGGACTGGGCGGTGGCCGAGGGGCCGTGGCTCAAGGAACGCCCGTGGATCCCGGAGTACCTCGACGAGGGCTGGATCGAGCAGGCCCAAGTCGCACTCGGCTGCCCGGGCACCGTCGAGATGCTCACGTCGATCCGCGAGCCGATGACCCGGCCCCGTTTCATCGGCAACGTCAACCGTGCGTTGGAGTTCACCCGATACCGGATCGACCGGGTACCCAGGTATGAACTGCTGCGCTGCAGCCTGCCCGAACCGGCGGCCGAGAAGCCGCCCTACACCGGATTTCCGGCTACCGGGCCCTAACGCGAAGCAGTTTGCTGAGTTGTAGCGCTGGGCCTGGGGTGGGGCGATTGACGATTCAAGTGCGCCGGCTATTTCGTGGTTGACTACCCGGGGCGCCGCGGCCGCCGAAAGTCCGCGCAATCAGTGTCCTGATGACGCCCAATACAGGGCTCGGAACACAGGCGATACACAGGCTTCGGATACACAGGGATGGGTAGTTGCATGACGTTCGTTGACAAGGTGCTGCGCCGTGTCACCGTGGCGGCCGGTGTCGTCGCGGTGCTGCCCGGACTGATCGGCGTCGCCGGCGGTTCGGCGAGCGCCGGGGCGTACTCCCGGGCTGGCCTGCCGGTGGAGTACCTCGAAGTGCCGTCGGCCGGAATGGGCCGTTCCATCCGGGTCCAGTTCCAAAGCGGCGGCGCCAACTCCCCGGCGGTCTACATGCTCGACGGCATGCGCGCCCAGGAAGACTTCAGCGGCTGGGACATCAACACCCCCGCCTTCGAGTGGTACCTGGACTCGGGGCTGTCGGTGGTGATGCCGGTCGGCGGCCAGTCCAGCTTCTACAGCGACTGGTACAAACCTGCCTGCGGCAAAGCCGGCTGCACGACCTATAAGTGGGAGACCTTCCTGACCAGCGAACTGCCCAACTGGCTGGCGGCCAAGCGGCAGGTCAAACCCACCGGCAGTGCCGCCGTGGGGCTGTCGATGGCCGGCTCGGCGGCCCTGACGCTGGCGATCTGGCATCCCCGGCAATTCACGTATGCAGCGGCGCTTTCGGGCTTTCTGAACCTGTCCGAGGGCTGGTGGCCGACGCTGGTCGGGCTGGCCATGGGTGACGCCGGTGGTTTCGACCCCGACGACATGTGGGGCCGGGGCGGCAACGCGACCTGGAAGCGCAACGACCCGACGGTGAACGTCGGCAAGCTGGTCGCCAACAACACCAGGGTCTGGATTTACTGCGGCGACGGCAAGCAGTCCGACCTCGACGCGGGTGCCAGCGCAGGCAACCTCATCAACGCCAAGTTCCTGGAGGGCTTCACGCTGCGCACCAACAAGACCTTCCGCGACAAGTACCTGGCGGCGGGCGGGCGCAACGGCGTCTTCAACTTCCCGGCGAACGGCACCCACAGCTGGGGCTACTGGGGCCAGCAGATTCAGCAGATGAAGTCCGACATCCAACGGGTGCTCGGTGCCACCCCGCAGCCGTCCCCGGCCGTGCCCGGAACCACCCCGGCCGCCGAGGCTCCAACTCCGGCGCCGGCCGCTGATCGTGCTGCTGCTGCACCGTCGCCGGCCAACTGACGACGGCGCGCAACGGTCGGTGGCGACAGACCTGACCTGGTTCGTCGCCGCCGGTGTATCGGGGTCAAACGCGAAGCCGCTGGATGGACGGTGTGATTCACTACGTGCAACGACTCGACGTGAGGTGGGTATGAGCAGTCTGGTGAAACTGTTCCGGGTCATCGGTGCCGTGATCCTGGGAATGGGGTTGTGGGGCGCTGCGACACCGACGATGGCGCCGAAAGCCACCGCCGCAGGCGTGGAGTACCTGATGGTGCCGTCGGCGGCGATGGGCCGCGACATCCCGGTCGCCTTCCAGGGCGGCGGCCCGCGGGCGATCGTCCTGCTCGACGCCTTCAACGCCGCGCCCGACGTCAGCAACTGGGTGACGGCCGGCAATGCGATGAACACCTTGGCCGGCAGCGGTCTGTCAGTGGTCGCCCCGGCCGGTGGCGCCTACAGCATGTACACCAACTGGGAGCGCGACGGCAGTAAGCAGTGGGAGACCTTCCTCGCCGACGAACTGCCGAACTGGCTGGCCGCCAACAAGGGCCTGGCCCCCAACCGTCACGCCATCGTCGGAGCGTCCCAGGGCGGCACCGCCGCGATCACCATGGCGGCCTTCCATCCCGACCGCTACAGCTACGCCGGTTCGCTGTCAGGCTTCCTGAACCCCTCTGACACCCAGACCAACGGCGTCATCTCCACTGCCATCAACAACGGCGGTGGCAATGTCGAGGCCATGTGGGGTGCCCCCCAGTTGGGCCGGTGGAAATTCCGGGATCCCAACGTCCACGTCAAATTGCTGGTCCTCAACAACACCCGGTTGTGGGTGTACAGCCCGACTGCCACCGCCTGTGGCGATCCCGCCGCGATGGGCGGCGGCGACTGCAGCGTGGCACAGGGCAGCAACCGGATCTTCTACGCGCACTATCGCGAGCAGCGTGGCCGCAACGGCAACTTCAACATCACCGGCGGCGGCGGCCACGACTGGGGCAGCTGGTCCGGACAGCTCGGTGCAATTGCCGGCGACATCGCTGCCGCACTGGGTTAAGCCCGCAGCTGAGCCGTTAACGATCCGCAATCCTGGCGGCGGTGAACACTGCCTGGCAACCGGTACTGTGGTCGGTGTGCACCGTCCGGACAGCGGATCGCCCAGCAAACTCGCGGCAACCGGCGTCAGGCCCTTGGGCCTGACGCCGAACCGTCTGCTGATGGCTGGTCTCCTGGCACCCGCAGCCTGGCTGCTGGCTGGCTGTTCCTCCCCGGGAGGCGACTTGATCAGTACCGTCGCCCTACCCTCGGAGCAGTCCTCGCAGGCCGACGGCGATGCTTTCGACGTGGTGGCATCCCCGGACGCCGACCAGTTGTCCGGCAAACCCGATCTGACTCCGGCCCAGCGCGGCTACCTCGACGCGCTGCTTGCGGCCGGGGTGCAGCCGTCCAACGATCTGCGGGCGCTCAGCATCGGCGCCTACGTGTGCCAGGCCAACGCCGCCGGCCAGAGTGAGCAGGCGGTGTTGGATGCGGTTGCACCGATGGTGCGCAGCGACGTCGCAGCCGCACCGGACCGGCCGGCGCCGGATGTGGCCTATCTCGAGGTAGACACGACCATCGGGAGCTACATCAGCATCGCCACCGAGAAACTCTGTTGATCAAGACGCTGAATAAGACCCTGAACAGATGACACGCAACAATCCCAGGCCGAACAACGCCGGGTCGAACCGGCGCACCTCCAAGAGCACGCTGCCGAAGTCCGCCGTCCGCCGTCGCCGGCACCGCATCCTGGCACTGATCGCCGCCGGTGCGGTCGCCCTGGTGGTCGGACTCGTGGTGGCGATCATCGTGATCGTCGTGCGCCGGCCCGGGCCGCCGCCGACGGCGACGCCACCGTCCGCGGTTCCGCCCACCAGCGTTCCCGGCCAGAAGCCGCGGCCGGCTTTCCAGGACGCCAGCTGCCCCGACGTCCAGATGATCGCCATCCCGGGCACCTGGGAGTCCTCGCCGACCGACGACCCGCTGAACCCCGGTCAG
>CAXNJA010000098.1:0-10379 GCA_964202555.1 Mycobacterium sp.
CGAGTGCGACGGCGAGTGCGCCGACCCGCCCTACGTAGCGGGCTGATCCTGAGGGTGCAGACTCCGGGAGGGTCCGGTTGCCGAGTTCGATCTTGCGAACTCCCGCGCGACGCCGGCGTGCCTTGGCAGGCTGACGATCGCCGGTGGGCTGGGTGGAGTCTGCTGAGGACATGTATTGATCCTTGCCGCCAAGGCGCGGTCATCGCTCCGCGCTCGCGCCGAAGTATGGCATGTCAGCAAGTACCTCCTGACCCCGACGTAGAAACTATTCAGGGTGTTAACTCTGCCCGGTCAGGTGAACATTGCGTCGCCGATGTGCATTGCTGGCAATTCTTTAACACTGTCCCCAGTGGCCCCAGAATTCACAGTCGGCACCGGATTTTTCTGCTTTAAGTCGACAAGGTGGCGTCCCCCTAGTCCACCCATCCACGCTGCGACAGCTAACTTCAGGCCTGACGACGATCAGATGGCCGCGCACCGCGCGGGCGCCACGTCGATCGCCGTCGCCCGGCAAAGTCCGATTTGCCCCGCGGCGGGCGCCATTTGCCCCGCGGCGGGCGTCAGAAGACGGTGTAGCCGCCGTCGATGACGAAAGTCTGTCCGGTGACGTAACTCGAACCCCGACTGGCCAGCCACACCGCCACTGCTTCGAAGTCTTCGGGAGTCCCCCAGCGTCGCAGTGGCACGCGGGGCAGGATCTTGGTCTGGGCGGCGGGGGAGTCCAGGAGTCCTTCGGTCATCGCCGCCCGAGTCCAGCCCGGAACCAGCGCGTTGACGCGAATGTTGTTGCGCGCCAACTCCACGGCGAGCCCGCGGGCCATTGCGGTGAGTGCCGCCTTGGCGCCCGCGTAGTGGGTCGAGAACGCCAAACCGTCACTCATCGACACGCTGCTGGTGAAGACGATAGATCCGCTGCCCCGTCTTTTCATGGGACCCGCTACGGCTCGGACGGTGAAGAACTGACCGTCGAGGTTGACCGCCATCACGCGCCGCCACTCCTCGGTGGACATCTGGTCAATGGGTGACGGCCGTCCGCCGACTCCGGCGTTGGCGAAGCAGGAGTCGATCTGACCGAAGGTCTCCAGAGTCTCCTCGACCCCGCGTGCCACGGCGGCTTCGTCACCGACGTCCACCCGGAAGGCGGCCAACGGCGCCGCGGAGTCCTCCGCTCCCAGTTCGGCCAGTGCTGAAGCATTGTTCTCAGCGTTGGTGCCCCAAATCGCAACTGCTGCACCGGCTCTGCGCAGACCGCGGGCCATGCCCAGTCCGATCCCGCTGTTTCCCCCGGTGACGAGTGCGACGTGTCCGGTGAGGTCATGCCATGGGGTCATGACGCTGATCCTCTCATCGCCGAACCGGCGCTAGATCATGTCCCGGTTGGTGAGCCATCGCATGATCGGCCACCCCGCGAATACCGGCAGCCAGACCGTCAGCACCCGGTACAGCAGGACTGAGGGCACGGCGACGGCGGTGGGCACCCCGAACGCGGCAAGCCCGCCGATGAGGGCGGCCTCCACCGCGCCGACGCCGCCCGGAGTGGGGGCGGCCGAGGCCAGTGTGCCGCCGACCATGGTCACCACGGTGACGGTTACGAAATTGGTGCCGCCCCCGAAGGCCATGATGCTGCACCACAACGTGAATGCCATGCCGAGAGTGGTTGTGGCACAGCCGAGTACGATCAGCGCGAAGCGCTTGGGTTCGCGCACCAACTCCACAAGATCGCCGCCGACTTCATTGATCTTCGGCCGGACGGCGGTATCCAGCCAGTTCCGTAGTTTGGGCACGAACAGGAATGCGCCGACCGCCCCGAGTGCGATGCCCCCGATCAGGTAGACCAACGTCATTTTCGGGACGAAGTGCGATAGGTCGGCTGAGGCGCCGGCGGCGACGGAGAAGAAGATCAGCAGTGACACGTGGGTGATCACCTGTACCGCCTGCTGGACCGCCACGGCCGCGGTGGCGCGGACGGTGCCAAGCCCGGCCTTCTGGAGAAAGCGGGTGCTCAGCGCCAACCCGCCCACGCCGGCCGGTGTTGTGGTCGCGGCGAAAGTGTTGGCGAACTGCATGATGGTGAGGTTCCGGAACGAGACCATTCCTCCGGCGCAGGCCCACAGGCCGGCGGCCGCTCCGAAGTAGGTCGTCGCCGACACAGTGAGACCCAGTAACGCCCACCACCAGTTGGCGTTGCGCAATTCGCTGAGGAAAGCGGGCACGGTGCTGATGAACGGGTAGGCGACGTACACCAACGCCACCAGTAACACCAGTTGGATGACCTGCTTGCGGGTGAACCGGGTGATGGTCTCGGTCTGGATTGCCACCGCCCCGGTCTGCAGTTTGACTTCGTCGCGGGCCGATGCCAGCACGGCTTTCGGGTCGGTCAGGCTGCGGCGGATTCGGGCGGGCATCGCCGAGCGGGTCAGCCGGGGGGAGGCGGCCAGCACGGTGTCGGTGCCGAAAACGTCGATCGCTGCCCGCACCGCCGCTTCGGCGCCGAACTTGTCGGTGGTCGTGGCCAGCAACTGGGCGATGTCGGATTGGAGTTGCTCCTCGGCGGCACCGTACTCGGAGTTTCCGAAACCACCGAAAAATGCGGCGTCGGCGTCGACGGTGATCTCACTGGGCCGCAAGTCGCCGTGGGAGATCTGGTTGCGGTGCAGCACACCGAGTGACTCCCAGACGGCAGCCACGGCGCCGTCGTCGGTGACGTGCTGCAGCGCGGTTCCCCGCGGGGTGCTGTGGGCGAACATGGTCCAGCCGCGCTCGAGGCCGGCCAGACTCACCGTGCTGGTGTTGGCCACGCCGAGGTCGCCGACGGCGATGGCCATCAGGGCGCGGTGTTCCACGGCGCGGTGCAGCGACATCTGCAGTGGCGCAGTTTCCCTGTCGCGCAGGACAAGCCAGCGCCAGAACTGCCGCACGGCACCGCCGCTGCGCTGGTTGGGCCCGTACAGTTCGACGACGGCGCTGTGGCCGGAGTCGTCGGTGGCGAGCAGTTCCAGTGGCCCGTTCCCGCCCGGCCGCACCACGGTCAACGCGTCGGTGCTGAATCCGCGGCGGGCCAGTGCCCGTACCGCGCCGTCGAGAGGCACTTCCAGCGCCGGCGTGCCGACCACCAGGACCACCAACGCCCCCACGAACCAGCCGACGGACAGGCCGAGCAGCGATCGGGCCGGGACCACCGCGCTGACCACCAGGTGAATCGGAACAAAGGCCAGCAGCAGCGTCCACCACCAGCGACGCCAGCGGGTCGGCAGCCACGGCCCGGACACCGTTAGTACCGCCGCGAGCATCGCGATCCACCGTGGGTCGTCGAGGAACTGCGACAGCATTGTCGACAGCCGCTCGTCGAGGTCGAGATCCCAGCTGGGTGCCGCGAAACCCCTGCCCGAGATCGACAAAGACACCACGGCGATGAACCCGGCAGCAGCGTAGGCGCCCAACAACTTCCACTGCCGACCGGCGATCAGGCCGACCAGGATCACGAACGGCAGGGCGACGATCACGACGCCGTAGACCAGGTAGACCGCGTTGGACTGCGCTGGGGTCAGCACCCCCACGATCCGGGAGACCGACTTCTCCAACCCGACCCAGTCGCTACGGGTGATCAGGGAACTGAAGATGACAACTGCCAGAAACAGAGTCGACAGGACCAGGCGGACGATGTCATTGGTGCGCCGCGTCAGTGGCTGCAGAAGATCACCGGTTACGGCAATCTCACGCCCATCGACTCGCACCGTCTGAATCTAACCGCAGACGACGCCGATACCGCTCAGCAGCGCGGCCGCGGCGGCCGTGATCAGCCGGTCGGGGCCGGTGGCAGGTGTTCGTAGAACTCCTCGGGCGGCACCTGGCCGAGCAAGCCACCCCGGAGATCCCCGGCCTGGTGCATCTCGTAGAGGCGGCGCAGCAAGGAGATCCGGCCGGCGCCGGGAATGTCCTCGTTGGGCCCGATGCCGGGGGTGAGCGTGCCCTGGCCCGGCGCGGCCGGATCCTGGTTCAGCGGCACCAGGTACTGCGGGTTCAAGGCGCGCAGGTCGGGGACGGCGGCGGCCGGCGTGCCCGGCAGCGCCGGGGCGGCGGTCTGGCCGAGGAGCAGGCTGCTGGCGTAGCTGGACAGATCCGGTAGGCCCAACGGACCGGTCGGCTGGCTGCCCGTCTGCCCGAGTGGGTTGCCGATCTGCCCGATGACGCCGGCCGGCCCGGGCGGAGGCGGCGGGGCCGGCGGGGGCGGTGGGCCCGGCGGAGGCGGAACCGGCAGGGGGGCCGGGACGGGCGGCGGGGGAGGCGGGGGAGGCTCGGCTGCCGCGGGCGCGGCCACACACAAGGCTGCGGCCGCCGCGGCGGTCAGTAGCGCGAACACCCGTCGCATCCTCGTCATTTGCACAGCTCCCCCAGTTTCGTCGTCGTCTCGGTTGCGGCCTTCAACCGGTCAGCTTGTTCCGGGACGGCGCTGGTCTGCCCGACGAAGAAGTGCTGGGCGATGTCTTGCAACTGGCCCGCCAGCGCCGCGATCGGCTCGGCGAGTTCGGCCGGGGTGTTCGACGGTGTCGCCTCGCGCAGGTAGGCCGCCCCGCCGGCCATCGCCAGCCGGGTGTTGGCGGCTACGGTTTCCAGCGCGACCGGTTCGGGTCCGAGGTCGGCCTGCGACTGCAGCGCAACGCCCCCGGCCACCACTTCGGCGACTTTGCAGGCCCGGGCTCTCGGGTCGTCCGCGGCGGGATTGGCGGCGAAGATACTGGGCGGTTCCGGTGTCGGAGCCGGCTTCAGCAACGCCCATCCGGCGCCGCCGGCCGCCAGCAGTGACAGCACCAGCGCGGCCGGCGCCATCCACCGACCCGGCGCAGGCCGTGATGTCGCGGGCCCGCCGGTCGACGTCGGATAGGCCAGAGCGGCGTCGTCGGGGTGCTCGATGGGCGCAGGCATGGCGGCGATCCTACGCGTACCGTGGATTCAGCAAAGCCGGTCAACAGAAGAGGTTCTCAGGTGTCGGCACCACGGCAGGTCCTGCTCGCCGCGTGCGGCGCAGCGCTGCTAGCCGGTGCTGTTCTGGCCATCCCCACCGCCCACGCCCAGGGCTGCGCGCCGGGTTTCGTGCCCAATCCCTACACCGCCCAGTGCCTGGCGCCAGTGAACACCGCGACCATCAACGGGATCCCGTGCATCGCCAGCAACATCGGGCTGTGCAGTTCGTTCGTGCAGAATCAACAGCCGCCCCGCGGGCCACGACCGGTGGGCTGAGCGCCGGCAGGAGCTCCACGGCGGTTTCAGGTTTTCGTCACCGCTTTGTTGAGCAGGCGGGAAGCCCAGTTCGGTGATACCTGCGCCAAGCCCGCCAGCACCTTGGTCTGCCGGCCCACCGGGTAGTGCACCTTGGGCAGCCGGGAGGGAGTGGAGTGCGTGGCGGCATAGATGGACTTGGCCACATCCTCGGCGCTCAGATGCACCCCGAGTCGCCTGGTGGCGTTGGTCTGCACACCGTCGACCATCGGGGTCTGCACGAACAGCGGCCACATCGCGATCACCCGGATGCCATAGCGACGCCATTCCAGTTCCAGCGCCTCGGTCAGCCCGCGCACCGCGAACTTCGACGCCGAGTAGGTGGCCATTTCGGGCTGGCCGTAGATCGCCGACGCCGAACACAGGTTGACCACCTGGGCGCCCCGCGTGTCGCGCAGGTAGGGAAACGCGGTGTGCAGGCCGGCCATCGTGCCGTAGACGTTGACGTCCACGATGCGGCGCTGGGTCTGCAGCCCAATCTCCTCGAACCGGCCGTGGCTGAGCACCCCGGCGTTGTTCACCAGCACATCCAGTCGGCGGGAGGGACCGGTGAACGCCTCCAGTTGCAGTGCCCAGTCTTCGGCGCTGCTGACGTCGAGTTGTCCGATGGCGATGTCACCGCCGCGGATGCTGATCTCGTCTCGCAGGCTCGCCAGTCCGGCCAGGTCGACGTCGTAGGCGCCGACCCGATAGCCGCGCTGGGCGAAAAGCACTGCGGTGGCCCGGCCGATGCCGGCCGCAGCGCCGGAGATGAAAACCGTCGGGGAGGAATGTGCCGTCATGTCTTGTGTCTACCAGCGGTGCGCGCGGCCCTGCTCGCGGTACCAGTCGATCAGTTCGGGCCGGTCGATCGCCCGCGGATCCAGCGACACCTCGCTGTGCCCGGCCAGGATCGCCGTCACCGGCACCTCCAGTTTCTTGCCGGTGCGGGTGTGCGGCACTCCCGGCGCGGCGATGACGTCGTCGGGCACATGCCGCGGTGACAGCCGGCTCCGGATCGCGGCGCGGATCTCACCAGTCAGGGCGTCGTCCAGCTCCCGGCCCGCTGCCAGCACGACGAACAGTGGCATCCAGTAGGCCCCGTCGGGGCCGTCCACGCCGACCACGAAGGCCTCGGTCACCTCGTCGAGGCCCTCGACCACTTCGTAGATGTCCGCCGATCCCATCCGGATGCCGTTGCGGTTCAACGTGGCGTCGCTGCGGCCGTGAATGATCAGCGAGCCCCGCTCGGTGACGGTCACCCAGTCGCCGTGCCGCCATACTCCGGGGGCGGGCCCATCGGCCCACTCGTGGTCGAAATACGCTGCCCGATAACGGGATCCATCCGCATCACCCCAGAATCCGATCGGCATCGACGGCATCGGCGTGGTGATCACCAGTTCGCCCACCTCACCGACGAGGGGTTCGCGCGCCGGTGACCAACTGTGCAGATCCACGCCCAGGTAGCGGGTGGCCAATTCGCCGGGCAGGGCCGGGACGCCGGCGGTGCCCCCGGCGAACGCGCTGACGACGTCGGTGCCGCCACTGATCGAGGACACCTCGACGCCGCCGCCTACCTCGGTCTTCACCCAGTCGAACAAGTCGGCCGGCAACGGCGAACCGGTGCTGCCCACCGTTCGCAGCCGGCTCAGGTCGTGCTCGACGCCGGGATGCAGACCGGCCTTGCGGCAGGCCAGCAGATGCCCCGGGCTGGTGCCGAAGAAGGTCACCCCTTCGTCGGCGACGAGTCGCCACAGTCGGTCGGCGTCGGGGTAGAGCGCATTGCCGCTGTAGCCGATCGTCGTGGCGCCGCACAGCAGGCCGCCGACCCGGAAGTTCCACATCATCCAGCTCAGCGCGGTCTGCCAGAAGAACACCTCACCGCCACCCAGATCGGCGTGCAGCACCGCGGCTTTGAGGTGTTCGAGCAGCACCCCGCCATGGCCGTGTGCGATCCCCTTCGGCCGGCCGGTGGTCCCCGAGGTGAACAGCACCCACAGCGGATGGTCGAAATCAACCGGGGTTACCTCGGGCTCGACCGCCTCCGCGACGATACCGCGGTAGTCGTCGCTGTCGAGCACAATCAGTTGCGGTGCAACGGATCCCGACGACGGCAACAGTGCCAGAAGTCCGGCGGTGTCGGCGTTCTTGTCGATCCACCGGCCACCGTGCCGGTAGCCGGCAGCGCTGAACAACACCTTTGGATTCAGCTGACTCAGGCGTGCCGCAGCGCCCTGCGGTGCGTAGTCCTGCCCGCAGGAGGACCACACCGCCCCGACCGCCGCGGTGGCCAGGAACGCCACCACCGCCTCGGCGATGTCGGGCAGGTAGGCGACGACACCGTCGCCGGGTCCGACACCACGTCGGCGCAACTCGGCGGCCAGTGCACCGACCCGGCCGGGCAGTTGCGACCAGCTGATCTCAGTGCGAGTGCCATCCTCGTCGACGCCGATGATCGCCGCGCCCGGCTGCCCGCCGTGCCGCAGCACCTGATCGACGTAGTTGAGCCGTACGCCGGGGAACCACCGCACGCCGGGCATGGTGGCCTCAGCCAGGATCGCGTCGTCCCCCGCGCCGGGGCCGACCGCCGCGGGGATGTCGAAGAATTCCCACACCGCACGCCAGAACCGGGCCGGGTTGCTCACCGACCATCGCCATAACTCGGTGTAGTCGCCGACTGGTGCGCCGTGGCGCTCGGAGGCGGCGGCGAACTGCCGCCATTGGGGCACAGCCGGATCCCGATGCATGTGACTTCAGACGAACTCGACGCCGGACATTTTGATCTGGTCGCCGTCGCGTTCGAGGGTGAGCACCACTCGCCACAGCCGCGGCTGCTGCTGGTCTTTGGGAGCCTGTGGTCCCTCCCGGCGTGAGGTGGCCGAGACCATGACGACGGCGGAGTCGGCGGTCATCGATTCCACCGCGGCGTCGTTGACCGTGGCTTTGGTGGTGATCTTCTCGTCCTTAAGCGCTTTGACGAAATCCTCTGCGGTGTCGGCGAAGTTGGCCCGGAACTTCCCGGTGGAGCCGTCCAGGACCCGTTGCACGCTGTCCTGCGCGGTGGCGTAGTCGATGGACATCAGGTTGATCACACCCTGGCGGGCTGCGGCGGCGTATTCGGCGGCACGCTGGCGCTGCTCGGTGTGCTCGCGGTGCTGCCACACCATGAATCCGGTGAGACTCAGCAACCCCATGGTCAGCAGCGTCGCCAGGACGAGCGCCACCGTACGCAGCGGCACGGACGGCCGCCCGGCGCCGGCGGCGCTGTCGGCGGGAGCATCGCGAGCTGGCGTTTCCCGGTCCTCGGCGCGCAGTTGGCGGCGCAGTTCCTCAGCCCGGGCGCGGGCCGCCTCTGCGCGTTCCTCCGCCGCGGCGGCTTCGGCTTCGGCCTGCAAGGCCAAGTCGGACTGCGCCTGCAAGGCCAAGTCGGGCGGGCCCGGTGCGTCGGCGGGCTCGGCGTGCCCGGAGGGCATTTCCGGTTCGCTCGACGTCATCGGCCCTCCTGGCATCGTGCAGTGTGCGACAGTGATTGTTGTGCGATCGACCGTAGCCGCTGCCGCTGCGCTGATGGTCGCCGGACTCGCCATACCGCCTCCCGTCGCGGCCAACGAATGCAACGACGCCTTCTGCACACCCGGCATCAAAGCCGGGGTGGTGCTGGGGGCGCCCTGTGCGGAGACCGCCTCCTATGTTTTCGGCACCACATCGTGGGGTCGGTTGGTGTTCTGCGGGTCCCCGCGGCGCTACGAACCGCGTTTTTTCCGGTCACCTCCCATGGTCGGCATCAAGGAACACAAGAGCAGTTGTACCGGCTACGAGAACTACGTCGCCCAGGCGCCGGACGGCTTGTTTTTGACCTGCTCATTCCAGGACAACCGCGCCGTCTGGTTGCGCGGTGACTGGGTGCGCGACGACTAAGACGACGACTAGGACGACTAAGGCGGCGAGGCGCCTCACCAGTTCCGCAGGGAGCACAGCGCTCCCTTGGGCCCGGAGTTGCTGACCACGACGTTGCCGTCGACGGCCAGGGTGCAGCGGAAATTCGGTGGGTTCGGGGACTGCCCACTGGTGCCCAGCACCATGGCCCAGTACTTGGGGTTGGCCAGTTGAACGTTGAGCACCCACGGTTTGTCCGGACCCAGATCGGCCTCGACCTTCGGGCTGAACAGGTAGGGGTTGTGGCTGTAGTCGGCGAAGTTGGCCGGTTCACTGTCGCGGTAGTAGATGTCGGCGTGGAACGGAACGTCGGTGTAGACGGTGTAGGTGACGGCGTGCATCGCCGGTGGATCCGCGGCGACCGGCGGTGCGGCCGGGCCGACGGCAACAGCCACGGACAGGGCCGTACCGACAGATACGCCGATCGCTGTACGCCTCACCGTTGAAAGTCTGGCACGAGACCTGTCCGGCATGACGAAGATTCGCAGCGGTCTACCATCGTGGGGTTATGACTCCCGAGCGCCCGGCCGTCGAGGCAGACGATCTGCTCGGCGCCGACGGCGATGATGCTCGCAGCGACATACGCACCCCGTCGGCGGAGGCCGACATTGAGACACCGTCGGCGGAGGCCGACATACGTACCCAGTTGGCCGAGGCCGAAGCGGCCGAAGCCGAAGCCCGTGCCGTTGCGGCGCAAGCCCGGGCCAAAGCAGCCGGCCTGCAGGACACCGAGGCGGTCGCACGCCCGGCCGCCCGGCCGCGGCACACGGCAGGCGTGGTGCTGGCTGCGCTACTCACCGGGGCAAGCGTGGCCTTGACCGGTCTTATGCTGTGGCAGCACCGGGAGGTGGCCGCGCAGCGCTCGCAGGATCTGCAGTTCGTTGATGCGGCCCGGGCCGGTGTGACGGCGCTGCTGTCCATCGACCACACCCGCGCCGAAGCCGACGTTCAACGCGTTCTGGACCTGTCCACCGGAGCGTTCCGGGAGGACTTCGAGCGCAGCGCCGACGACTTCATCAAGACGGCGGTCGATTCCAAAGCCGTCACGAGCGGCACGGTCAACGCCGCGGCATTGGACACCCTCGACGGCGATAGCGGCGTGGTCATGGTGGCGGCCACCTCCGAGGTCACCAACACCAACGGCGCCGATCAAGACCCCCGTCCGTTTCGAATCAGCGTGACGGTGA